>NZ_AP018448.1:4053214-4365000 GCF_030294945.1 Streptomyces graminofaciens | reverse complement strand
GGGGATCGTGATGGGTAGGGGAGCGTCGTGTGCCGGGTGAAGCAGCCGCGGAAGCGAGTTGTGGACGGTTCACGAGTGAGAATGCAGGCATGAGTAGCGATACAAACGTGAGAAACGTTTGCGCCGATTGACCAAGGGTTCCTGGGTCAAGCTGATCTGCCCAGGGTAAGTCGGGACCTAAGGCGAGGCCGACAGGCGTAGTCGATGGATAACCGGTTGATATTCCGGTACCCGCTGTGAAGCGTCAAACATTGAACCAGGCGATGCTAAGTCCGTGAAGCCGCCCTGGAGCCTTCGGGCAAAGGGGAGTGGTGGAGCCGACGGACCAGACTTGCAGTAGGTGAGTGATGGGGTGACGCAGGAAGGTAGTCCATCCCGGGCGGTGGTTGTCCCGGGGTAAGGGTGTAGGACGTCAGGTAGGCAAATCCGCCTGACACGTAGTCTGAGACCTGATGCCGAGCCGATTGTGGTGAAGTGGATGATCCTATGCTGTCGAGAAAAGCCTCTAGCGAGTTTCATGGCGGCCCGTACCCTAAACCGACTCAGGTGGTCTGGTAGAGAATACCGAGGCGTTCGGGTGAACTATGGTTAAGGAACTCGGCAAAATGCCCCCGTAACTTCGGGAGAAGGGGGCCATCACTGGTGAGAGGACTTGCTCCTCGAGCTGGGGGTGGCCGCAGAGACCAGCGAGAAGCGACTGTTTACTAAAAACACAGGTCCGTGCGAAGCCGTAAGGCGATGTATACGGACTGACGCCTGCCCGGTGCTGGAACGTTAAGGGGACCGGTTAGTCACATTTCGGTGTGGCGAAGCTGAGAACTTAAGCGCCAGTAAACGGCGGTGGTAACTATAACCATCCTAAGGTAGCGAAATTCCTTGTCGGGTAAGTTCCGACCTGCACGAATGGCGTAACGACTTCTCGACTGTCTCAACCATAGGCCCGGTGAAATTGCACTACGAGTAAAGATGCTCGTTTCGCGCAGCAGGACGGAAAGACCCCGGGACCTTTACTACAGTTTGATATTGGTGTTCGGTTCGGCTTGTGTAGGATAGCTGGGAGACTGTGAAGCTTGGACGCCAGTTCAGGTGGAGTCGTCGTTGAAATACCAGTCTGGTCGTGCTGGATGTCTAACCCGGGTCCGTGATCCGGATCGGGGACAGTGTCTGATGGGTAGTTTAACTGGGGCGGTTGCCTCCCAAAGGGTAACGGAGGCGCCCAAAGGTTCCCTCAGCCTGGTTGGCAATCAGGTGGTGAGTGTAAGTGCACAAGGGAGCTTGACTGTGAGACCGACGGGTCGAGCAGGGACGAAAGTCGGGACTAGTGATCCGGCGGTGGCTTGTGGAAGCGCCGTCGCTCAACGGATAAAAGGTACCCCGGGGATAACAGGCTGATCTTCCCCAAGAGTCCATATCGACGGGATGGTTTGGCACCTCGATGTCGGCTCGTCGCATCCTGGGGCTGGAGTCGGTCCCAAGGGTTGGGCTGTTCGCCCATTAAAGCGGTACGCGAGCTGGGTTTAGAACGTCGTGAGACAGTTCGGTCCCTATCCGCTGCGCGCGCAGGAATATTGAGAAGGGCTGTCCCTAGTACGAGAGGACCGGGACGGACGAACCTCTGGTGTGCCAGTTGTTCTGCCAAGGGCATGGCTGGTTGGCTACGTTCGGGAGGGATAACCGCTGAAAGCATCTAAGCGGGAAGCCTGCTTCGAGATGAGTATTCCCACCCACTTGATGGGGTAAGGCTCCCAGTAGACGACTGGGTTGATAGGCCAGATATGGAAGCCCAGTAATGGGTGGAGTTGACTGGTACTAATAGGCCGAGGGCTTGTCCTCAGTTGCTCGCGTCCACTGTGTTGGTTCTGAAACCACGAACAACCCCATGCCATGGTCACGGTGTGGTGCGGTTGAGTGTTTCATAGTGTTTCGGTGGTCATAGCGTGAGGGAAACGCCCGGTTACATTCCGAACCCGGAAGCTAAGCCTTACAGCGCCGATGGTACTGCAGGGGGGACCCTGTGGGAGAGTAGGACGCCGCCGAACAAATATTGATAGAGCTGGTCCCCGAATTTCGGTTCGGGGACCAGCTCTTTTTTGTTGTGCGTCACTTCGTGTTCACGTTGCGCGACCAGGATCCGTCTCATGAGTACCGTTGGAATGCTCAGAGCCGCGGGCGTCGGTGCCGGTGACGAAGTAGTCGTGCCGGCGTTCGGGAACGTCGAGGTCGCCGAGGCCGTGAGTCTGGCCGGGGCCGTGCCGGTCTTCGCCGACATAGACCCGGCGACGTACTGCCTGGATGACGCCGAAGTCGAGGCCGTGGTGACTCCGCGGACGGCGGCCGTCGTCGTCGTACACCGCTTCGGTCGGCCGGCTGATATCGCTGGGCTGCATCGAGTCGGGCAGCGGTACGGGCTGTTGGTGCTCGAGCAGGGGGAGTCCGAGACGCCGTACAGCGAGGTCGGGGAGCGTAGGCAGCGGGCCTCGTATCTCAGTGCCAAGCTGAAGGGGGTGCGTACTCCAGTGGGGAGTGACGGGCACACCTTTCAGCAGTACGTCGTGCGGGTGCCGGGGAACGGGCGGCCGGACCGGGATGCCTTCGCACGGGCCCTGCGCGGCAGGGGAGTTGAGTGCCGGGTGCCGGTGAAGACGCCGGTGCACCGGATGCCTGGCTTCCGTCGGGACATATGTCTGCCGGAGACCGAGCGGGCAGCCGACGAAACGCTGTCGCTGCCGGTGGACGCGGCGCTGACCAAGCGCGACATGCAGCGGATCGTGGCCACGTGCAATGCGCTCGGAGGACTGCTTCAGCCCGCCTTCTGAGCAAGTTGGGAGCACAGGCCTGTTCGGGGTATGATCTATCCCGTTGCCGCGAGGGAAACCTCAAAAGCGACAAGCCCCTATAGCTCAGTCGGCAGAGCGTCTCCATGGTAAGGAGAAGGTCAACGGTTCGATTCCGTTTGGGGGCTCCAGCGAAAGGCCCCGCCCATCCGGGCGGGGCCTTTTTCATGCCCTCTTTCAGTCCTTCTGGAGGCCCGGTACCCGCATCGCGAGGATCGCCATGTCGTCGGACGGAGCGTCGGAGGCAAAGCGTTCGACCGCGCGCATCACACGGGCCGCCACTGCGCCCGCCGTCAGGCCCGTACAGGTCGTGAGGACCTCGGTGAGGCCGTCGTCGCCCAACATACGGGTGCCCTCGCGGCGTTCGGTGACGCCGTCCGTGACACAGAGGAGGACGTCACCCGGGGCGAGGGTGACCGTCTGCTCGTACAGCTCCAGGTCCTCCATGACGCCGAGCAGCGGCTGCGGTTCGGCGGCGGGCTCGACCGTGCCGTCCTGGCGGAGGCGGAGGGGTAGCGGGTGCCCGGCGCAGACGACCTTCAGTTCGGCGCTGCCGTCCTCCTGCGGCCACAACTCGCCGTACAGAAGCGTCAGGAAGCGGCTGCGGGCGCCCTCGTCGATGATCGCGGAGTTGAGGCGCTCCAGGACCGCCGGGCCGCCGTAGCCCTCTCGGGCCAGCAGGCGCAGGGCGTGGCGGGCCAGGCCGGTGACCGCGGCGGCCTCCGGGCCCGTGCCGCAGACGTCGCCGATGGCGAAGCCGTACGCGCCGTCGCGGATGGGGAAGAGGTCGTAGAAGTCGCCGCCGACCTCGTTGCCCTCGCCGGCCGCGCGGTAGATGACCTCGACCTCGACGCCGTCGATCTCCGGGAGCTCGGGCGGGAGGAGGCTGCGCTGGAGGGACTGGCTGATGGCCGTGCGCTCCGAGTACAGACGGGCGTTGTCGAGGGCCAGGGCGGCCCGGCGGGAGAGGTCCTCGGCCAACTCCAGGATCTCCTGGCGGAAGTGCTCGTCCGTCGGCTTGCCGAGCGTC
The DNA here is from genome assembly GCF_030294945.1 of Streptomyces graminofaciens. NCBI lineage: Bacteria > Bacillati > Actinomycetota > Actinomycetes > Kitasatosporales > Streptomycetaceae > Streptomyces > Streptomyces graminofaciens. Next base: position 4,361,136 of record NZ_AP018448.1, on the reverse strand, counting down.
AGCATGCCGATGACGCGGTTGCGGGCCACGAGCGGCAGGACGACCGTCTCGCCGCCCACCGCCGAGGCCGTGGCCAGGGTCGTGCCGATGCCCGAGCTGACCGTCGCCGGCTCGCCGAGGCCCAGGCTGCGCATGGACGTGCGCAGGGCCGCGCGGTGGGCCGCCTCGGCGGGGGCCGTCCAGACGCGGGCGCCCGGCGTGGGGATCGGCTCCGGCGGCGGGATCTTGACGAGGAGCGCCTTGAGGCCGTCGATGAGGTCTTCGTCCTCGTGCAGGACGTAGGAGAGGTAAGGATCCGAGGCCTGGTCGGCGATCGTGTAGACCGCGCACCAGGTGGCGAGGGTCGGGATCGTCATCTGGGCCATCAGGGCCAGGGTCTGATCGCGGTCCAGGGTGCCCGCCAGGAGGTCGGAGGCCTCGACGAGGAAGGACAGGGAGCCTCGGCGGAGGCGTTCCAACTCGCCCAGGCGGGCGGATTCGACCGCCAGTGCGATGCGGTCCGCGGCGAACTGGAGGCGAAGCGCTTCTTCGTTCGAGTAGCGGCCCGACGACTCGGCGGCGACGCCCAGGGAGCCCGTGAGGCGGCCCTCGACCTTGAGGGGGACCGTCACGACCGAGCGCATGCCTGTGCCGCTCAGCAGGGGTACGGCGCCGGGGACGGCCGTGAGGTCGTCGTGGACGGCGGGCATGCGGGCCGAGCCGTAGCGGCCGGGGCCCGCCTCCACGGGGACGCGGGCGAAGCGCTGGCGGGCCGAGGGGAGGCCGGTGGAGGCCCTTACCTCCAGTTCCGTCTCGTCGTCGGTCGCGAGGAGCAGGAAGGCGGAGTCGCCGTCGAGCATGTCGCGGGCGCGCTCGACCGTGCGCTGGAGGAGACCGTCGAGGTCGTCCGGGGCCGGGGAGCCGATGAAGACCTCGAAGGGGTCCGTGGCCTGGCCCTCGCCCGAGGACTTCGAGTCGGCGGAGGGGACGCGGATCGGGGTCTGGAGGACAGCTCGTTCGTGGTCCCGTACGAGGAGGCAGACTGTTGACGGCTCGCCGGCCGTGTCGCGTACCCGGAGGTGGGAGGCGTAGACCGGGGTCACGCGGCCGTTGGCGCCGCGGATGCCGTAGCTGCCCTCCCAGCGGGAGAGTTGAAGGGCCTCGGCGACGCCTGTGCCGGTGCCGGGGGTGTGCGGCCAGGCGGCGAGGTCGGCGAGGGGCTTGCCGATGACCTGGTCGGGGCCGTAACCGAAGAGTTCCTCGGCGTCCTCGTTCCACGCGCCGATCGCGCCCGCGCGGTCGATCTGGACGACCGCGACGCGGACCCGGCCGTCGGCGAGCGGGAGCAGGTCGGGGGGAAGGGCCGGGCCGGCCGTGCGCGTGCCCACCGGGCGGTCGGGGAGGTCGAGTTGGAACCAGACCTGCTTGTGCGTCGGCGTGTACTCGACGCCCCAACGGGCCGCCATGGCCGCGCACAGCTGGAGGCCGCGGCCGCCCTCGCGGTCGGGATTGCCCATGTTGACGGGCGTGATCTGCAGGGGGATCTCGCGCTCGGGGTATCTGTCGGCGACCTCGATGCGGACGCCGTCGTCGGCGCGCAGACACAGGACGTCGGCCGAGGTGCCCGCGTGGACCACCGCGTTGGTGACCAGTTCGCTGGTGAGGACCACGGCGTCGTCGACGATGTCGGCGAAGCCCCAGCCCTGGAGGGTGTCGCGGACGAAGGAGCGGGCGATCGCGACGGACCGTGAGACGGGGTCGAAACTGGCGGCCGCGCGCGCGGTGATCACAGAACTCCTCGTCCGGTTCTCGACGTGCGGGGACTCGTGGCCGACCAGCTCCTGCCGAGGCAGTGGCTGGTTCCCCGTCGGCCGAGGATCCTGGGGGACTTCCCCAGGATGCAGTCCGGTCGTCATGGTGCGGCCGCCCCTCCGATGCCTGCCCGCTCGTGCTCGTGCGTCACCGCCCAGGCCGGACCGAACCGGCATGGCTGGACAGCCGCATGCAAGGTTACTTACCTTCGCCGTCCATGCTGATGCCGGTCGTCTGTGATTCCGCCCGGAGGTGTGCGGACCGTGTGCGAAGCTGCCGAACTGTTATGGCCTGGTTCAGGCATGGTGAAACACTGGGCAGGCTTCCGGGAGAAGGTCCCGGCAGCTGAGTGGGCTTCCGAGTGCGCCGCGCGCCGGGGAATGGCACCCGGTGAGCCGAGCAGAAGTATCCGGGTACGCGGCAGTACGAGTGGTACGAGCAGTGTGAGCAGTACGAAGCGTCCGAGTGCGGCGAAATACGCCGGGCAGGAACGGTCGACCCTTGCGGGAGGGACACAGTGGAGTCTGGCGCAGCGACGCGGGGCACTAAGACGCGCGCGAAAGGCGGACAGTCCCTGAACGAGCAGCGCAAACCACGCAAACCGCGCAATGGCACCACCACGGTGGACGCCGCTGCTCTGAGTCGGCTGTTGACGGCCCTTGAGGCGATGCGGGACGGCAACTTCCGCAAGCGGCTGACCGTGTCCGGCGACGGCGTCATGGCCGAGATCGCCGCGGTGTTCAACGAGGTCGCGGACCGTAATCTGCATCTGACCGGTGAGTTGTCTCGGGTGCGGCGCGTGGTCGGGCGTGAGGGCAAGCTCAGCGAGCGGTTGGAGACGGGCGCCTTCGAGGGGGCCTGGGCGACCGCGATCGACAACTCCAACGCGCTGGTCGACGACCTCGTACGGCCTGTCGCCGAGGTCAGCAGGGTGCTGTCCGAGGTCGCGGAGGGCGATCTGTCGCCGCGTATGGAGTTGCGGACGCCGGCGGGGGAGGGGAGCGGGCATCCGCTGCGGGGTGAGTTCCTGAAGGTCGCGCGGACCGTCAACAACCTGGTGGATCAGCTGTCGACGTTCACCGACGAGGTCACGCGGCTGGCCAGCGACGTCGGCACCGAGGGCAAGCTGGGCGGGCAGGCCAAGGTGCGCGGTATGTCCGGTTCGTGGAAGGACCTCACGGACTCGGTCAACACCATGGCGTACCGGCTGACCGCGCAGGTGCGGGACATCGCGCTGGTGACGACGGCGGTGGCGAAGGGTGACTTGTCCCGGAAGGTCACGGTTCATGTGGCCGGCGAGATGCTGGAGCTGAAGGAAACCGTCAACACGATGGTGGACCAGCTCTCCGCGTTCTCCTCCGAGGTGACGCGAGTCGCCCGTGAGGTGGGTACGGAGGGGCAGCTCGGTGGTCAGGCCGAGGTGCCCGGGGTGGCCGGGGTGTGGAAGGAACTCACCGATTCGGTGAACACCATGGCCGGCAATCTCACTCTCCAGGTGCGGGGGATCGCCCAGGTCACCACCGCTGTCGCCAACGGCGATCTGTCGCAGAAGGTGACCGTGCCGGCGCGCGGCGAGGTCGCCAAGCTCGCCGAGACCATCAACCAGATGACCGAGACGCTGCGGATCTTCGCCGACGAGGTCACGCGGGTGGCCAACGAGGTGGGTGCCGAGGGCCGGCTGGGTGGTCAGGCGCAGGTGCCGGGCGCGGCCGGGACCTGGAAGGACCTCACCGATTCGGTGAACACGGTCTTCCGGAACCTGACCATCCAGGTGCGGGACATCGCGGCGGTGACGACGGCGGTGGCCGACGGTGACCTCTCGCAGAAGGTCACCGTGGACGTGGCCGGCGAGATGCTGGAACTGAAGAACACCGTCAACGGAATGGTCGACCAGCTCTCGTACTTCGGTGCCGAGGTCACGCGGGTGGCCAACGAGGTGGGTGCCGAGGGCCGGCTGGGTGGTCAGGCGCAGGTGCCGGGGGCGGCCGGGACCTGGAAGGACCTGACGGACTCCGTCAACACGGCGTTCCGGAATCTCACCGGACAGGTGAGGAACATCGCGGCGGTCACCACCGCCGTGGCCAACGGCGACCTCTCGCAGAAGGTCACCGTCGATGTCGCGGGCGAGATGCTCGAGCTGAAGAACACCGTGAACACGATGGTGGACCAGCTGTCGTCGTTCGCCGACCAGGTGACGCGGATGGCCCGGGACGTGGGCACGGAGGGCCGCCTCGGCGGTCAGGCGCGCGTGGACGGCGTCTCCGGCACCTGGAAGGAACTCACGGACTCCGTCAACTCGATGGCCGGCAACCTCACCTCTCAGGTGCGGAACATCGCGCAGGTGACGACGGCCGTGGCCCGCGGTGACCTCTCCCAGAAGATCGACGTCGACGCGCGCGGCGAGATCCTGGAGTTGAAGAACACCATCAACACGATGGTCGACCAGCTGTCCTCCTTCGCGGACCAGGTGACCCGGGTCGCCCGGGACGTGGGCACGGAGGGCCGGCTCGGCGGTCAGGCGCAGGTGCCCGGCGTCGCCGGTGTGTGGCGCGACCTCACCGAGTCCGTGAACGGCATGGCCGGCAACCTGACCGGCCAGGTGCGGAACATCGCGCAGGTCGCCACGGCGGTGGCCCGCGGTGACCTCTCCCAGAAGATCACCGTGGACGCGCGCGGCGAGATCCTGGAGCTGAAGAACACGCTGAACACGATGGTCGACCAGCTGTCGTCGTTCGCGGAGGAGGTCACCCGGGTGGCCCGCGAGGTGGGTACGGAGGGCCAGCTCGGCGGTCAGGCCGAGGTGCAGGGCGTCTCCGGCACCTGGAAGGACCTCACGCAGTCGGTGAACTTCATGGCGAACAACCTGACGATCCAGGTGCGTCAGATCGCCGAGGTCACCACCGCCGTCGCCAAGGGCGACCTGTCGAAGAAGATCACCGTCGACGCGAAGGGCGAGATCCTCGAACTCGTCACCACCGTCAACACGATGGTCGACCAGCTGTCCTCCTTCGCCGAGCAGGTGACCCGGGTGGCCCGCGAGGTGGGCACCGAGGGCATCCTCGGCGGCCAGGCGCATGTGCCGGGCATCACCGGCATCTGGAAGGACCTCAGCGGCAACGTCAACCTGATGGCCAAGAACCTCACCATGCAGGTGCGGAACATCTCCCAGGTCGCGGCGGCCGTCGCCAACGGTGACCTGACCCGTACGGTGACGATCGAGGCGCGCGGTGAGGTCGCGGAGCTCGCCGACACCTTCAACAGCATGGTGAAGACGCTGAGTTCGTTCGCCGACCAGGTCACCAAGGTAGCCCGCGAGGTGGGCACGGACGGCATCCTCGGCGGCCAGGCGCACGTACCGGGTGTGGCCGGCACCTGGAAGGACCTCACCGAGTCCGTGAACTCGATGGCGTCCAACCTGACCGGCCAGGTCCGCAACATCGCCATGGTGACGACCGCCATCGCCAAGGGCGACCTGACCAAGAAGATCGACATCGACGCGCGCGGCGAGATCCTGGAGCTGAAGACCACCATCAACACGATGGTCGACCAGCTGTCCTCCTTCGCCGAGGAGGTCACCCGGGTCGCCCGCGAGGTGGGCACCGAGGGTCAGTTGGGCGGTCTGGCGCGCGTACGCGACGTCGACGGCACCTGGCGGGACCTCACGGAGTCGGTGAACGAGATGGCCGGGAACCTGACCCGGCAGGTCCGCGCCATCGCGCGCGTGGCCACCGCGGTGACCCGGGGCGACCTGAACCTCAAGATCGACGTCGACGCGTCGGGCGAGATCAAGGAGCTGCAGGACTACATCAACAAGATGATCGCCAACCTGCGCGACACCACGATCGCCAACCAGGAGCAGGACTGGCTCAAGGGCAACCTCGCCCGCATCTCCGCCCTGATGCAGGGCCGCCGGGACCTCGACGACGTGGCCTCGCTGATCATGAGCGAGCTGACGCCGGTGGTGTCCGCGCAGCACGGCGCGTTCTTCCTCGCGCTGCCGCTGGTCGACGGCACGGACCTGGCCCCGGACGGCGAGGACCAGTACGAGCTGCGCATGCTCGGGTCGTACGGCTACTCGATGGGCTCCATGCCGACGTCGTTCCGGCCAGGTGAGGCGCTGGTCGGGACGGCCGCGATGGAGAAGCGCACGATCCTGGTGGAGAACGCGCCGAGCGGCTATCTGAAGATCTCCTCCGGGCTCGGGGAGGCGCCGCCGACGCAGGTCATCGTGCTTCCGGTGCTCTTCGAGGGGAAGGTGCTCGGTGTCATCGAGCTGGCGTCGTTCAACTCGTTCACGCACATCCAGAAGGACTTCCTGAACCAGATCGCCGAGATGATCGCGACGAGCGTCAACACCATCTCTGTCAACACCAAGACCGAGGTGCTGCTGAAGCAGTCGCAGGAGCTGACCGAGCAACTGCGCGAGCGGTCCGACGAGTTGGAGAACCGGCAGAAGGCCCTCCAGGCGTCCAACGCCGAACTGGAGGAGAAGGCCGAGCTGCTGGCCCGGCAGAACCGCGACATCGAGGTCAAGAACACCGAGATCGAGGAGGCTCGGCAGGTCCTGGAGGAGCGTGCCGAGCAGCTCGCGGTGTCGATGCGCTACAAGAGCGAGTTCCTGGCGAACATGTCGCACGAGCTGCGCACCCCGCTCAACTCGCTGCTGATCCTCGCCAAGCTGCTCGCCGACAACGCAGAGTCGAATCTGACGCCCAAGCAGGTCGAGTTCGCCGAGACGATCCACGGGGCGGGCTCCGACCTGCTCCAGCTGATCAACGACATCCTGGACCTGTCGAAGGTCGAGGCGGGCAAGATGGACGTCTCGCCGACCCGTATCGCGCTCGTCCAGCTCGTCGACTACGTGGAGGCCACCTTCCGGCCGCTGACCGCGGAGAAGGGCCTCGACTTCTCCGTACGGGTCTCGCCGGAGCTGCCCGCCACGCTGCACACGGACGAACAGCGCCTGCTCCAGGTGCTGCGGAACCTGCTGTCCAACGCGGTGAAGTTCACCGACTCCGGGGCCGTCGAGCTGGTCATCCGGCCCGCCGGAGCGGACGTACCGGTGGCCATCCGCGAGCAGTTGCTGGAGGCGGGGTCGCTCAGCGATCCGGATGCCCCCATCATCGCGTTCTCGGTGACGGACACCGGCATCGGCATCGCGGCCAGCAAGATGCGGGTGATCTTCGAGGCGTTCAAGCAGGCGGACGGCACCACGAGCCGCAAATACGGCGGTACGGGGCTGGGGCTGTCCATCTCGCGGGAGATCGCCCGGCTGCTCGGCGGCGAGATCCACGCCCAGAGCGAGCCCGGACGCGGTTCCACCTTCACCCTGTATTTGCCGCTGCACCCGAGCGAACTGCCCCCGCAGGGCTACGCGCACAACGCTCCCGCCGCGCTGGAGGCCGGGGAGTTGCTGGCCTCCGAGGCCGAGCTGAGCGAGCGGACCGAGACGCCGGCCGAGGTGAAGTCGTACCACGAGACCCAGAACGGGGCCGCGGCGCTGTTCCGGCGGCGCCGCAGGTCGGTGTCGAACGGCTTCTCCGCCGTGCCCGGGCAGGGCGCTCAGGTGCAGGAGCCGTGGATGCAGGTGCATCAGGAGCCCGTGCCGCAGCCGCGCAGGGTGGGCAGGTTCGACGGCGAGAAGGTGCTCATCGTCGACGACGACATCCGTAACGTCTTCGCGCTCACCAGTGTCCTGGAGCAGCACGGCCTGTCCGTGCTGTACGCCGAGAACGGCCGTGAGGGCATCGAGGTCCTGGAGCAGCACGACGACGTGACGGTCGTGCTGATGGACATCATGATGCCCGAGATGGACGGATACGCGACGACGACGGCGATCCGCCGGATGCCCCAGTTCGCCGGGCTGCCGATCATCGCGCTGACCGCCAAGGCGATGAAGGGCGACCGGGAGAAGGCGATCGACTCCGGGGCCTCCGACTATGTGACGAAGCCGGTCGATCCCGATCATCTGCTGTCTGTCATGGAGCAATGGATGCGAGGCGAGTGACGCGTGGGGCGTTGGATGGTCACAACCCGGTGACCATGCCGAGCAGTTGCTGACTGAGTGTGGCCGAGGCCGTGTAGAAGCGCGGTATTCGGGGAACCTTCTGGTCCCCCGCTGCGTTTCTGCTACGAGCACAGTGACATCACGGTGACAGGGTGTGGCGACGGGCGGGGTGCGGCTACGATGACCGGCACAAGGACGGGCGGCGCAAGGGAGTCGTCCCCTGGGGTGATGCCACTCGGTGTCACCTCGAGTCCTGAGGACAGGGGAGGCCCCAAGCCGGGGCGAGGAGGGCGGGCCATGGTGCAGAAGGCCAAGATCCTCCTGGTCGATGACCGGCCGGAGAATCTGCTGGCGCTGGAGGCCATCCTCTCCGCGCTCGATCAGACGCTGGTGCGGGCATCGTCCGGGGAGGAAGCGCTCAAGGCGCTGCTGACGGACGACTTCGCGGTCATTCTGCTGGACGTCCAGATGCCGGGAATGGACGGTTTCGAAACGGCCGCGCACATCAAGAGGCGCGAACGGACCCGGGACATTCCGATCATCTTCCTCACCGCCATCAACCACGGTCCCCACCACACGTTCCGTGGCTATGCGGCGGGTGCGGTCGACTACATCTCCAAGCCGTTCGACCCGTGGGTGCTGCGTGCGAAGGTCTCGGTCTTCGTCGAGCTGTACATGAAGAACTGCCAGTTGAGGGAGCAGGCGGCCCTGCTGCGGCTGCAGTTGGAGGGCGGCGGCAAGGGCGCGGTGGGCGGCTCCAAGGAGCCCTCCGGCGGCATCCTCGCCGAACTGTCCGCGCGGCTCGCAGCCGTCGAGGAGCAGGCCGAGGCCCTCTCCAAACAGCTCGACGACGACTCGGCGGACGCGGCCGCGGTGGCCACGGCCGCCCATCTGGAGCGCAAACTCACGGGTCTGCGCCGGGCACTGGACGCACTGGAGCCGGGCACGGGCGGCGCGCCTTCGCTGCCGTCGCAGAACTGAGCGGGACCCGGGCGGAGTTGGGTGACAGGCTCTCGGAACGAGGGCCTGTCCGCCCTCGTCAGCTTTGGCGCTCGAGGCGCGCGACACGAACGGGTGAAGCAGTAGGCACACGTGTCCGCTGTCGTCTCCACCGGTAACCTCACCCCCATGGCCTCACGTCAGTCCGCAGCGAAGAAGCCGCCCGCCAAGAAGGCAGCCGCTCCGACGAAGGCTCCGGCGAAGAAGGCCCCCGCGAAGAAAGCCGCAGCCAAGAAGACTGCGGCGAAGAAGACGGCCCCTCCGAAGCCGGCGCCCAATCCGACCGGAGGCGTGTACAGACTCGTACGCGCCGTCTGGCTCGGTGCCGCGCACGCCGTCGGCGCCGTCTTCCGCGGCATAGGGCAGGGTGCGAAGAATCTCGACCCGGCGCACCGCAAGGACGGCGTCGCACTGCTGCTGCTCGCACTCGCACTGATCGTGGCCGCCGGCACCTGGTCCAACCTGCGCGGCCCGGTCGGCGACCTCGTCGAGATGCTCGTGACCGGCGCCTTCGGCCGGCTCGACCTGCTGGTGCCGATCCTGCTCGCGGTCATCGCCTTCCGGTTCATCCGCCACCCCGAGAAGCCGGACGCCAACGGCCGTATCGTCATCGGCCTCTCCGCGCTCGTCATCGGCGTGCTCGGCCAGGTCCACATCGCCTGCGGGGCGCCCGCGCGCAGCGACGGCATGCAGCGGATAAGGGACGCCGGTGGCCTCATCGGCTGGGGCACGGCCACCCCGCTGACGTACACCATGGGCGAGGCGCTCGCCGTGGCGATGCTTGTGCTGCTCACCGTCTTCGGCCTGCTCGTCGTCACCGCCACCCCGGTCAACGCCATCCCGCAGCGGCTACGGCTGCTCGGCCAGAAGCTGGGGATCGTCGCGGACGACGAGGATGAGGAGGCGTACGGCGAGGACGACGCGCGCTACGACGAGCAGTGGCGCGAAGCGCTGCCCGCGCGCTCCCGCAGGCGCGGATCCGCCCCTAAGGACTACGACCCCGACGGTGCCGAGCAGGAGGCCCTCACCCGGCGCCGCCCCCGCCGCTCCGCAGTGCGGCAGCCCGACCCGGACCGGCCCATGGACGCCGTGGACGTGGCGGCTGCCGCCGCTGCCGCGCTCGACGGGGCCGTACTGCACGGCATGCCGCCGTCGCCGGTCGTCGCCGACCTCACCCAGGGGGTGAGCGTGGGGGAGCGGGAGGAGACCACCCCCGTGCCGGCCGCGCGCACGAAGGGGGCCGGGCAGGAGCCCCCGGGGGCCCGGCCGCCCAAGGGTGCCAGGCAGGAAGCCCTGGTGCCCGACCTCACCAAGCAGGCGCCCGACGCACCCCGCGACCTGCCCCCGCGCGCCGAACAGCTCCAGCTCTCCGGCGACATCACCTACTCCCTGCCCTCGCTCGACCTGCTGGAGCGGGGCGGACCCGGCAAGACCCGCAGCGCCGCCAACGACGCCATCGTCGCCTCGCTCACCAACGTCTTCACCGAGTTCAAGGTCGACGCCTCCGTCACCGGCTTCACCCGCGGGCCGACGGTCACGCGCTACGAGGTCGAGTTGGGCCCGGCCGTGAAGGTCGAGCGGATCACCGCACTGACGAAGAACATCGCGTACGCCGTCGCCAGCCCGGACGTACGGATCATCAGCCCGATCCCCGGCAAGTCGGCCGTCGGCATCGAGATCCCCAACACCGACCGCGAGATGGTCAACCTCGGTGACGTACTGCGCCTCGCGGACGCCGCCGAGGACGACCACCCGATGCTGGTGGCGCTCGGAAAGGACGTCGAGGGCGGCTATGTGATGGCCAATCTGGCGAAGATGCCGCATGTGCTCGTCGCGGGTGCGACCGGTTCCGGCAAATCGTCCTGCATCAACTGCCTGATCACGTCGGTCATGGTCCGCGCCACCCCCGAGGACGTCCGCATGGTCCTCGTCGACCCCAAGCGGGTCGAGCTGACCGCGTACGAGGGCATCCCGCACCTGATCACGCCGATCATCACCAACCCCAAGCGGGCCGCCGAGGCGCTGCAGTGGGTCGTGCGCGAGATGGACCTGCGCTACGACGACCTGGCCGCGTTCGGCTTCCGGCACATCGACGACTTCAACGAGGCAATCAGGAACGGCAAGGTCAAGCTGCCCGAGGGCAGTGAGCGCGAACTCCAGCCGTACCCGTATCTGCTGGTCATCGTGGACGAGCTGGCCGACCTGATGATGGTCGCCCCGCGTGATGTCGAGGACGCGATCGTGCGCATCACGCAACTCGCGCGTGCGGCCGGCATCCATCTGGTGCTCGCCACACAGCGGCCGTCGGTCGATGTCGTGACCGGTCTGATCAAGGCGAACGTACCGTCGAGGCTCGCCTTCGCCACCTCCTCGCTCGCCGACTCGCGGGTCATCCTCGACCAGCCCGGCGCCGAGAAGCTCATCGGCAAGGGTGACGGGCTTTTCCTGCCGATGGGGGCCAACAAACCCACCCGTATGCAGGGCGCGTTCGTGACGGAGGACGAGGTCGCGGCGATCGTCCAGCACTGCAAGGACCAGATGGCGCCCGTCTTCCGGGACGACGTCACCGTGGGCACCAAGCAGAAGAAGGAGATCGACGAGGAGATCGGCGACGACCTCGACCTGCTGTGCCAGGCGGCCGAACTCGTCGTCTCCACACAGTTCGGCTCGACGTCCATGCTCCAGCGCAAGCTGCGCGTCGGCTTCGCCAAGGCCGGACGGCTGATGGACCTCATGGAGTCCCGGGGCATCGTCGGGCCGAGCGAGGGCTCCAAGGCACGTGACGTTCTCGTGAAACCCGACGAGCTGGACGGGGTGCTGGCCGTGATCAGGGGGGAGACTGGGGAGTAGCGCGCCTCAGGTTCGGAAGGGCCGAGTGGCACTACGGCATCCGGGTATTCGAACGTGACTCACCCGTAAGGAAATGGTGAGCAACCGTTTCCCTTCGGCGTACGTCAAGTTGGAGGAAGGGACAGCCGTATGTCCCGGCGTCACCGCCATCAGTGTGTCCGGCCATGCTGATGGCGTACAAAGTCCCACCGCCCGGTTGCCCCACCCTTTCGTACCCCCCCTAGACTGAACTCCCAGCACAGGTGGCTACACGCTCGAAAGGCGCCCCCGTGTCCATCGGCAACTCCCCTGACGGCAACTCCCCCGAAGACGAGCGTCCGTTCGAAGACGTGCGTGACGAACGCTCGGCGGATCGTGTCTCGATCGGTCGTGCCCTCCAGCAGGCCCGCATCGCGGCCGGGCTGACCGTCGACGACGTCAGCAACGCCACCCGGGTCCGCATCGCCATCGTGCACGCGATCGAACATGACGACTTCACTCCCTGCGGCGGTGACGTCTACGCGCGCGGTCACATCCGCACCCTCGCGCGTGCGGTGCGCATCGATCCCGCGCCGCTGCTCGCGCAGTACGACGAGGCGCACGGCGGGCGTCCCGCGCCGACTCCGGCGGCACCGCTGTTCGAGGCCGAGCGGATCCGCCCCGAGCGGCGCGGGCCCAACTGGACCGCCGCCATGGTCGCCGCGATCGTCGCGGTGATCGGCTTCGTCGGCTTCACCGCGTTCGACAGCGGCGGCGACAAGGCCGGCAGCAGCTCGCAGGCGGTGGAGGGCTCCACGCCCACCGCCAGCAAGCCCGCCTCGCCGACACCCAAGACCGACAAGCCCGACGCCGACCCGAAGCCCGACCCCACCGACAGCGCGATCGCCGCGGCGCCCCGCGACAAGGTGACCGTCCAGGTCAGCGCCACCGACGGACGCAGCTGGATCTCCGCCAAGGACCACAGCGGCCAGCTGCTCTGGGACGGCCTCCTCAAGCAGGGCCAGTCCAAGACCTTCCAGGACAGCTCCAAGATCGACCTCGTCCTGGGCGACGCCGGCGCCATCCAGCTCTACGTCAACGGCAAGAAGATCGAGGACGACTTCCAGTCCGGCCAGGTCGAGCGACTGACGTACACGAAGGGCGACCCCGAGGTCGGGTGATCGCGCTCTGCGGCCGCGGGTGGCGCAGGACACGCACGAGGGCATGTGCAAGGGCACGTACAAACGGCCCAAAGAGAAACAGGTGCGCGGGGTTGGCCAAGATCGGCCAACCCCGTCGACGTGGGCTGTCAGTGGGACGAAGTAGTCTTGAGCCCATGCCTGAACGCCGTACCGTCGCACTTGTCACTCTTGGCTGCGCCCGTAACGAGGTGGACTCGGAGGAGCTCGCAGGCCGCTTGGAGGCGGACGGCTGGGAGCTCGTCGAGGACGCCGAGGACGCGGACGTCGCGGTCGTCAACACCTGTGGCTTCGTCGAGGCCGCCAAGAAGGACTCCGTCGACGCCCTCCTCGAGGCCAACGACCTCAAGGGCCATGGCAGAACCCAGGCCGTCGTGGCGGTGGGCTGCATGGCCGAGCGCTACGGCAAGGAGCTGGCGGAAGCGCTGCCCGAGGCCGACGGCGTACTCGGCTTCGACGACTACGCGGACATCTCCGACCGCCTCCAGACCATCCTCTCCGGCGGCATCCACGCCGCCCACACCCCGCGCGACCGGCGCAAGCTGCTGCCGATCAGCCCGGCGGAGCGGCAGTCGGGGGCGGAGGACGTGGCCCTGCCCGGGCACGGAGCCCCGGTCGACCTGCCCGAGGGGCTCGCGCCCGACTCCGGGCCCCGCGCCCCCCTGCGCCGCCGGCTCGACGGCTCGCCCGTCGCCTCGGTGAAGCTCGCCTCCGGCTGTGACCGCCGCTGCTCCTTCTGCGCCATCCCCTCGTTCCGCGGCTCCTTCATCTCGCGCCGGCCCTCGGACGTGCTGAACGAGACGCGCTGGCTGGCCGAGCAGGGCGTCAAGGAGATCATGCTGGTCTCCGAGAACAACACGTCGTACGGCAAGGACCTCGGCGACATCCGTCTGCTGGAGTCGCTGCTGCCCGAGCTGGCCGAGGTCGACGGCGTCGAGCGGGTCCGTGTGAGCTATCTCCAGCCCGCCGAGATGCGGCCCGGGCTGATCGACGTGCTCACGTCCACACCCAAGGTCGTGCCCTACTTCGACCTGTCCTTCCAGCACTCCGCCCCCGCGGTGCTGCGCTCGATGCGCCGCTTCGGCGACACCGACCGCTTCCTGGAGCTGCTCGACACCATCCGGAGCAAAGCCCCCGAGGCCGGCGTGCGATCCAACTTCATCGTGGGCTTCCCCGGCGAGACCGAGGCCGACCTCGCCGAGCTGGAGCGCTTCCTGAACGGCGCTCGGCTCGACGCGATCGGCGTCTTCGGGTACTCCGACGAGGAGGGCACCGAAGCGGCCACGTACGAGAACAAGCTGGACGAGGACGTGGTCGCCGAGCGCCTCGCGCGCATCTCGCGGCTGGCCGAGGAACTGGTCTCGCAGCGCGCCGACGAGCGGGTCGGCGAGACCGTCCGCGTGCTCGTCGAGTCGGTCGACGGTGAGGAGGGCGCGTACGGCCGCGCCGCGCACCAGGCACCCGAGACGGACGGGCAGGTGCTGTTCACGAGCGGCGAAGGCCTGAGTGTCGGCCTTATCGTCGAGGCCAAGGTGGTCGGTACGGAAGGTGTCGACCTGGTGGCCGAGCCACTCCCGGGCTCGCTCGGCTCGCCCGCATGTACTGAGGAGGCGGCCAGATGACGGGAGTCCCGGCATCCGCGGCGGGCGGCCCCTCCGGCGCCAAGGGCGCCCCGAGCGCCCCCGGCGTTCCCGGAGCCGCCGGTTCTGCCGCCTCTGTCGGGTCCGTGGATGTCTCTGAGGGTGTCCCTGCGGGCGCCTCCGGGGGTGACTCCGCGGGTACTTCAGGCGGTGCTTCCGTCGGTTCTTCCGAGGGGGCGCGGCCCGTGCGTGGTGGAAAGCTGGGCGCCGCCGCCGTCAACCAGGCCAGCCTCTGGAACATCGCGAACATCCTGACCATGGTCCGGCTGGTCCTCGTACCGGGCTTCGTCATGCTGATGTTCATGGACGGCGGGTACGACCCGGTCTGGCGGGCCTGGGCCTGGGCCGCCTTCGCCGTCGCCATGATCACCGACGTCTTCGACGGCCATCTGGCCCGGACGTACGACCTCGTCACCGACTTCGGGAAGATCGCCGACCCCATCGCCGACAAGGCGATCATGGGCGCGGCGCTGATCTGTCTGTCCTACCTCGGCGATCTGCCGTGGTGGGTGACGGGTGTGATCCTCGGCCGGGAACTGGGGATCACGCTGCTGCGTTTCCTTGTCATCCGGTACGGAGTCATCCCGGCGAGCCGCGGCGGCAAGCTGAAGACCCTCACGCAGGGCACGGCCGTCGGCATGTACGTCCTGGCGCTGACGGGCCCGCTGGCCACTCTGCGGTTCTGGGTGATGGCAGCGGCGGTCATTCTGACCGTCGTCACCGGACTCGACTACATAAGACAGGCCATTGTGCTGCGCAGGCGCGGAATCGCCGAGCGCGAGGCCGCGTCGGAGGGAGCGGAACGGTGACGTCCACGGCCGCCGACGTGCTGCGACTACTGACAGTGAGAGGCGAGACGCTCGCCGTCGCCGAGTCGCTCACCGGTGGTCTGGTGGCCGCCGAGATCACGGCCGTGTCCGGAGCCTCCAAAGCTTTCGTGGGATCGGTCACCACCTACGCCACCGAGCTGAAGCATCGGCTGCTCGGCGTCGACGCCACCCTCCTGGACCAGCGTGGAGCGGTGGATCCGCAGGTCGCGGCCCAGATGGCGGCCGGCGTACGCAAGGCGCTCGATGCGGACTGGGGGATCGCGACCACCGGAGTCGCGGGCCCCGACACCCAGGACGGACACCCCGTCGGCACGGTGTACGTGGCCGTCGACGGGCCCTTCGCCGCGGATTCCGATTCATCTGGTGGCGGAAAAGTGGCCTCGCTGCGGTTGAACGGCGACCGGACGGAAATTCGTATGGAGAGTGTACGGAGCGTACTCGCACTGCTCCTGAAGGAGCTTGCGGGCGAACAGACCGGGAATGAGCGGGCACAGGATACGGAACAGAACGGGGGGACTTGATGTTTGCAGCCCTGAGTGAACACAACAGCGCTCCCCGCACGGCCGCGGCGCAAGGCGGTACGGTGGGGCGTGAAGGATGCGGCTACGCGGTCCGAGGAGGGAGCCACCGATGATTCTGCTCCGTCGCCTGCTGGGTGACGTGCTGCGTCGGCAGCGCCAGCGCCAGGGCCGTACTCTGCGCGAAGTCTCCTCGTCCGCCCGAGTCTCACTCGGCTATCTCTCCGAGGTGGAGCGGGGGCAGAAGGAGGCTTCCTCCGAGCTGCTCTCCGCCATTTGCGACGCGCTGGACGTACGGATGTCCGAGCTCATGCGGGAAGTGAGCGACGAGCTCGCCCTTGCCGAGCTGGCCCAGTCCGCAGCGGTCACCGAACCGGTGCCAGCACCAGTGCGTCGACCCATGCTCAACTCCGTATCGGTGGCCGGTGTGCCACCGGAGCGGGTCACGATCAAGGCGCCCACCGAGGTGGGCGTCGTCGCGGCCTGAGGGTCGTACGGTTCGAGGTTTCGGTTCGAAGATTGTCGGGAGCCCCGGGCGGGGCCTTCCAGGGAGACCTGGGGGGTGTCGGCCGGGGCTCTTGTGTTGTTCGGGTTCGGGTGTGGTTCGGTCTTGGGCGGGTGGGATTTCCGTCGAGGGGTGCGGGGTGGGCTCCCGTTTGCCGGGGTGCTGGTGTGGGGCCATCGTGGAGGGTGCGATCGGGGTACGGGTGAGGCTCGTGCCATGTCCTCCGCCTCGGTTCGGCCGGTGCGCTCATGTGCCGTGTGTGCGCCCTCCCTGTGGATGAGGGCGGGTTCTAGCGTCGGGCTGGAGGTAGGGGCCATGGCGATACCGGCGAGGCGAATAGTGCGCTGGGGGGCGGCGCTGGGCCTTGGTGCGCTGTGGTGGTGGGGAGCTCTGCGGCTTGCGCTGGCGCCGGATGCCGGGATGGTGGAGGGGGCGGTTGTGGCTGGGGGGTGGGGGCTGAGTCTGTTGCCGGTGCATTGTGTGCCGGGGAGAAGAAGGCGGGGGGAGGGCGTGCGGGGGTGTTGAGGGGGGCGGGCGCCTGGTGCCGGTGCTGCAGGGGTGACGCTGCTGCTGTGAGTGGCGCCCGGAGACCGTTGCTGGGCGGGGGTGGGGCGCGCGGCCCGGCGCTTTCGGGGTGTCGCTGAGCCCACGCGCGCCGTCCCCGGCGGCAGGAGTGCTCGCGGACATGTTGGACAGGCGGAGTTCCCGGTGTCGTCTGCTGGGGTGTGTGCGTCGTCCCATGGTGGCGGCTGTGACCAGGGTCAGCCGGGGTGGGCCCCGCGGTGACAGGAGTGGGGGGTGGCGGGTGTTCCGGTGGGTTGTCACCAGGGCATGGCGACGCCGCCGTTCGGGCGGAGGATCTGGCCTGTGGTAAAGGCCGCGGCGTCGGAGGCGAGGTGGAGTACGGCGTGGGCGATGTCGTCGGGTTCGCCGACCCGGCCCAGTGGTGACAGCCGTGACATGTGCGACTCCGTGCGGGCCTGCGCCTCGTCGTCGTGGCGGTCGGTCATGGGCGTTCGGATCCAGCCGGGGGCGACCGCGTTGACGCGGATGCCGTGCGGGCCGACCTCTGTCGCGAGAGTCTTCGTCAGCTGGACCACGGCCGCCTTGGTCACGCCGTAGCAGAGCAGACCGGGGCCGCCGGTGTCGACCGCGCCGGACGCCATGGTGACGATGCTGCCCCTGGTGGCGTGGGCGATCATCAGGCGGGCCGCCTCCTGACAGGCGTACAACACCCCCTTGAAGTTGACGCTCCACACCCGGTCGAGGTCCTCGTCGCGGGTGTCCAGCACCGGGCTGCTGTGCATGATCCCGGCGATCGCGGCCATGACGTGGAGTCGCCCGCAGGCCGCCACGGCTTCCCGGAGGCGGGTGCGGTCGGTGACGTCGAGGTGGTGGGTGTGGGCGCTGCCGCCCTCGGCCTTGATCAAGGCCGCGGTCCCGTGCAGGCCCTGTGCGTCGCGGTCCGCGCAGTGCACGTCGGCTCCCGCCTCGGCGAGGAGGACGGCCGTGGCCCTGCCGATGCCGCCGCCGGCGCCGGTGACGAACGCGGTGCGGCCGGTGAGGTCGTACGCGGTGACGGGCATGAAAGGACCGTACGAGTGTTTCTGACGGAGCGTCAATTGGTCGTACGGGAGTTGGGGTCGGGGGTGTTGCTCAGGTGGGGCGGGGCCGCGTGGGTGTGCCCGGGCGGGGGCGTGGGGACCGGGAGGCGCCCGGGGCCGGGGCGGGGCCCGTCTGGCAGGTCGGGCACCAGTAGGTGGGGCGTTCGCGGGAGCCGTCGCCCTGGTCGGCGTTGCGGATCGAGGTGTGGCAGCGCAGGCAGGGGCGGGGAGCGCGGCCGTAGACGAAGAGGTTCTGGTCGCGGTGGCCGGTGGTGGTGCGGGGGGCCGGGCGGTCGCGGTTGGCTTCGAGGAGCTTCTTGGCGAGGGCGGGGAGTCGAGCTGCCATGTCCTGCGGGAGTTCGCCGACGGGGAGCCAGGGGGTGACCCGGAGGAGGAAGCAGAGTTCGCTCTTGTAGACATTGCCGATGCCGGCGAGGTTGCGCTGGTCGAGGAGGGCCTCGCCGAGGGGGCGCGCGGGGTCGCTCAGGAGGTTGGCCAGGGCGAGGTCGGGGTCCCAGTCCGGGCCGAGGAGGTCGGGGCCGAGGTGGCCCACGGCGCGGTGCTCGTCGGTGGTGCGGAGGAGTTCGAGGACGGGGAGACGGTAGCCGACGGCCGTGCGGTCGGGGGTGCCGAGGATCGCGCGGATCTGGTGGGCCGGGCCGCCGGTCCATCGCTGGTCGTTTGCGTATACCTTCCAGGAACCGTCCATCCGCAGGTGCGAGTGGAGCGTCAGGCCGCCTTCGATGCGGGTCAGGAGGTGCTTGCCGCGGGGGGTGACGTCCAGGACGGTGCGGCCGGTGAGGTCGGCCGTGGCGTACTTCGGTACGCGCAGGTCGGAGCGGGTCAGCACCTTGCCCGCGAGGGCGTTGTGCAGGCGTTTCGCGGTCTGCCAGACGGTGTCTCCTTCGGGCATGGGTCAAGGGTGGCATGGGGGTGGGGTCGGCTGCGCTGAGATCGGTGGGTGCGGGTGCGGGTGCGGGTGCGGGTGCGGGTGGGGGTGCGGGTGGGGGTGCGGGTGGGGGTGCGGGTGGGGGTGCGGGTGGGGTCGGGGTTTGGGTTTGGGTTTGGGTTTGGTTGAGGGTGGGGGCGGCTGGGCTTGCGGTTCGCCGCGCCGCTGTCGGGGCGCAGCCCCTCCCCGGGGCGGAGGGCGAGTGCTCAGGCCCGGATGCGCAAGCCACGGGGGGTCGCGATGAAACCCGCTCCTTCCAGGAGAGTGCCGTACGGGGAGGTGAGGGCGGAGGTGCCGTTCACCCGTTCCACAGTGACCGTGCCGAGGGAGCCCGCCCGGGCTGCTGACGCCAGGGCTTCGGCGGCCGGGCGGAGGCGTGGGTCGTCCATGGGGCTGTCGTCCGGGGCGGCGGGCCAGGCCAGCAGGGTCTTTCCGCCACGCTCCATGTAGAGGGTCAGTTCACCGTCGACCAGGACGACCAGGGAGCCTGCCTTGCGGCCCGGTTTGTGTCCGGCCTCGGTGGGCGGCTCGGGCCAGGGGAGGGCAGCGCCGTAGGCGTTCGCCGGGTCCGCGGCGGCCAGGACGACGGCTCGGGGGGAGGGGGTGGGGCGGGGGCGCGTACGGCTGCCTTGGCGGCCGTACGAGTCGTGATCGCCGTAGCTGCCGTAGCTGCCGTAGCTGCCGTCGGGGGTGGAGGCAGGGGTGGAGGTGGTCGGAGTGTCGAAGCCCGAGGGGTCGGGGCTGTGGAGGTCAGGGGCGTCGGGGAAGGCGTCCCAGGCAGCCGGAGACGGGGTCGGGTTCGGCGCTGAGCCATGGCCCCCGGCGAGGCCGTTCGAACTTACGATCGACAGAGGCTCGCCCCGCTCGCGTGCGTTGGCCACCGCTCGCAGTCGGTCCACCGCGCCGTCCATCGCGAACTGTGCCGCGCCAAGCCCTTCGACCACATAGCCGCGCCGTGCCTGGCCGCTCTCCTCGAAGACGGACAGGACGCGGTATGTCGCGGAGAAGCCCCCTTCCACGCCCTCGGCGGCCACGGCGCCTCGGGTGACGACGCCGTGCCGGTCCAGGAGTGTGCGGGCGAGAGCGTGGGCACGGACGGTGGGGTCGGGCTCGTTGGCCGGCAGCAGGGACCAGCGGCCCGCGACGGTGGGTGGGCCGGTACGGGACTGGGGGCGCGCGGCGGCGGTCAGGGAGCCGTACCGGCCGCGCGGGATCGTGCGCTTGGCGCGGTGGGCCGTGGAGCCGGCCGTGCGGCCCGAGCCGAGCAGGGAACGCATGGGGGTGAGCGTGTCGTTGGTGAGTCGGCCCGACCAGGCCAGGTCCCAGATGGCGTCGGCGAGTTGGGGGTCGGTGACCTCGGGGTGTGTGGTGGCCCGGATCTGGTCGGCGATCTGACGGAAGAACAGGCCGTAGCCCCCGGAGAGGGTGTCGAGGACGGACTGGTGGAGGGCCGTCAGTTCGAGCGGATGCGGGGGCGGGAGGAGCACTGGGGCCGCGTCCGCCAGGTACAGCGAGACCCAGCCGTCCTTGCCGGGGAGGGCTCCGGCGCCCGCCCACACGACCTCGCCGGTGGCCGTGAGTTCGTCGAGCATCGACGGCGTGTAGTTGGCGACCCTGGACGGCAGGACCAGCTTCTCCAGAGCGGACGCGGGCACCGAGGCACCCTGGAGCTGTTCGATCGCGCGCACCAGACCGTCGATGCCACGCAGCCCGTGGCCGCTGCCCACGTGCTGCCATTGGGGAAGGAACTGTGCGAGCGCGGCGGGCGACACCGGCTCCAGCTCGTGCCGCAGGGCCGCCAGGGAGCGGCGGCGCAGACGGCGCAGCACGGCGGCGTCGCACCACTCCTGGCCGATGCCCGCAGGGTGGAACTCACCCTGGACGACTCGGCCGCTCGCCGCCAGCCGATGGAGCGCGCCTTCGGTGACGGCCGTGCCGAGGCCGAAGCGGGCGGCCGCCGCGACCGAGGTGAACGGGCCGTGCGTGCGTGCGTATCGGGCGAGGAGGTCGCCGAGCGGGTCCTTGACCGGCTCGGTGAACGCCTCCGGGACACCGACGGGCAGGGCCGTACCGAGCGCGTCGCGCAGGCGGCCCGCGTCCTCGATCGCCGCCCAGTGGTCGGTGCCGGCGATCCGGACCCGGATGGCGCGGCGGGCCCCGGCCAGTTCCCCGGCCCACTGCGGCTCGGCGCCGCGCTCGGCCAACTCGGTGTCAGTGAGGGGGCCCAGAAGCCGCAGCAGGTCGGCGACACCCTCCATGTCCTTGACCCGCCGGTCCTCGGTGAGCCATCGCAGCTCCCGCTCCAACTCGACGAGCACCTCGGCGTCGAGCAGCTCGCGCAGCTCCGCCTGGCCCAGCAGCTCCGCGAGCAGCCGGGAGTCCAGCGACAGGGCGGCGGCGCGGCGCTCGGCGAGCGGGGAGTCGCCCTCGTACAGGAACTGGGCGACGTAGCCGAAGAGTAGGGAGCGGGCGAAGGGGGAGGGCTCCGGGGTGGTGACCTCGACGAGGCGGACCTTGCGGGACTCGATGTCGCCCATCAGCTCAGCGAGGCCGGGGACGTCGAAGACGTCCTGGAGGCATTCGCGGACCGCCTCCAGGACGATCGGGAAAGAGCCGAATTCGCTGGCCACCTGGAGCAGATGGGCCGCCCGCTGCCGCTGCTGCCACAAGGGCGTGCGCTTGCCTGGACTACGGCGGGGGAGCAGTAGCGCGCGGGCGGCGCACTCACGGAAGCGGGACGCGAACAGCGCGGAGCCACCGACCTGGTCGGTGACGATCTGGTCGACCTCTCCCTTGTCGAAGGCGACGTCGGCCGCGCCGACCGGGGCCTGTTCGGCGTCGTACTCCATGCCCGCCTTCATGGGCTCCTGGTCGAGCAGGTCCAGGCCCATCAGGTCGGCGTCGGGCAGGCGCAGCACGATGCCGTCGTCGGCGTGCATGACCTGGGCGTCCATGCCGTAACGCTCGGAGAGGCGGGCGCCCAGCGCGAGTGCCCACGGGGCGTGGACCTGGGCGCCGAACGGGGAGTGGACGACGACCCGCCAGTCACCCAGCTCGTCGCGGAAGCGTTCGACGACGATGGTGCGGTCGTCGGGGACGTGGCCGCAGGCCTCGCGCTGTTCGGCCAGGTAGGACAGGACGTTGTCCGCGGCCCAGGCGTCAAGGCCTGCCGCCACCAGACGCAGACGGGCGTCCTCCTGGGACAGGGAGCCCACCTCGCGCAGGAACGCGCCCAGCGCACGGCCCAGTTCGAGCGGCCGTCCGAGCTGGTCGCCCTTCCAGAAGGGGAGTCGGCCCGGGACACCCGGCGCGGGGGAGACCAGCACCCGGTCGCGTGTGATGTCCTCGATGCGCCACGAACTGGTGCCCAGGGTGAAGACGTCCCCGACCCGGGACTCGTACACCATCTCCTCGTCCAGCTCGCCGACGCGGCCACCGCCCTTCTTGGGGTCGGCACCGGCGAGGAAGACCCCGAAGAGGCCGCGGTCCGGGATCGTGCCCCCGGACGTGACCGCCAGGCGTTGGGCGCCGGGACGCCCGGTGATCGTGCCGGCGATCCGATCCCACACCACGCGCGGGCGCAGCTCCGCGAAGGCGTCGGACGGATAGCGGCCCGCGAGCATGTCGAGGACGGCCGTGAACGCGGACTCCGGGAGCGAGGCGAAGGGCGCGGCGCGGCGGACGGCGGCGAGCAGGTCGTCCACCTGCCAGGTGTCCATCGAGGTCATGGCGACGAGCTGCTGTGCCAGCACGTCCAGGGGGTTGGCGGGGACCCTGAGGGACTCGATGGAGCCGCTGCGCATCCGCTCGGTGACGACCGCGGCCTGGACCAGATCGCCGCGGTACTTGGGGAACACCACGCCCGTGGAGACCGCGCCCACCTGGTGTCCCGCGCGGCCCACGCGCTGGAGCCCGGAGGCCACGGAGGGCGGGGACTCGACCTGGATGACGAGGTCCACCGCGCCCATGTCGATGCCCAGTTCGAGGCTGGAGGTGGCGACCACGGCCGGCAGCCGGCCCGCCTTGAGATCCTCCTCGACCAGGGCGCGCTGCTCCTTGGAGACCGAGCCGTGGTGGGCCCGGGCGAGCACCGGGGGCGCGCCCTGTGCCGCGCCCGAGCCGCCCATCAGCTCCGCCGGGGCGTGGTGCTCGTCCAGGGGCTCGCCGGTGGCCCGCTCGTACGCGATCTCGTTGAGCCGGTTGCACAGGCGCTCCGCGAGGCGGCGGGAGTTGGCGAACACGATCGTGGAGCGGTGTGCCTGCACGAGATCGGCGATCCGCTCCTCGACGTGCGGCCAGATCGACGGTCGCTCCGCGCCCTCGTTGCCCTCGGCGACCGGGGAGCCGCCCAGCTCGCCCAGGTCCTCGACCGGGACGACCACCGAGAGGTCGAACTCCTTGCCGGACGGGGGCTGCACGATCTCCACCTTGCGCTGCGGCGAGAGATAGCGCGCGATCTCGTCGACGGGACGCACGGTTGCGGAGAGGCCGATGCGGCGCGCGGGCCTGGGCAGGAGCTCGTCGAGCCGCTCCAGGGAGAGGGCGAGGTGCGCGCCACGCTTGGTGCCGGCGACCGCGTGCACCTCGTCCAGGATCACCGTCTCCAGGCCTGTGAGCGCGTCGCGCGTGGCCGACGTCAGCATCAGGAACAGCGACTCCGGGGTGGTGATCAGGATGTCCGGGGGGCGCGTGGACAGCGCGCGGCGCTCGGCGGCCGGGGTGTCACCGGAGCGGATGCCCACCTTCACCTCGGGCTCGGGCAGCCCAAGGCGTACGGACTCCTGACGGATGCCGGTGAGCGGACTGCGCAGGTTCCGCTCCACGTCCACCGCGAGGGCCTTCAACGGTGACACGTACAGCACCCGGCAGCGCTTCCTCGGGTCGGCCGGGGGAGGGCTCGACGTCAGCTGGTCCAGCGCGGCGAGGAACGCGGCCAGGGTCTTGCCGGAACCGGTCGGGGCGACCACCAGCACGTCCGAGCCCTCGCCGATGGCTCGCCACGCCCCGGCCTGGGCCGCGGTGGGCGCGGAGAACGCCCCCGTGAACCAGCCGCGGGTCGCGGGCGAGAAGCCCTCGAGGGCTCGATGTGCGGAGCTGACCATGCCCCCATCCTGCACCCGACCACTGACAATGGGCCTGAGCTGCGGAAACGTACGTCTTCCCGGCACCAACACCGGCCCGGCCCGGCCCCGCAACCTGACCCGGCTTCGCGCAGCGACCCGCACGGCCCGCGACGCAGAAGGGGTCGCATGGCAGGTTCGGCGGAGCGAGCACGGCATTGGCGGTACGCGGAGTTGCCGGGTGTCGATCTGGTGCGGGCCCGCTGTGTCGAGATGCCGAGAAGAGGTTCGTGCGGCACACCCACGAGAACTTCGTGATCGCGGCCATCGCCGACGAGGTCGAGGTCTTCCACCACGGCGGCTCCGAACAGTACGCGGGCCCGGGCACCCTGGCTCTGGTCAACCCCGACACCGCGCGCACGGGCCGCGCGGGTGTACCCGAGGGGCGGCGGTACGGGGCGGTCCACTCGGCGCCGGACCTGGTGGCCGAGACAGCCGCCGAGACCACCAGGATCCGTGGCATCCCCGGCTTCATCAGCCCCGTACTCGACGACCCGTACGCCGCCCGTCCGGTCCACCAGGTGCTGCGGGCCGCCGACGAGGGCAACGCGCTCGCCGCCGGCACCCTGCTCCGCGTCGCCGTGACCCGGCTGCTGCGCCTCAATGGCGGGCCGCAGCCGCAGCGCGGCGCCGTCCAGACGGTCGGCGTCGGTCATCCACGCGAGGGCCGCGGGGCTCGCGGCCGCCACCGTCGCGCTGCTGCGCGCCCCGTTCCTGGTCGTCGTGGCCGCGGCGGTGATCGTGACGGCCGGGGTGCGGGCGCTAACCGGCTGAGAGGTGGCCTGACAGCCGTACGCACACGCGAGCGTGCCCCTGCGGCCGTACACGCGCGAGCCTGCCCTGCGGGCGTACGGCGGACGTACACACGCGACCCACGTGTGTGCCCGGCCGCCGTACGCCCGCAGGGCACAGCCGCGTTCAGTCGATCGGCCGCCCGTACGCGCGCAGGGTGCGCAGCGCCCCGATCGTCACGATGGGGCGGCTCTCCAGGGCCGTGCCGGGGGCCCACTGGCGCCAGCGGATCGGCCAGCCGCCGTCCTCCTGCTGCTCGCTCGTCAGATGGTCCAGTGAGCGGGCCATCTCCTCGTCGGTGAACCACGCGCGCGCGAGGGACTCCGGAGTGCGCGCGAAGTCGTACGGGAAGTGGTGCTCCCCGGGCGCGTAACCGGCGGACACCGGGTACTCCTCCGGCCGACCCGGGTCCAGCACGGCCAGCCGGTGCTCGCGCACCAGGCGGCCCAGCCGGTCGGCGGCCACCCGCGCGCGCGGGCGGTCGGGCACGGAGTCGAGGAACGCCACCGCGGCCTGCACCTCGTAGGGGTGCGACTTCTCCAGGGACTCGACCGCCTGCCAGCAGAAGTCGGTGGCCCGGAACAGCCACGCGTGCCACACCGCGTTGCGGTGCAGCAGGCCCACCACCGGACCGGTGGCCAGCAGATCACTGGGCGGATCGTCGACGATCGGCACGAACGGTGCCGCCGGATAGCCGCGCTGGCTGGGACGCACCGCGGGCAGAGCGCCGTCGGAGGTCGACACTGAGGTCAGATAGCGGCACACGCGTTCCACCCGCTGCCCGCCGCAGCGCCCGATCGAGTCCAGGACGCGCAGCGCGTGCCCGGTGTGCAGGGGCTGGCTCACCGGACCGCGCAGATCGGGTTCGAGCGCGTGGCCGTACCCCTCGTCCGTGTTCCGATAGGCGGCCAGCGCGGTCTCCACCGCGTCGGCGTTCCCGTCGAGGAAGTGGTACGCGAAGCGGCGCTGCTCCAGCACGCGCGCGGTCAGCCAGATGAACTGCTCGGCGCGGGAGAGCGGGGGCTGCGCCGAGGGCGTCGGGGGGAGTGGGGATGCTCCAGTTTCGGCCATGCGTCAGACCGTAGGGCGGAAAGCGGTCTCGGCAAGCCGTCACGGCAAGGCCCACCCCCTGGGGCGGGATACTGGAGTCATGCGGTTGACGGTCTTCTGGCAGCGGATGGCGGATCACTTCGGCGAGGCGTACGCCGACACCTTCGCGCGCGATCATGTGATGTCCGAGCTCGGCGGACGCACCATCCACCAGGCGCTGGACGCCGGCTGGGAGGCGAAGGACGTGTGGAGAGCGGTGTGCGCGAGCATGGACGTTCCCTCCGAAAGCCGCTGAAACGCAACGGACTTCGGGTGACGCCGCCGAGCGCCGGGCATGAAGACCCGGGGGCGGGGGCCGATTGTCAGCGGCGTGGGCGAAACTTGGTCCGTGGCCCCCACTGACGAGACCGCGGAAGTCGATCACCAGCCGTCCCCGTTCGGCACGACGCCGCCCACCGGACCTCCGGTCGGGCCCGGCGCCGAGCCGAGCGGGCGCATGCCACGCTGGCTGCCGCGCGCCATGGTGCTGGCACTCGCGCTGGTGGCCGTCTTCCAACTGGGCAGCTGGGCGTTCCACCAGCTCATCGGGCTGCTTATAAACATCCTCATCGCGTTCTTCCTGGCGCTCGCGATAGAGCCCGCGGTGAGCTGGATGGCGTCGAAGGGCCTGCGCAGAGGGTTCGCCACGTTCCTGGTCTTCCTGATCACGCTGATCGCGGTCGCCGGATTCGTCACCCTGCTCGGCTCGATGCTCGCCGGCCAGATCATCAAGATGGTCGAGGACTTCCCGGCGTACCTCGACTCCGTCATCAGCTGGATCAACACGACCTTCCACACCGAGCTGAAGCGCGTCGACATCCAGGAGGGGCTGCTCCGCTCCGACTGGCTGAAGAAGTACGTGCAGAACAGCGCCACGGGCGTCCTGGACGTCTCCGCGCAGGTCCTGGGCGGCCTCTTCCAACTGCTGACGATCGCCCTGTTCTCGTTCTACTTCGCCGCAGACGGGCCCCGACTGCGACGCGCCCTGTGTTCCGTGCTTCCGCCCGCCCGGCAGGCCGAGGTGCTGCGCGCGTGGGAGATCGCCGTCGACAAGACCGGCGGCTATCTGTACTCGCGCGGCCTGATGGCACTGATCTCCGGCATAGCGCACTACATCCTGCTGGAGTACCTGGACGTGCCCTACGCGCCCGCGCTGGCGGTCTGGGTCGGCCTGGTCTCGCAGTTCATCCCCACCATCGGTACCTACCTCGCCGGTGCCCTGCCGATGCTGATCGCCTTCACGATCAACCCCTGGTACGCGCTGTGGGTCCTCGTCTTCGTGGTGGTCTACCAGCAGTTCGAGAACTACATGCTCCAGCCCAAGCTGACCGCGAAGACCGTGGACATCCACCCGGCCGTCGCCTTCGGCTCGGTCATCGCGGGCACCGCGCTCCTCGGCGCGGTCGGCGCCCTCATCGCCATCCCCGCGATCGCCACACTCCAGGCCTTCCTGGGGGCATACGTGAAGCGGTACGACGTCACCGACGATCCCCGGGTGCACGGCCACCGCAGTCGCGGCTCGGGGAACCTCCTCGCGCGCGTGCGCAGGCGGCTGGAGGAGCAGGTGCAGCAGTTCGAGCGGAAGCGGGGCGCGAAGCCGACGGACGACTCCGCGAAGCGGGACCGGGGCCAGGGGCCCGACGACGGCACCTCGTAGCCCGCCGCTCGTCGGGAGCACCGTTCAACGACCCACGACCGCCCACACCCCGGCGCCGAGCACGGCCACCGCGTAACAGGCGACCGCGGCGCGCGTCAGTCGCAGCTTGGCGGCGTCGCTCCAGGAGGTCCCGGACAGCGAGCGGGCCAGCAGCGGCAGTACCAGCACGGCATGCAGACTCACCCCGTGCAGGGGCTTGAGCGGGGCTGTCGAGTGGTACGCCGCCTCCTGGTGACCGGTCCGGGCGAGGACCACACCGCGCGCGATCATCGCCACCCCCGACGCCAGGGCCACGAGCAGGATCGCGAAGCCGGAGCGCAGCGCGAGCGGCATCCCCGGCGGACCGGAGGGCCGGCGCCGGAACGAGGCGACGGCGAACACCGTGAGCAGTATCACGAGAACACCGCCACCCACGGCGAGCGTCATGGACACCGTCGTGTCGAAGGCCGTCTCCATGTCCAGGTGCGAGGGCACCCCGCGCCACGCCTGAAGGGTGATCCCGCCGACCTCCGTCACACAGTCGACGGCGAACACCACGAGCAGGGCGTCACGCGGCCGTGCACCGATCCGCAGGTACGACGTGACCCACGTGACCGCGATCAGCGTGAGTCCGAAGGAGAGCCCGAAGGTGACGGGCTTGCGCCAGGAGACGGGCCCGTCCCAGGGACCGCCGTCGATGGCGAACACCATCAGGTGCGCGAGCCCGGAGAGCACCAGGACGGCACCGGTCGCATGGCAGAGGCGCTCGGTTCTGCTGTTGTGGCTGAGCATGGGTTCAGCGTCGAGGGCCGGGGCCGCGTGGTCGTCGTACGGGCGAAGACACCTGCCGTACGACGTGGGAAGCAGGCCTGCCGGGCGCCGGGCCGGGGCGCCGGGGCCCGGCATCCGGCCGTTGTCAGTGCGCGAACGTAGTCTCGTGGGAGCCGAGTGGTGCGCTTGACACGAAAATCGAACATCCATTCTTATGGAGGCTCCGGCGGGACCTGAGGCGGCTTTTTCCACAGGGTTTTCGTGGAGAAGTGCCCGAGTTATCCACAGGCTGGGCGGGCGTCGGGGCCCATTGTCAGTGGCAGGCGTTAGCGTCTTTCACGTGAAGCGATCGACTCAAGCAAATCGGGTGGAACCCATGGCAGGAACCGACCGCGAGAAGGCGCTCGACGCCGCGCTCGCACAGATTGAAAGGCAGTTCGGCAAAGGCGCGGTGATGCGTCTTGGCGAGCGGCCGAACGAGCCCATCGAGGTCATCCCCACCGGATCGACCGCCCTCGACGTCGCCCTTGGTGTCGGCGGTCTGCCGCGCGGCCGAGTGGTGGAGGTCTACGGCCCGGAGTCCTCCGGCAAGACGACCCTGACCCTGCACGCGGTGGCGAACGCGCAGAAGGCCGGCGGTCAGGTGGCCTTCGTGGACGCGGAGCACGCCCTCGATCCCGAGTACGCGAAGAAGCTCGGCGTCGACATCGACAACCTGATCCTGTCCCAGCCGGACAACGGCGAGCAGGCCCTGGAGATCGTGGACATGCTGGTCCGCTCCGGCGCCCTCGACCTCATCGTCATCGACTCCGTCGCCGCGCTCGTCCCGCGTGCGGAGATCGAGGGCGAGATGGGTGACAGCCACGTCGGTCTGCAGGCCCGTCTGATGAGCCAGGCCCTGCGGAAGATCACCAGCGCGCTCAACCAGTCCAAGACCACCGCGATCTTCATCAACCAGCTCCGCGAGAAGATCGGCGTGATGTTCGGCTCCCCGGAGACCACGACGGGTGGCCGGGCGCTGAAGTTCTACGCCTCGGTGCGACTCGACATCCGCCGAATCGAGACCCTGAAGGACGGCACGGACGCGGTCGGCAACCGTACCCGCGTCAAGGTCGTCAAGAACAAGGTCGCGCCGCCCTTCAAGCAGGCCGAGTTCGACATCCTCTACGGCCAGGGCATCAGTCGCGAGGGCGGCCTGATCGACATGGGCGTGGAGCACGGCTTCGTCCGCAAGGCCGGCGCCTGGTACACGTACGAGGGTGACCAGCTCGGCCAGGGCAAGGAGAACGCGCGCAACTTCCTGAAGGACAACCCCGACCTGGCCAACGAGATCGAGAAGAAGATCAAGGAGAAGCTGGGCGTCGGCGTACGACCGGAGGAGCCCACCGTCGAGGCGGGCGCCGACGCGGCGGTCTCGGCCGCGCCGGCGGACGACGCCTCGAAGACGGTGCCCGCCTCCGCTGCCAAGACACTCAAGACCAAGGCCGCGGCGACCAAGAGCTGATCCGTGACACGCAGAACGGACTGGGCGGAGTACGCCTACCCCAGTGCCCCTGAAGGCAGGGGGCGCGGGGGTGCGGGGCGGCCCGCCGAGGGCGAATACGGGCCGTACGACGACGCGGCGGGGTACGGCACGGACGGGCCCTACGGCGGCGAACCGTACGGCGACGGCCGACCGGAGGAAGGCCGGCCGGAGTGGGCTCGGCCCGACGACGGCTCGCGCCCGGGCGAGGGGGTGCCCGGCGGTGGCCGACGACGGGGCGGCGGAGTCTCGCGCGGGGGCGCGGGCGGTGACGGGCGTCGCGGCAGCGGGGGTCGCGGCGGTCGCCGACGCGGCTTCGGGGGGTCGGACGACGGCCCGGAGGCCGAGGGCGGGGGGTCGGAGAACGGGGGTTCGTCTTTCTCGTCGAGGGCCGAGAAAGGGGAACCCTCAGGGGACCCGGCTGAGCGGGCACGGGCGATCTGTCTGCGCCTGCTCACCGGGACCCCGCGCACCCGGAAGCAACTCGCCGACGCCCTGCGTAAACGCGAGATCCCCGAGGACGTGGCGGACGAGGTGCTGTCACGGTTCGAGGAGGTCGGGCTGATCAACGACAGCGCGTTCGCGGACGCCTGGGTGGAGTCCCGGCATCACGGCCGGGGCCTGGCCAGGCGGGCCCTCGCCCAGGAGCTGCGGACCAAGGGCGTGGACTCGGCGCTGATCGAGGAGGCCGTCGCCCAGCTCGACACCGAGCAGGAGGAGGCCACCGCCCGCGACCTGGTCGCCCGCAAACTCCGCTCGACGAGAGGGCTCGACCGCGACAAACGCCTCCGCCGCCTCGCGGGCATGCTCGCCCGCAAGGGCTACTCCGAAGGCATGGCTCTGCGGGTGGTCCGGCAGGCACTGGAGGAGGAGGGGGAGGAAACGGAGGGGCTGGAGGAGGGGGCCTACTGACGACAGAAGGAGGCGGGGTGCATCCAGGCCCTTGGGCATGCTGGACGGGTGCGGGTGCGGGTGCGGGTGCGGGTGCGGGTGCGGGTGCGGGTGCGGGTGCGGGTGCGGGTGCGGGTTCGAGGTGTCTGGAGCGATGTGCCTGTGCACGGTGATGACCAGGTTGATGAGGGCGTTTCCGCGGAGCTCGCGGCGCTGCTGCGCGGTGCCGTCGACGACCGGCCGGTGAAGATCTCTTCGTGCGTGTGCGGTGACTGTGCCGGACGCGTCTTCTCCCTGCGGTTCGACGACGTCGAGGGCGGTGCCGAACGGGAGTGTTCCGGCTGCGGGGCCCAGGCGTTTATCGCGGACAGCGCGGAGTACTGGGAGGAAGCGGATCCTTGCGTGCTCGAGTGCCCATGTGGAAGCGAGGAGTTCGAGGTGGCCGTCGCGTTCACGTTGTCCGCCGACGGGTCGGTCCGTTGGGTGACGGTGGGTGCGCGATGCCCGGAGGACGGGGCCCCGGGAGTCTGTGCGGACTGGAAGATCAACTACATACCCACGGATCATCTGCTGAGCATGGTCTAGGTTCGGGCAGGATCACCGGAGCGGTCGTGTGGCCGCGCCCTAGGATCCGACCATGATCGCTGATCTGCAGTGTGTGGTGTTGGACTGTGCTGATCCGAGGCAGCTGGCCGAGTTCTACCGGTCGTTGCTCGGTGGCACCGTCGACCGGCCGGACCGGCGTTGGGCGCTCGGTGACGGTTGGGCGACGTTGCACTCGCCGTCCGGTCTTGTGCTCGCCTTCCAACGGGTGGCGGACTATCGCCCGCCGCAGTGGCCGGACCCCGCCCGGCCCCAGCAGTTCCATCTGGACTTCGGGGTCGAGGACCTGGACCGGGCGCAGGAGGCCGTGCTGGATGCCGGTGCGACACTGCTCGACGGCGGCTCCGACGGGCGGAGTTGGCGGATCTACGCGGACCCGGCGGGGCATCCTTTCTGCCTGGTCCGTCACTGACCGCCGACGACCCACGACTGGCAACTGGGGCCGCCGAGATCCATCAGAAGGGCACTGGGCCATCACCGGCAAGCCGGCCGCTCTCCACGCCTGGAAGCCGCCCGTCAGGTCGGTCGCCCGGTGCGGGCCCAGTTGGCGCAGGGAGGAGGCCGCGAGGCTGGAGGCGTAGCCCTCGTCGCAGATGACGACGACGCGCAGGTCGTGGTCGGTGGCTTCGAGGACACGGTGTCTTCGGGGACACGGTGGCTGCCCTGGGGGTCGAGGCGCCATTCCAGTTCGTTGCGTTCGACGACGAGGGTGCCGGGGACGAGGCCGTCGCGGTCGCGCAGGGCCGCGTAACGGATGTCCACGAGGAGGGCCTCGCCCGCCTGCGCGGCGTCGTGGGCCTCCTTCGGCTCCATACGGTCCAGGTCCGCGCGGACCCGCTCCAGCGACTCGTCGATGCTCACCGGCCGCTCGGGTCGCTCGGTAGGCCCGGCTCGTTCCGGACCGCGCTCACTGCCAGTCGTCCGGACGCTCCACGTGCTCCAGGTGCAGCACCTGGCCCGTACGGCTGTAGCGGCGGATGCGGGGCAGCGGTGGGTAGTAGGCGTGGACGGAGATCGCGTGTTCCTCGGTGGACTCGTTGAACACCTCGTGCACGTGGTGCTGTCCGAAGGCGCGGCCCTTGCCGGCGGGCAGGCGACGCTCACGGTCGACGCCGTCGGCGAGTTCGAGGGTCTTCCAGCCGTCCGTGGGGAGGCGGGCGGCGAGGGAGTTCTCCTTGAGTTCGCCGGAGGCCGTGACGAAGGCGCCCACCGAGTCGGCGTGGTCGTGCCAGCCGGTTCCGGTGCCGGGCGGCCAGCCGATGAGCCAGGCCTCACTGCCGCCGGGGCCCTCGAGCCGTACCCAGGTACGGCCCTCGGGGTCGAGCGGGAGCGAGGCGATCACCTCGGCGTCGGCGGCCGTCCGGCGGACGAAGTCGAGGAGGTCGGCCTGTGTGGGGGCGGCGACGGGCGACGTCGAGGCGGCCGGGGCGGAAGAGACAGCGGGGGACACAGACACGGGTACCGTCCTGAAGTGCGTTCGCGTGGGAGCGCGCGGCGGCTCGGAGGCGGCGCGGCGCGCAGAAAAAGGGGGATGCGAATTCAGCAGGACGGACGACACACGCAGCCCGCGTAGCGGACGAGGTCCATATGGACCCTCCGCCACAGGCGCGTAGAGGTGTCGGTCACGATCCGGAGTAGACCACGGTCTCGCGGACCGGTCAACCGACCGTCACTATGTGGACACACAGTGACGGTCGGCTGATCCGGCGAGGGGACGTCAAGGGTTCCCGGCACTCATCGCGAGGTCGCGGTGGCTTCCGTCGTCACCGGCTGCTGCTCGGCTCCGCCCAGTGTCGCCTCCGCCGCCGCGTACAGGTCGGCCGGGCGGACGCCGGTCAGGGCGGTGACGAGGTGGCCGTCGGGGCGGATGAGGAGAACGTTGTGGGCGGCGGCGCCCGGGTAGGTCTCGGCCACCAGGAGTTCGGCGGTGTGGGGCAGGGCGGAGACGGCGGCCGCGAGCCGGGGCATGAGGCCCGCGCTCACCCAGTGCTTGCGCTCCCAGACCCCCGTGCCCGGCGCGATCAGCACCACCAGCAGTGCCCCACGGCCGAGACGGTCCCGTAGCTGCACGAAGGAGCCGTCCTCGGCGGTGACCCGTACGTCGACGACCTGGGCGCCGGGCAGGGTGTCGACCGGCGCCTCCGAGTCGGCGCGGGGAGGCATGAGGGGGGAGTTGGTGTACGCCCCCGGCGCGCCCAGAGCGCCGCGCCCCAGGTGGCCGTCGGAGAGCAGTGCGTCATGGCCCCGGGACGAGCCGGGGACGTACGAGCGCAGGCCCTTGCCGCCGCGCAGCAGGGGGAGTGCCTGGTCGGCGGCGCGCAGTCGGGCGGCGACGACGGCGCGCCGCTCCGACTGGTAGCTGTCGAGCAGGGCCTCGTGCGAGCCGTGGTGCCAGGCCAGCGCCAGTTTCCAGGCGAGGTTGTCGGCGTCCCGCAGCCCCTCGTCGAGGCCCTGGGTACCGAGCGCGCCGAGGAGGTGGGCCGCGTCCCCGGCGAGGAACACCCGGCCGACCCGCCAGCGCCGCGCGAGCCGGTGGTGGACGGTGTGCACACCGGTGTCCAGCAGTTCGTACGGCGGTGTGGAACCGCCCGTCCAGCCCGCGAGGGTCTCGCGGACGCGGGCCACGAGGAGGTCGGGGGTCACCAGGTCCTTGCCCGGGGGCAGCAGCCAGTCCAGGCGCCACACGTCGTCGTCGAGCGGGCGCGCGGTCACTTCACCGCCGGAGGGGCCCGACGACCGCCACGGTGGTGTGCGGTGCAGCAACGCTTCGCCTTGCCAGGGGAGTTCGGTGCGCAGCGCGGCCACCGCGTGCCGTTCCACCGCCGTACGGCCGGGGAAGCGGATGTCCTGGAGTTTGCGGACCGTCGAGCGCGGGCCGTCGCAGCCCACGAGGTAGCTGCCGCGCCACCAGGTGCTCTTGGGGCCGCGGGTGTGGGCCGTGACGCCGGACGGTTCCTGTTCGATCGCGTCCAGCCGGCTCTCGACCACGACCTTGACGAGGTGTTCCTCGCCGATGGCCTCGCGCAGGGCGGTGGTCAGGACGTGCTGGGCGATGTGGAGCGGGGGGAGGTCGGCGGAGCCCTCGACGGTCTCCTCGGGGCCGCTGAGGGGCCTCCCCACGCCATGGGTGTCGACCTGAGGATCCGTTTCGCCTGGTTCCTGGAACCGGACGTGACGCATCACCTGCCTGCGCCGCATCGACCGCCATCCGGCCCAACGGAACCCGGCCTCGGAGAGCGGGAACCCGGTCAGCCGTTCCATCAGAGCGGCCGTGTCCTCGTGCAGGACGACGGTCCGCGCAAGCCGCTGCTCGTCCTTGCCGGGGCCTTCGTCGAGGACCACGGACGGGACCTCCTGGCGCGCCAGCGCAAGGGCGAGCGTGAGCCCCACGGGCCCCGCGCCGACGATGATCACCGGGTCCACGGCGCGGCGCCCCCTGCCCGGAGTGAAGTCCTGACGGACGTGGGTGAACAGGAAGTTGGAGCAGGGTGCACGATCACAGAACGTATGCAACCCATTGCCGGTGCTTGCGTCAAGTGACGGCGGGCGGTGGTGGTCGGGCTGCGGTCTCCGAGTTGTTCACCCTTACCTGGATCGTGTTTCCAACAGTCGCGCAGCGCGCGAGCCATGCAGCATGAACGGTGCGGACGCGGTTGGGTGCGCCCAGCGGACGTGGAGTTATCCCTCGGATTACCCAGGAAAGACCTGTTCGGTAAGCCGCCAGTAGCTCATGCGCTCGGCATTCGTCAGTAGCCCCAGTGCGGCCACCGCATCTTCAGGGGTCCTGACAACCCACGATGATCACACGGTGGCCGCACCCGTTCCTAACCGGGGCTCATCACAGAAGCCTGAAACAGGACGCAGTACTAACTGGTTGACTTTGTGATGATGCCGCCACTGATGTTCAAGGTGAGCGGCGGGCAGTAAACGATGGAAAGCCCCTTGGACTTCCAAACCGCCGGATAGCGAACGATGAGTGGCCCGCCCCCGTCAGGCTTACACGTCACGGTTGCTCTGTAGCGTCCACCATTGCTGTCGGTGCACTTGGCCGCCCAGCCGTCCTCGTACTTGCCGTTGGAGCACCCTGTTGGCCAGGCCGTTATGGACATTTCAGTCGAAGCTGACGTGTCTTCCGCGCGGGCCGCATTGGCTGAGCCTTGGAGTCCCAGAATGAAACAGGCTGCCATACCCGTGGCGGTGAGCACCTTCGAATACTTCTTCTTCATGCGCCTCTGATCCTTTCCTGCCTGCCGGTCGTTTTCTAGACGCGAGTCTCGATGCCCGCGGAAACGGGTTTTGAGTCTCCCTGGCAGTACGCTCGGGAATCTGCCGTCTGCTTCCATGGGCCCTCGTAGGCGCGCACCTTTCCTTCCGGGTACTTGCACCTGACGAGGGCTCGGTAGGAGCCGCCATTGTGGTTTTGGCAGTTGGCGACCGAGCCCCAGTAGCCCCAGACCTCATAGTGACAATTGGTGGGCCGCGCCATGATGCTGGCATCGGACGCTGATGCGGGTGCCCCCGAGCCGAGCGAGAGGATGCCAGCCAGCAGCATTCCAAGTGCCGGGGTGGTGACGGTCCGTCGATGGCGGAAATTCTTCATCAACCTTCTTCGCCTACTTCCTTTGCGGTCAAATCGTGACGTTTTACCTGACGGGAAGCAGGGGGCGTGGCGTTGGTCTGGACGTCACGCCTCCCCCTGTGCACGGAGAGGAATTTAGCTCTCTGTGCGGCCATTAAAAATTCCAGATCTGGCAATGGGAGGCAAGTGCGGTATCAATCTTCTGAGGATTATTTGAGCTTTGCATTCCTGGAGATTGGAAGAAATGGGGCAAGGTCGACGCGGTGCCCTCAAGGTAACTGAGGGGATTAATTCCGGATGCGGCGGGCTGGAATCGGATGGGGGATTTCTGGCCGGGTGATGACTGAAAATCGAGGAGTCTACTTCGGTCGTTTTATGGCTGGAATCCATCGGTCGATTCCGTGGCGCACACGGTCTGTAGGCAATCCGACCTGGCGGTTTGTCTTGCGGACGGGCTTGCTTTGGTCGTCGCGACGGAGCGGAGACATCGGCCGGGCAAAGCCTGTCACCTGAGAAGCGGCGCCCAGAAAGATGGGACGCCGCTCGGCGACTCGTAGAGCGCGGTACTAAGCGTTGTCCCGTAAATGATCTACGACGTGTTTGTTGACCTGCCTGCTTCTGCGTCAGCCGGCGAGGGTGAGGTTGTGCAGGCGGGCGATGCCGAGCATGGCGTGGTGGACGCCGTCGCCCTTGAGTCGGCAGTCGCGGAGGATCTTCCAGGTCTTCATGCGGGCGAAGGCGTGCTCGACGCGGGCACGGACCTTGCGGTGGGAGGTGTTGTGTTCCTCTTTCCAGGTGGGGAGTTCGGTCTGGCCGGGTTCGCGGCGGTGCGGGATGATCAGGCCGGTGCCCCGGTAGCCGCCGTCCGCGATCACCGTGGCGCGGCCGACGGCGTCCTTCGCGCCGGACAACTCCCATGCCTTGCAGTCGTTGCGGTTGCCCGGCAACGGCCGTCCAACTGCTACGACCAGCCGGGTATCGGCGTCGATGACGACCTGGTGGTTGGTCGAGTACCGATAGTTCTTCGACTGCTCGGCGACCGTGTGGTCGCGAGTGGGGACGAGGGTGCCGTCAACGATCAGCACGGCGTCACGGCGGAACCGTTTACGTGGCTGCAGTGCCAGCGCCGGGCCGAGGTGATCGACGATCCGGTCGGCCGCGGACTTGGACACCCCGAACAACGGCGCCAGTTGGCGCAGGGTCAGGTTGGTCCGCCAGTACGCGGCGACCAGCAGGACCCGGTCCTCCAGAGGCAGGCTCCACGGGCGGCCCCTGCGGACCGGATCCGCGCTTTCGCGCCGCAGCGCGGTGATTAGCTTGCCGAACTGACGCGGGCTCAGCCCGGTGAACGGGGCTATCCAGGACGGCTCCGACGCCGTGATCACACCAGACACGACAAGATCATCTCATCCGTGACCAGCAGTTACGGGACAGCCCTTAGACAAGTCCCATCGTTGCAGGTCAGGAGCACTCTCCGCTTATTTGATCAAGCCTCGGACACCCCGCCTCGTGAAAGCGCGAGGCTAGTGCGGTGATCGAGAGGCGGCGAAACACCGCGGCTGGCGACTCTGGTCGCCACTCCTTTGCGCGTGATTAGCGATCGGGGTGCCAGCCAGGGGGGGGTAAAGGTGGCAGTTGCAACCGCGTCGTCCTGTTTGGTATCGCTGCTGACCTGATCCGTGCCCTTCCCGTTCTCTTGCTCGTGGCTGGACGTCGAGTCGCCTACGGCGAGTGGAGTGTACTGTTGGTGATCTATTGAGCGAGTCAGTGGGCCACTGCCGATTTCCACGATTTGGGTCGGCCTTCTTTGCGACACGGCCCTGAGCGCCGTCAGTGTGGTCCCCCAGGGTTTTCGGGGCCCGGTCGGCACCGTAGACGGCATCGGTCTTCATGGCAGTGAGCGCATCGGCGAACGTTTTGACCATCGGGAGCGGCAGACCGGGATTCGCGAGCGTCGACATCTCGAAGATCGGCTGGTGACCGTTCGTTTACGCGGACCTCATCCCGACGCTGGATCAATGCCCCTGATCAGGTCGAACCCGCTCTCAGGAGTCCCCGTAACTGTTGCCTCCCAGGTGTGGTTGAACGGATCCCACCCTGCAATGTCAGTCAGTGACAGACCGACAGCACGCTTGCCCTTCGTGGAGGATGTATAAAACGGCGGAGGCAGTGGCGATCACGCCACTGCCTCCGTACGGCCTGATTCGGCGGACCCTGAGTGCAGACGCCGCCCGACCGCCCGTCAGTTGCCGCTGTCCCCGCCGCCACCGACAACACCGCCGGGGAGGAGGCCGCCGCCTGCGCCAGTGGAGGCGGTGCCTTCGACTGCCGCCGGGCCGAGCACCGCACCCGTCGACTTCTTGCCCCGCCGCAACCTGCCCTCCAGCCAGCTCGCGAAGCTGGTGATGAGGAAGTTCAGGATGATGAAGATGATCGCCACCACGATGAAACTCGGGACGACGTTGGCGTAGTTGGCCGCCAGGGTGCCGCGGGAGTTGAGCAGCTCGGGGAAGGTCAGCATCACGCCGCCGAGCGCCGTGTCCTTCACGATGACGACTAGCTGGCTGACGATGGCCGGCAGCATGACGGTGACCGCCTGCGGCAACAGGATGGTGGACATCGTCTGTCCCTTGCGCAGACCGATCGCCTGGGCGGCCTCTGTCTGGCCCTTGGGCAGGGCCAGGATTCCGGCGCGTACGACTTCGGCGAGGACCGAGGCGTTGTAGAGCACCAGACCGGTGACGACCGCGTAAAGCGGCCGGTACTCGGTGCTGAGGCCGGTGGAACGGACGTAGAACTGGAAGGCGAACAGCATCAGGAGCAGTACGGGGATCGCCCGGAAGAACTCGACCACCGCACCGGCGGGGATGCGGATCCAGCGGTGGTCGGAGAGGCGCGCGATGCCGAAGAACGCGCCCAGCGGGAGGGCGATCACCATGGCGAGGCCTGCGGCCTTGAGAGTATTGGCGAGGCCGGGGAGCAGATACGTGTCCCAGGCCTGGGACGTGATGAACGGCTCCCAGAGCTTCCACTCCAGCTGCCCCTTGTCGTCCAGCACTCGCCAGATCCACCACAGGAGCAGGGCGAGCATGACGACGAAGGCCACCGTTAGGATCGTGTTGCGCCGTTTGGCCCGAGGGCCGGGGGCGTCGTAGAGGACGGAACTCATCGCTTCACCGCCAGTCGCTTGCTCAACCAGCCGAGGAACAGGCCGGTGGGCAGGGTCAGTACTACGAATCCGAAGGCGAAGATCGCGGCAATGAGCACCGTCTGCGCCTCCTTCTCGATCATCGACTTCATCAGGAGGGCGGCCTCGCCTACACCGATCGCCGCTGCCACGGTCGTGTTCTTGGTCAGCGCGATCAGCACGTTGGCCAGCGGGCCGATGACGGCGCGGAACGCTTGCGGAAGCACGATGAGTCTGAGTACCTGGCTGAAGTTCAGCCCGATGGCGCGTGCTGCTTCGGCCTGGCCGACGGGCACCGTGTTGATGCCGGAACGCAGCGCCTCGCAGACGAAAGCGGCGGTGTAGGCGACGAAGCCCAGGATGGCGAGCCGGAAGCCCTGGAGCTTGAAATCGTCCGGCGCGCCCATCGTCATGCCGAAGATGTCGGCGAGGCCGAGCGACGTGAAGACGATGATGACGGTCAGCGGGATGTTCCGCACGACGTTCACATAGACGGTGCCGAAACCGCGCATCAGGGGTACGGGGCTGACCCGCATGCCGGCCAGCAGCGTTCCCCAGATCAGGGAGCCTACGGCTGAGAACAGGGTGAGTTGGATCGTCACCCAGAAGGCGCCCAACAGGGTCGGGTCGTTATATTTTGAAAGGAAGTCGAACACTGTCTCCCGCGCTTCCGGGTGTGTGGCGTACGTGGCAGGCGCGGC
This sequence comes from Streptomyces graminofaciens, assembly GCF_030294945.1. Taxonomy (NCBI): domain Bacteria; kingdom Bacillati; phylum Actinomycetota; class Actinomycetes; order Kitasatosporales; family Streptomycetaceae; genus Streptomyces; species Streptomyces graminofaciens. Next base: position 4,321,395 of record NZ_AP018448.1, on the reverse strand, counting down.
GCACCGCCGCCCTCACCTCGCCTTGCGGCGGGCGGCGGCGCGCCTGCGAATCCCCGCGCTGGTTGCGGATACCCGCTTACTTGACGATGTCGCCGATCTTCGGGGCCGGCTCGTTCTTGTAGCCGGCCGGGCCGAAGTTCTCCTTGACCGCGGTCTCCCAGGCGCCGTCGCTGACCATCTTCTCCAGCGCCTTGTTGATCTTGTCCACGGTCGCAGTGTCGCCCTTCTTGACGCCGATGCCGTAGTTCTCGTTGCTGAGCTTCAGACCCGCGAGCTTGAACTGACCCTTGTAGTTCGCCTGGGAGGCGAAGCCCGCGAGGATCGAGTCGTCGGTGGTGACCGCGTCGACGGCGCCGCTCTGCAGGCCGGCGATGCACTCCGAGTACGTGCCGTACTCCTTCAGCTGGGCCTTCGGGGCGATCGACTCCTTGACGTTCTGCGCCGAGGTGGAGCCGGTCACCGAGCAGAGCTTCTTGCCGTTGAGGTCCGTGCCCTTGGAGATGTCCGAGTCGGCCTTGATCAGCAGGTCCTGGTGGGCCAGCAGGTACGGGCCGGCGAAGTCGACCAGCTTCGCGCGCTCGTCGTTGATCGAGTAGGTGGCCGCGATGAACTTGACATCGCCGCGGTCCAGCGCGTTCTCACGGTCGGCGCTCTTGGTCTCGACGAACTCGATCTGCTTGGGGTCGTAGCCGAGCTCCTTGGCGACGTAGGTCGCCACGTCGACGTCGAAGCCGGAGAAGGTGCCGTCGGGCTCCTTCAGGCCGAGACCGGGCTGGTCGTACTTGATGCCGATCTTGATCTTGTCGCCGCCGCCGGAACCGGAGCCGGTGTCCGACCCGTTGTCGTCGCCGTTGTCGCCGCCACAGGCGGTGGCCGTCAGGGCGAGGACGAGGGCGGTGGCCGCCGCGGCGGAGACCTTGCGAAGCTTCATGGTGAACATCCTTTGGCTGATGAAGAGATGCGGACCGTCGTGGTGCGGGTGGCGTCGGCCGTGGTCGGGCCGGTGGGGCGTCAGTGGTGCAGGATCTTCGAGAGGAAGTCCTTGGCCCGGTCGCTGCGGGGGTTGCTGAAGAACTGGTCCGGCACAGCCTCTTCGACGATGCGGCCGTCAGCCATGAAGACCACCCGGTTGGCGGCCGAACGGGCGAAGCCCATCTCGTGGGTGACCACGACCATGGTCATGCCGTCGCGGGCGAGCTGCTGCATGACCTCCAGGACCTCATTGATCATCTCGGGGTCGAGTGCCGAGGTCGGCTCGTCGAAGAGCATGACCTTCGGATCCATGGCCAGGGCCCGGGCGATCGCCACCCGCTGCTGCTGGCCACCGGAGAGTTGCGCCGGGTACTTGTCGGCCTGCGTGCCCACGCCGACCCGGTCCAGCAGGCTCCGCGCCTTCTCCTCGGCCTGCCTCTTGTCGGTCTTGCGGACCTTCAGCTGTCCCAGCATCACGTTCTCCAGCACGGTCTTGTGTGCGAAGAGATTGAACGACTGGAACACCATGCCGACGTCGGCCCGCAGCCGGGCGAGCGACTTGCCCTCGGCGGGCAGCGGCTTGCCGTCGATCAGGATGTCGCCGGAGTCGATCGACTCCAGCCGGTTGATGGTGCGGCACAGGGTGGACTTGCCGGACCCGGAGGGCCCGATCACCACGACGACCTCACCCCTGGCGATTGTCAGATCGATGTCCTGCAGTACGTGCAACGCGCCGAAGTGCTTGTTGACGCTCTTCAGGACGACCAGGTCGTCGGTCGCGGGTACCGCGTCCTTGACCACCGGAACTTCGGTCATCGCTTTCTGGCTCCGTCCAGCTCGGTTTCGGAGGACAGTAGTGACCGGCGGCGACCAGCGTCATTACATCTGAGCGAGAATTGAGCATAACGAATTGGTGACCGGGCAGGCACTGCCCGTAGTGGCCCCGTGACGGGCCCGGAGCGAGTGGACGACGGTACCCGTGGGGAACCCCTACGACCTTGACGGCGTCCTCACTCTTCAGTGTGACCCCGCCCCGGGGGCGCGTAAGGTGTGCCAGCCGAGACCGTACATATGACCGACCGGCGTATCACGACGGCGTATCGCCGACGATGTACGACCGGCGACGAACGATGAACCGGAGGGGGCCGGAATGAGGCTGCTCCTCGTCGAGGACGACAACCACGTCGCCGCCGCCCTGTCCGCGGTCCTGGCGCGGCACGGTTTCGACGTCACACATGCCCGCAGTGGTGAGGAGGCCCTCCAGGCACTTGTGCCCGAGGGGGCCGGCTTCGGTGTCGTCCTGCTCGATCTGGGCCTGCCCGACCAGGACGGCTACGAGGTCTGCGGGAAGATCCGCAAGCGCACCAGCATCCCCGTGATCATGGTGACGGCCCGCTCCGACGTGCGCTCCCGGATCCACGGGCTCAACCTCGGCGCCGACGACTACGTGGTCAAGCCGTACGACACCGGCGAGCTGCTCGCCCGGATCCATGCCGTCGCCCGCCGCCGGGCCCCCGACGAGGCCGCGGCCCCCGGCGACACCGGGCTGCGGCTCGGGCCCGTGCACATCGAGCTGCCCACGCGGAAGGTCAGCGTGGACGGGGCGGTCGTACAGCTGACCCGCAAGGAGTTCGATCTGCTCGCGCTGCTGGCCCAGCGGCCGGGGGTGGTGTTCCGCCGGGAGCAGATCATCAGCGAGGTGTGGCGGACGAGCTGGGAGGGGACCGGGCGCACCCTGGAAGTGCATGTCGCCTCCCTGCGCTCCAAGCTGCGGATGCCTGCCCTGATCGAGACGGTGCGCGGGGTCGGGTACCGACTGGTCGCCCCGACGCCGTAGCGTGCCCGCGTGCGCACTCGACTTCTTCCGCTGCTCATCGTCCTGATGGCCGCCGTACTGCTGGCCCTCGGAATCCCGCTCGCGGTGAGCCTGGCTGCGGCACGGCAGCAGGAGGTGGTCGTCGACCGCATCGACGACACGGCGCGCTTCGCGGCGCTCGCGCAGTACGTCACCGACCCCCCGGGGGGTTCGCGAGTGAACACTGCGAACGGGCGTCGCGAGACCCTCCAGCGAGAACTCGATCAGTACAACCTCGTGTACGGGATCAAGGCCGGCGTCTTCTACCGCGAGAACAAGCAGCCGCCCATGGCCAACGCGCCCTTGGACTGGGGTGTCCCCACCGAGGGTGAGGGCCTGGAGGCGTTCAGGGAGGCGCTCCTCGGGCGGCGGCCGCACAACCCCGAGCAGGTGTGGCCCTGGCAGGACGGCAGGCTCGTCGTCGCCTCCCCGGTCATTCGCGATGGCGACGTCATCGCCGTCGTCGTCACGGACTCGCCCACCGACCAGATGCGGTCGAAGACCCTGCGCGGCTGGTTCGTCATCGCCGCCGGCGAGGCCGCCGCGATGCTCGTCGCGCTCGCCGCCGCGCTGAGCCTTACCGGCTGGGTCCTCAAGCCCGTACGGGTGCTCGACGTCACCACCCACGCCATCGCCTCCGGGCGGCTGAAGTCCCGGGTCGCGGTGGCCAGCGGGCCGCCCGAACTCAGGCGACTGGCCCGGTCGTTCAACGAGATGGCCGACAACGTCGAGGACGTCCTGGAGCAGCAGCGCGCCTTCGTCGCCGACGCCTCGCACCAACTGCGCAATCCGCTGGCCGCGTTGCTCCTGCGGATCGAGCTGCTCGCCCTCGAACTGCCGGAGGGCAACCAGGAGATCGCCGCCGTGCGCACCGAGGGCAAGCGTCTCGCCCAGGTCCTCGACGACCTGCTCGACCTGGCGCTCGCCGAGCACGTGGAAGCGGATCTGCGGCTCACCGACATAGGGGAGCTGGCCGCCGAGCGCGTGGCGTCGTGGTCGCCGCTGGCCGACGACAAGGGTGTGACGCTGGTCGGCGACTGTCCGGCCACCACGGCCTGGGCCGATCCGGTGGCCCTGTCCAGCGCCCTGGACGCGGTCATCGACAACGCGCTGAAGTTCACGCCGGCCGGGGAGGAGGTGCGGGTGGAGGTCGCCTCGAACGGCGCGTTCTCCACGGTCGTCGTCAGCGACCGCGGGCCGGGCCTCGGCGACGAGGAGCTGGAGCGTGTCGGCGACCGCTTCTGGCGCAGCACCGCGCACCAGAACATCAAGGGCTCCGGCCTCGGCCTCTCCATCTCCCGGGCCCTCCTCGCGGCGGGCGGCGGATCCATCTCGTACGGCCGTCACGAGCCGCACGGCCTTCAGGTGACGGTGACGGTACCGAGGGCCCGCCCGGTGGCCTGACGGGCCTTTCAGGAGGCCGGGAGGGCCGGCCAGAGCCGTCGGCCCGGGGCGGGCGCGCTGGTGCCCGCTACGGCTTGACCGACCGGTAGTACCGTCGCGCGCCGTCGTGCAGGCGCAGGGGGTCCGTGTAGATCGCGGTGCGCAGGTCCACCAGCTGGGCCGCGTGGACGTTGCGGCCGATCTCGTCCCTGCTCTTGATGACCGTGCGGGTCAGCCACTCGACGAGCCGGGGGTCCATGTCGGCGCGGGTGATGAGCACGTTCGCGACGGTGAGTGTCGGCACGGTGGTGCCGTCGGGGATCGCCTTGTAGGCGTCGGAGGGCATCACGGCGGCCCGGTAGTGGCTGAAGGCGTTGTCCGCGTCGTGCAGCTTCGCCACGAGGCCGGGGCTGATCGGGACGAAGCGGAACTGGTACTTCGTGGCCGCGAGCTTGACCACTCCCTGCGTGGGCAGGCCGCCGGACCAGAAGAAGGCGTCGATCTTCTTCTCGCGGAGGGCGTCGGGGGCCGTGCCGATGGTGTCGTCGTGCGCGACGATGTCCTTGTCGATGTCGAGCCCGGCCGCAGCCAGGACACGATCCGCTATCAGCCGTACGCCCGAGCCCTTGGGGCCGACGGACACCCGCTTGCCCTCGAGGTCCGAGACGCTCTGGATGTCCGACCCGGAGGGGACGACCAGCTGCACGTAGTCGTCGTACAGCCGGGCCAGGCCGCGCAGTTCGCCGGCACCGCGACCGCCCGCGTCCTGGTACGCCTGTACGGCGTCGGCGGCGGCGATGGCGAAGTCGGCCCCGCCGGTGGCGACACGCTTGACGTTCATCTGGGAGCCGGCGCTGGTCTTCAGCTTCACCTTCAGGCCCGGCATGTCCTTGGCTATCGCGTTCCGCAGACGCTTGCCGTACTCCTGGTAGACGCCTGTCTCGGCTCCCGTGCTGATGATGATGGTGCCGCTCGGGGGTTTCTCGGTCGGCCACAGCCACCAGGTCAGCAGCCCGAGGACCACCAGTGTGGCTGCCGAGCCCAGGAGCGCGCGGCGCGTGCCGATGCGTGGGGGTACCTGGAACATGCGCGAGATCCTGCCAGGTCAGCGTCTGTGGCGGCCAGACGCGGGGCGATCCGGTGCCGGATGGTGACACGGGGGAGAGGAGGGAAGGTGGCGCCGGGGCCGGGGAGGTGGGCCCGGCGCCAGGGGGCGGAACGGTCAGCGGCCCTCGGCCACGGTTCTGCGGAGGCGGTTCAGTTCCTGGTACATGACCTCGCCCGGGCACCGCGTCGCCATCCAGTCCCGATGGCCGCTGATCTCCGGGACCTCCCTCTGTGTGCCGTTGATCGGGTGCGTGTACGTCACGCGGGCCCGCGGGTCGACGCCGTGCAGCCGTACCAGCGCCCGGACCAGGCCGGTGAGGGCCGTGTGGGCGGCCTTCTTCGGGCTCTGTTCGGTGAAGGTGCCCAGCAGGGCGATGCCCAGGTTGCCCGGGTTGTGGCCGCCGACGTGGAAGGCGGTCACCAGCCTGCCGTCGGGGTCGTGCGCGGGCAGGCCGTCGGCACCGGAGTAGCGGCCCTCGTAGACGCGGCCCTCCTCGTCGACGAGGAAGTGGTAGCCGATGTCGCCCCAGTCGTTGGTGACGGTGTGCAGCTGGTAGATCGCGCGGACCGTGGCGGCGGGGTCCGGGTCGTTGTTGGCCATGGCCGTGTGGTGCACGGTGATCGTCTGGAAGGGGTGGTACTCCGTCGGTGAGTTCTCCGAGCCGTCCGCCTTGAAGCGGAGCGACTCGTCGGCGCCCCAGGCCGCCCGCGAGACATAGGCGACGCCGCGTACGCGGGTGGGCTCGGACGGCACGGCCGTCCTCCGGCCCGGTCCGTGCCGGGTGTCGAGCGCCAGCGAACGCAGGCCGGTGGCTCCCTCCGGTGCCTTGAGCTCGTAGCCGGACCCAAGGCCGGCCGGGAGCAGGAGACCGCCGCCGTTGGCGAGCGAGCAGCCGCAGCCGTCCTCGCCGAACGGCTGCCACTCGCCCGGGCCACGGTCGGTGTCGTGCAGCCGGATCGCACCGCCGGCGGTTGTGTCGGTGCCGTCCCAGCGGACGCTCACGTGACCGATCGGGAAGGCGGCCTCGACGGGGGTCTCGCCGGTCGCCGACTTGGTGCGGGTGCTGGGGAAGGTCGCGGTTGTCGTACCGGGCAGGGAGGCGTCCGTTCCGGTGGGGGTGGTGTCGGGGGCGGCCGTCGCGTCGGGGGTGTCGGGCGCGGCCGACGCGGTCGGCGTGAGCGCGGCGCCGGCGGCCATGGTGCTCGCCGCGGCGATCACGGTGCGCCGGGGCAGCCGGGCCTCGGCCTGGGGCGCGGGGGTGCTCGCGGGGGTGGTGGGGGGAACGGTCACGGTGAGGTCCTCGGTCGTTGGAACGTCGGTTCATGGGTGGTCGTGCCACTGACTCGAACGGGGAAGTGGGGGGTCGAGTCACACGTCTGCCTGGGTGGCGTGGCCGTCCCGGTAGGGTCGTCGGATGCCTTCCTCGACCGACTCCGCCGCCGTTTCCCCCGCCGACCTGGTTCGCGAGTTCCATCTGGCCTTCGGACTCGACGCCCGGACCGCGCCGACCGAGGTCTCGCCCGAACTGGCAGCTCATCGCGGCGAACTGCTCGCCGAGGAGGCCGCCGAAGTCGCCGAGGTGGCCGTCGACGGACCACTCGACCGGCTCGCGCACGAACTGGCCGACGTCGTGTACGTGGCGTACGGCACCGCGCTCGTCCACGGCATCGACCTCGACGCGGTGATCGCCGAGATCCACCGCTCCAACATGACGAAACTGGGCCCCGACGGGCGGGTGGCCCGCCGGGCCGACGGCAAGGTGCTCAAGGGGGACCACTACCGGGCACCCGATGTCTCCGCGGTGCTGCGCGAGCAGGGGTGGACCGGGTGAGCGCCCTGACCGGGCGGGTGCTCAGAAGCGGCCGGACAGGAACTTGTCCTCCGAGTCGGAGGCGACGGCGGTGACGGTGTAGAGGTCACGGCCCGCGTCGCGCCTGCCCTGGTCGTGGTTGTACTGGACCTTGAAGACATAGGTGCCGGGGTCGAGCGTGACACCCGACTTCAGCGTGATGACGTACCCCAACTGGTCGCTGGTGGAGTTCTGGCCCACGGCCACCTTGTCACCCAGGGAGGTCCAGACGCCCGTGCTCGACACACCACCGGTCTGGATGATGCGGACGACGACCTTGAGCGAGGTCAGCGGCTTGGTGGACTTGACGGTGACGATGCTCTGGTCCCAGTAGTCGTTGGAGTCCGCCTCCACGCTGCCGTCGGACCACAGATAGCCGGTCGTCGTCTGGGACTTGGTGTCCGAGGTGGTCGAGCCCTGCTTCTCCTCGCTGCTGCCGGTCGTGCCGGTGGTTCCCCCGCCGTCGTCGTCCGAGCCGGAGTTCGCGTCCGAATCCGGCGTCGACGCGGCGCCCTCGCCCGCTCCCGACCCGCCGGACACCGGGACGTAGACGACCTCGGGGCCCTTCTTGCCGGGCTTCCGCTCCTTCGGGGTCGGCTCCGACTCCGCCTTCTTGGTGTCGCCGGTGGAGGCCTTCTCCTTGGTGGCCTCGTCCGCCGCCGTGGTCACCTTGTCGGAGGAGCCGCCGCCCCAGTCGATCGCGGCGACGGCCGTGGCGGAACCCGCGATCACCAGGACCGCGGCCGCGGAGCCGCCGACCGCGTTCCAGACCCGGCGGCCGGGCAGGAAGCCGCGGAGCGGAGTGCGGGTCCTCCGGGCGAACAGGTCGGCGAACTCGCCTTCTCTGTGGTCGCTGTCCAGGTCGTCGGAGTGAGTGGGAGTGTGCGGCATGGGGGCGGTCCTCACGGGCTTGTCTCGCGCCAGGGTTGGTGAATCGAACGGGCTGGGTTGGTGAATCGGGTCGATCGAGTTGGCAGATCAAACTGACTGGGGGATGTCCTCCGGCTTCAGCGTCATCACGTCCGACTCCGACGCCTCCGCCAGTTCGGCGACGCGGTACGCCTGGCGTTCCGTCATCGCCTGGAACAACTGGCGTGCCGTACGGCCGTTGCCGAAGCCGCGGTCGCGGGGCATGGCGTCGAAGCGGGCGGTGAGGGCCTCGCGGGCGGCCGGGCCGAGTTCGTACTGGTGCTGTGCGGCCTGGTGCTCGACGATGCTGACGAGTTCGGCGCTGCCGTAGTCCTCGAAGAGCAGGGTGCGGTTGAAGCGGGAGGCGAGGCCGGGGTTGGAACCGACGAACACCTCCATCTCCTTGAGGTAGCCGGCGACGATCACCACCACGTCGTCGCGGTGGTCCTCCATCAGCTTCAGCAGAGTGGCGATCGCCTCCTGGCCGAAGTCGTTGGACCCGGCGTACTGGGTGAGGGAGTACGCCTCGTCGATGAACAGCACGCCGCCCCGGGCCTGCTGGAAGACGCGGGTGGTCTTCGGGCCGGTGTGACCGACGTACTCGCCGACCAGGGCCGAGCGGTCGGCCTCGACCAGGTGGCCGCGCTCCAGCAGGCCGACGGCGGCCAGGATGCGGCCGTAGAGCCGGGCGACGGTCGTCTTGCCGGTGCCGGGGTTGCCGGTGAAGACGAGGTGGCGGCTGAGCGGGGGCGGGGCGAGGCCCATCTCCTCGCGGCGCCGGACCATCCGCATCAGCTTGACCAGCGACGAGACGTCCTGCTTGACGCGGTCCAGGCCGGCCAGCCCGTCGAGCTCGGCGAGGAGGTCCTCGATGGTGTCCTCGGGGGGTGCCTCCGTCTCGCGGGCTGTGGTCTGCGGGTCCGTTCCCGGGCTTCCGGCGGCCGTCAGCGACTGTTCCGCGCCGCCGGTCGGCAGGGAGGGGTTCTTGACGTCCCGCGACAGGCAGTCGTCGAACACCGGGCGGGCGCCCTTCTCCAGGGCCACGTCCTCCTCGGAGTCGCGGACCAGGCAGCCGCGCAGCACGGGCGCGCCCCCGGCCGACACATGCAGCGCCGGGAAGGCCGTGCCGTCGCCGCCCGCGCCGGCGAAGACGCAGTCCTCGAAGGTGCCGCGGGCCTTCTCGCCGACGAACAGGCTGTTCTTGCCGGTCCGCGCCACCGTGACGGACCTGACCCGGGGTTCGGCCTGCGGGCCCACGACCAGGCCGGAGCCCGCCGCGTCCCGTATCGTGCAGCCCTCGACGCTGGGCGTGGCGCGCTCGCCGATCACCAGGCCGGCCGTGCCGGTGCCGCTGATCCGGCAGTCCCGCAGCACCGGAGTCGTCCCCGTGCCGCAGGAGATCCCGGCGCGCTCGGCGTCCGAGACGTCGCACTCCTCCAGGACGACCGTGCCGGTCGACTCGGTGGTGATGCCGGCCCGGCCGCGTACCACGGAGAGGCCGCGCAGCCGGGCCTCGGCCGCGCTGTCGATCTGCACGCCGGTCAGCCCGCAGTCGGTGATCCTGCCGCCCTCGACGGTGAGCCCGGCCCGGTCGGTGGCCCGGATGCCGTGCTCAGCCGTCGATCCGATCCGGCAGGAGGTGAGCGTCACCCGGGAGTCGTCGCAGGCGTGGACCGCGCTGAACGAGCACGCCGTCATGTCGCTGGTGGCCATCCGCACCTCGGAGCGGTCGCCCGCGAGCAGCCCGTTGGCCCGGCTCCCGGTCACCGACGTGCTCTCGGCGGTCAGCCGGGCGGAACCCCGGGCCACCAGACCGGAGCCGTGCGCCCGGTCGACCTGGCAGTCCACCAGCTCCGCCCGGCTCTCGCCCTCCGCGCTCACGCCCGGCCCCGAGCCGTCCCGCAGCCGGCAGCCCCGCAGCAGCACGTCCCCGCTGCCCGAGACGGCGACCCCGTCCGCGCCGGTGCGCAGGATCTCGCAGTGGGTGAGGAGCACACCACCGTCCCCGCCGTCGGCGCGGGGCGAACTGCCCAGCACCCGTACGCCCTCGGTCGCCGTCTCCTCCACGCGGCAGTCCAGCGCGGCGACGGCCGCCCCGTCCTCCACCAGCAGCCCGCTGCGGCCCGGCCCGGAGACGCGGCACTCGCGCAGTACGGCCCGCGCATTGCCCCGTACACGGACGCCGGACCCGGTGACCCGGCGTACCGTCAGCTCCGTGGCCTCGGCGGTCGTGCGGGAGCCGATGACGACTCCGGTGCCCTCGACGTCCTCGACCACGACCCGGGTCAGCCGGGCCGAGCCGGTGGTGTTGAGGTGCACGGCGGCCAGTTCGGCGCGGGAGACCCGGCAGTCCGTCATCAGCAGCGACGCGTCCCCGCCCGCCTCGACCCGGCCGCCGGAGATCACGCACGCGTCCAGCTCCAGGTCGCCGGAGCCGACGAGGACGGTGGGCAGGGCCGGGTCCTGGCCGGTCAGGGCGATGCCCTCGACGCGTACGCCGGGGGCGGCGACCTCCAGCACGGGCCGGCCCGGGGACGCGGCCAGCAGACGTACGGCGTGGTCGGGGCCGTCCTCCGGGAGCAGGCGTACCGCGCGGTCGAGGAGCAGCTGTTCGACGTACTCGCCCGGGGCGATCCGGATCTCGTCGCCGTCGCGGGCCGCCCGCAGGGCCGAGGCGATGCTGCGGTGCGTGCCGCGGCCCTTGGGGGCGACCCGGTGCACGGTGGCGGTGGGGGTCACGTGAGTTCCAATCCCTCGATGGGCGAGTCGGACGAGTCGGCTGTGGAGGCGGCCGGTTGCTGCGGCGCCGAGGTGGACGGGGGCGGGGTCGTCTTGGGCGCGGCCGGGAACGACCGGCCGGGGCTGGGCAGATTGTTGCCGTTCTTCTTGTCCTCCTCAGTGATCACGTAGGTGAGATACCGGGACAGCGCGGACTCCGCCCAGCCCATCCCCAGATCGCCGAGGCCGCCCTTGTGGAAGACACGGGCGCCGGTGCTCAGATGCCAGATGTTCCGCGCCAGACCGGTGCTGACACCGCTGAACGCGGACGCGCCGGCGCCCCACAGACCGGCCAGCAGCGCGTCCGCGCCCTTGACCTCGTGGCCGTTGACGCCGAAGACCGACGCGCTGATGGCGTTGCTGACGAAGCCGCTGAGTGCGCTGGTGGTGATGCCGACGGTGTTGGCGTAGGTGGCGGTGCGCCAGCGGGTGACCTTCTCCTGGGCGGCGAACTCGGTCGCCCAGTCGTCGGTCTGGGTGGCGGTGGTCTGGTTGGGGTGCCCACCCCAGTCCCGCGTGCCCATGCTGGTCTTCAGCCAGCCCAGCCGGGTCTGGTTGTACAGCACGTTGAGCCCGCTGCTGAAGGTGCCGCCGACCCCGCCGGACAGCAGCGCACGGTAGACGTCGACCTTTGTGACGTCGCCGTCGTTGACCGCGGCGGTGATGGCCAGGTTCGCGGTGAAGTCGGTCACGAAGCCGGTGGTGAACGAGGTCAGCGCGCTGCGGAGTTCGCGCTGCCACATGGGCATCTCGACGGACACCCCGTTCTTGACGTCCTGGAACACCCCGTGCCACACGTCCTGGACCTCCCGCAGATGGCCCATGATCTCGGCGTCCATGCCGCGGAAGTCGAACTCGCGGCCGATCAGCGTCCAGCCGTGGCTGCCGGGCAGACCGACCTCGCCGCCCACCCGGGGCAGGGCCCCGTTCAGGAACTCGGGGAGCTTGGCCGGCCCCGAGGTGCTCCACCGGCCGAACGCGTCGGTCGACCAGACCCGTCCGGTGTACGTGCGCTGTTCGACCAGGTGGCCGTTCTGGAACTCCCGCCACTGGCCCCACTGCTTGTCGGTCTCGCGGTGGCGGACGGTGTCGCCGTCGACCTTGACCCGGTCGCGGAAGACCTTGCCCGCGTCGTACTCCTTCCAGACCTCCGGGTCGACGCGGACCGTGGCGCGCGGCTCGAAGTGCTGGGCGGCGTCGGCGAGCAGGTCGCGCAGCGACACCCTCTGCTGGACGCCCTCGGGGCGTACCGGCGGCTCGGGGGTGACGATCTCGTACGCGTACTCGCGGACCCGGCCGCCGTCCCGCTGCCGGACCACCTGGTCGTCCACGAGGTCCCGCCAGTGGCCCCGCCCGATGTCGTCGTAGACACGGGTGCCCTCGGAGTGGACCGTGCCGTCGGCCGAGGTCTTCGTCCACTTCCAGGTGCCGTCGGCCTGCTTCACCGTGTCGACCCAGGAGCTTCCGGTGTCGGTGGCGTTGCGCTCACGGACGAGGTTGCCGGCGGCGTCGAAGTCCTGGAACGAGTCGTCCCAGGGCCGCGAGTAGAGCGAGCCGCGGTTCTGTGTGCGGACCCCTTCGCCCAGCACGGTGTCGGGGGCGCTCGGGTCGTACGACTTCCAGGTCCACCGGCTGCGGTAGGGGCTGCCGGACGACTCCACGATCGTCCCGTCCACCAGGTCGCGGCGGCCGGAGATGTGCTGCTGGGCGTTCTTGTCGACCCAGGTGCCCGCGTTGTCGTCGAGACGGAGTTCCGCGGTGGTGGGTGCGTCGAACAGGTACTCCCGTGCCCCCTCGCCCTGGCTGCGCAGCCGTACCCGTTCGACGCCCTGGTCGTCGGTGAAGAGGTCCCGCCACCGGCCGTTGCCGTCGACGTGCCGGGTGCCGGTCTGGCCGCTCGTCGTGTCCCGCCAGTGCAGCTCGTACGAGCCGCCCTTGCGGAACTCCGGCACGGGTGCCCAGCGGGTGGGGTCCTCCAGGCTGCGGCCGATCTCGACGAGGTCGCCGTTCTCCAGCTTCCGGCTCTCGCGCACGACGCGGCCGAACTGGTCGACGTCGACCCAGTTGGCGCCGGTCGGGTTGAGCCGGACGCCGGTCACCCTGGTGCCGTCGGCGGCGATTTCGGTCCAGTGGCTGACGCGGTTCAGGGACTTGCCGGCGAACAGGTCGCGGAAGAAGCCCCTGAACGGGCTCTCGCCCGCCGCGCTCTTCCAGAGGAAGGCGGGCGGACGCATGTCGGCGAACCGCCGCACGAACAGGCTGCCGCCGTCGGACAACGCCTCCAGCCGCTCGATCTGGACGTTCAACGGGGAGAAGCCGGTGTGGTCGCCGGGGTCGATCCGACCGCCGGCGGGGGCGTGACCGAGCACCAGAGCATGCTCGTCGTACGTCCGGGAGCCGTGCACGACACCGCCGAAAGGCCAGGTCTGGCCGCGGCTCTGGGCGACCCGCTCCACGCCGGTGGCCGGGTCGAGGAAGGTGTCCTTGAAGCCGACGTGGTTCCAGCTCCAGTGGCGGGTGCCGGACAGCGCCTCGGTTCCGCCCCCGTCGAAGCGCTGCCACGTCCAGTGACCGTCCGCGCCCTTCTCGGCACGGACGATGCCGCCGTCGACGGCCTTCGTGTACGTCCGTACGTCAGAGGTGTTGAGCACGCGCCAGGAGCCGGTGGGCACGTCGTGGTACGTGCGCTGGTCCACGTCCCCGATCCGCTCGCCGTGCCGGAACCGGTTGCCGGAGGTGTCGAACTCGGTCCACCGGGCGTGGCCGAAGCGGTCCCGGGCGATGTGCAGGGTGTTGCCGTTCTTGAGCAGTTCGCGCTCGAAGAGGGTCACCTTGGCCGGGCCGGCGCCGGTCAGCTTGAACTGACCCGTGCCGGACCTCTCCACCGTGGCGGTGTCGAAGCGGCCGGTGAACGGGGTGCCGGAGGCGTCGGTGCGCAGGGCCTTGCCGGCCGCGTGGTCGATGGTCCAGTACTCGCCGGTGGGCTTGCCGCTCGTGCCGCGGATGGCGACGGTCTCCTCCAGCAGCGTGCCGCCGCTCGCCTCGAACACCGTTCGCTCCAGCGGCTGCGAGCCCTTTCCGGTGGGGATCAGGGCGATCCGGCCGTCGTCCAGGAACTCCACGCGTACGCCGGTGAGTTGCTGACCCGCCGAGTCCAGCACCTGCGGTACGCCGCCGGGGGCGTCGGCGTCGAAACGCAGGACGCCCCGATCGCCGGGCAGCCGCACATCCCGCAGGACGTGCACGCCCTCGGGGCCGTAGTGCCAGCTCGTGGTGGATGCCGCGTCGGTGATGGTGAAGCCGCCGCGCGGGTTCGGGGTCGCGTCGAAGAGGTTGTCGGCGGAGCGCGTGCCGACGAAGTCGATCGAGACGGGCGTCCACGGTCCGCCGTCCGCCGAGCGGCCGGTGATCCCGAGCTTCAGCCCGTCCAGGTCGCCCGGGCCGCCCCTGAGGAAGACCTCCTGGTAGGCGAGTTCACGGTTCGGGCCGAAGCCCAGTGTCACGTCCGACGGGGTGTGGTGCACGGTGTAGCGGCTGCCGCCGGGCCCGCCGTGCGGTGTGGGCGTGACGGTGAAGTCGCCGAGGACGCGGCCGGCTTGGGACCGGATGTCGTCGAGGCGGGTCGCCAGGGGCAGGCTGAGGTAGTCGCCGAGGGTGGTGACGGCGTGCTGTCGCAGAGTCTGCCGAGCCTGTCCGGTCATGTGCCGCAGCTGGTCGTTCAGCAGCTCCGGGCGCAGACCGAACCGGTCGAGCGACACGGCGGCGTCGTCGGCCAGCCGCTGGATCCCGGGCAGGTCCAGCCCGTGGAAGGCGCCCGAGTCGGGCGCGGCGTGCAGGAAGTCCATGGCTCCGGCGATGTCGGACATGTTCGCCGGGGCGCCCTCCGGCGCCGAACGCAGGACCGACGCCTCATCGAGCGTACTGTCGAACATGCGGGCGAGATCGGCGTCGTCCAGAGCGCCGCCGAATTCGCCGAGCTCGTCCAGCCGTACGGGTGCCGCGTCGGGCCCGGCGCCCTCGGTGAAGCGCAGGAATCCGGAACCGTCCGGGGCCGGCAGGTCGCGGAAGGCGAGGCGGCCCGTGTGGTCGAAGTGGAAACGCGACCCGGTCACCGTGTCGCTGAGGGTGAAACCGCCGGACAGCCGCCCGGACAGCTCGCCGCTCAGCGGAGCGAGCCGGACGGAACCGGCGGTGCCGGTGGGGGCGAGCACATCGACCATGACCCGCCCGGTGCCGTCCATCGCCGGGTCGATCCTCACCTGGAGCCGTAGCCCCTCCGGCAGTCCGTCGAACGCGAGAGCGGTCTCCCGCCCGAGGAAGGTGCCCTCCGGCCCGAACGTGAACCGGGTGGTGCCGGTCGGATCGACGACGGCGAACCTGCCACTGTCGTCGAGCAGTTCGACGGTGAAGTCCGACGCACGCAGCTGTCCGGTCCCGCCGGGGGCGCGGTCGGTCAGTTCGAGCCGGTACGAGCCTTGCGGTGCCGTGTCGGTCGCCGGGAGGCGGGTCACCTGCAGGTCGAGGTCCGCCAGTTCGTCGACGCCGGACAGCGGCACACGGAGCGGTTCGGCCACACCCTGGGGTTCACCGTCCATCCGCCGCAGGTTGTCGAGGCGCGCCTGGAGAGCCTCCAGATCGGCGTCCGACAGGTCGCCGAGTTCCGAGAGCGAGTCGGTGCGCGGCGAGTCGGGGCCCATGACGCGGTTCATTTCGTCGGCGTTCAGCGGCCGTACGTCCCGGACCAGGTCGTTCCAGAGGTCGTCGACGAGTGCTCGTTCCTCCGGGCCGAGACGGTCCGGTCCCGGGAACCCGTCGGTGCGCGGCGCCTCGGGGCCCGTGAGGCGGTTGAGGTCGTCGAGGGGGCCCCGCACGCCGCCCGCCTCGTCGAGCGTACGGTCGAAGATGCGCGCCACATCACCCAGGTCACCGGCGAAGTCACCGAGATCGCCGAGTTCGTCGAGCCGGACCGGCGGGGTGCCGGGCGCGGCGCCCTCGGTGAAGCGGAGGAAGCCGGAGCCGTCCCGGGCGGGTACGTCCCGTAGCGCGAGGCGGCCGTCCGCGTCGAAGTGGAAGCGGGCGCCGGTGACGGTGTCGGTGACCGTGAAGCCATTCGACAGCCGCCCGGCGAGCGAGCCGTCCATCGGGCCCAGCCGGAAGGAACCGGTGAGGTTCGACGGCCCGCTCAGTTCGAGGACCCTGGTCACGGTGCCGCCCGTTCCGGGGGCGATCGTCACCTTGACGCCCAGGCCGGCCGGGCCGTCGATGCCCGCCAGCGTGAGCGGCAGCTCCTGTTGGCGCAGGGTGCCGCCGGGTTCGAACCGCCACACCGCCGTGAGCCCGTCCGTGTCCGGTACGGGCACCCGCACCGTCAGCTCGCTCAGCGCACCGGACGCGTCCCTGACCGGCGTGAGCGTCGCACCCTGGACGGGCACCCCGTCCGGGCCGACCACCCTCGGCATCGGGTTCAGGGCGTCGTCGGTGAAGCGCAGTGCCAAGTCGGTGCCGGTCAGCGGCAGGTCCCGGTGCTCCAGATGCCCGAGCGCGTCGAACTGCCAGCGCACACCGCCCTGCGGACCGGTGGCGGTGAATCCGCCGCTCTCACGCACGGTGACCGAGGTGTCCGGCAGACGCACCGGGCCGCCCTGGGCGGTGAAGTCCAGCACCTCGATCCGGACCGACGCCGGGACGGTGTCGGTCGCCGGAATCTCCGTGATGCGCAGCCGCAGCCCCGTTACGTCGTCCAGCCCGGACAGTGGCACCTCCCGCACCGAGGAGACCGGAGCGACTGGGGAGTCGAGGGACTGCCTCAGGACGGTGGGGCCACTCAGGTCCAAGACCGGCCCCTGCATGATCCGCGGCAGGTCGACGCTCGGCACATTCGGGCCGCCGACGCCGACGCCGACGCCGGCCACCGGCACGTCCGGGCCGCCTGTGCCGGCCACCGGCCGCCCCAGCTCGTTGGGCAGTGGCCCTGTGCCGACATGCGGGGCCACCGGCGGGGCGGAGGATACGGCGGAAGCAGGGGGCATGACGACCGCGGGCCTCGTGGTGATGTCCTGCCACGTCCGCGGGTGCTGCACGCTGATCCACTCGGCCTTGTGACGGGCTGCCGCCATCCTGAGGATCGAGTCGGTGCTCTTGTTCTGGTAGATCCGCTCGGCGTCCGGATCCCTCGGGAACTCCGCGCGGTACCAGTCCGCGAAGGCGTCCCTGTTCTCCGGCCCGGCGACGAAGTTGTTGATCTTCTGGACCGCGGCACCCCGGTTCCCGCCCAGCTCCGCCAAGGGATCGGTCACCACGGCGACGGGGGCCTTCTCGTGCGGTACGGAGCCCTTCAGCTCGTCCGGGACGGACCGGAACTCGAACAGCAGGGCTCGTTCTCCGCCGACGGTGGCGTTGTTGATGCCGCGTCCGGCCACCTCGTTGCCGTTCAGGATGTACTGCCTGGCCGCCTTCCAGATGGACTCGTCACCGATGGCGGGGGTCTCGCGGAGGAGCCTCAGCGTCATGGCGCGGTCACCGGACGACAAGGAGTCGAGGACCAGGCTCGGCCTGGTCCGGGGCAGCACACCCCACTCGTTCTTCACCGCCGGATGGGTCAGCCCGCGGTACGGCGCCGCGCCGGCCCAGTCCTCGATGGGGATGCCGTGCCTGTTCACCAGGTCGGATGTGAAGTCGATGACGGACTTCACATAGGTGTACGCGTTCTCCACCTGCTCGGGCGCGTCGAGCGTCTCCCGGGAGAGCGCCGTCAGTAGAGCGTCGTCGTTCCGGAAAGCGGGCTTGTACCAGTGGGCGTGGTCCGCGAGCACTCTCAGCTCGTGCGTGGCACGGCTGCCGAAGTCCACGGCCCTGATACCGATCGTCGCCTGCTGTTGGGTGGTCGGCATGGAGACGGAGGGCAGTCCCTCGAGTTCCAGACCGGTCCCGGCCGCGATGACGTGCCGGTCGCTCGTCACCTGCAACCTGTAGAGGCCGTCAGGGCTGATCACCGATTCGAGCGGCTTGTGATTGTGGACGCCGAGCCGGTCCTTGAAGACGTCGAGCAGCCATTGTGTGGCGTCGTTGCGGGCGCCGATCGCCGCATGGTCGCCCAGACGCGAGGGATAGGTGATCAGTTCCACGGTGTGCGTCTGCCAGTTTCCGCGCTGCGCCATCGTGAGGTCCGCGGGGTTGCCGTACCTGCCCTTGCCCATGTCCTTCGTGACCATGAGCAAGGGTTCGTCGGTGTCGACCTTCGACACGAAGGCGAAGGTTCTGTCCGCGCTCTCCGGGAGAGCGACGACGAATCCGCCGAGTTCGCTCTCGGTGCCGATGGAGGGGGCTGGGAAGGACGTGTCGAATCCCGGTGCCACGGCCCGCGAGGGCCTCGCGACCACCGGTATCTCGGGCACGTGCGCCCGGGGAGCAGCGGCGGGAGCCGGCGGCGGGGCGACGCGGGGCGGGGCGGGAGCCGGCGGCGGGGCGACCCGGGGCGGGGCCGGGATCGCCAGGCCCTCCATGGACACGCGCTCGCCGGTCGAAACCGGTCCGGTGAGATCGGTGGCCACGTCGTCCAGAACGCTGTTCCCGGAGGTGGTGGTGAGCGGGAGTCGCTCCGAAAGAGGGCCGCCGAGAGCGTCGAGGGCTGTCATCGGGCCCACGGTCGTCTCCGGCACCGTCGTCCCGGACGTGTCCAGCCGTGTCGAGGGAGCCCCGTCCCCCGGAAGATCCACGAACCGGCCGCCCCTGTCGAAGGTGAACCGGGCTCCGGTCGCCGTGTCCGTCACCGCGAACCCGCCAGGCAGCCGCTGGGCCAGATCCCCCTCCAGCCGTACGACGGAGAAGGCGCCCTCGCCCGCGCCCGCCACGGTCAGCCGGACCGACGGAACCACTCCGCCGCCCGGCAGCTGCGTGAACGTCGTGGTCAGCCGGGCCCCGGTCAGCGGACCGCCGCCCGGGCCGGACAGCGCCAGCTGCTCGGACAGCCGCGTACCGTCCAGGTCGAACCGGCCGATCCAGGCCCCGTCCGGTGACTGCACCCGCACACCGGTGACCACGTTCAGCGCGCCCCTGACCGGTTCGACCACCGCGCCGCCGGGCAGCGGCAGCCCGTCCGTGCCGACCAGCCGGGGGAGTGAGCCCGGTCCCGGGGCGGCGTCGAAGCGGAGGAAGCCGTCACCGAGCGGGAACCGGATGTCGCGGAACTGAAGGACCTCGTCGGCGCCGAACACCAGGCGTACGCCCCCGGCCTGGTCGGTGAGCGCGAACCCGCCGTCGTCCAGCGGTGTCCGCTGCCACTCCATCCGTATGCCCGGTACGCCGCTGAACTGCTGGGGATCGAGCAGAACCGTTTCGCTGCGGGGTGCGGGCGCGTCGAAGCGGTCCAGTCGGAAGTCGTCCGACAGATGGCCGAGGTCCAGCTCGCCGCCCGCCTCGTCCAGCTGGTTGACGCCGTCCAAGGAGGTGATCTCGTCGAGGTGGTCGAAGCCGTCCAAGGAGGTGATCTCGTCGAGGCGGTCGAAGCCGTCCAAGGAGTTGATCTCGTCCAGGGAGCCGGCCCCGTCCCAGTTCCTGGCCCCGCCCAGGTCCAGCTGGTCCAGCAGCTTCAGCTGGTCGTCGACGGACAGCCCCTGGAAGTCCAGCGCGCTGATGCCCGACGTGCCTTCCCCGGACGCCTTGATGTCCGCCGCCAGCTCGGGCAGGGGGTTGCTGCCCTTGAAGTTGGGGTTCGGGATCCACTCCAGGAGGTTGTGCTGGGCGTCCATCCGGTACGCGCCACGGATGAAGTCCGAGGCGATGCCACCGGGGAAGGCGATCTCGTTCTCCGATGCCCAGCCCGATGCCCTCCAGGCGTCCGTGCCCATGGAGCGTTCGAAGGTCTTGCCGACGTCGATCCCGCCGGACGCCTCGATCTCGAACTTGAAGACGCCGTCCCAGAGAAGGTTCCTGTCGGTCGTGGTGCTCAGGAACGCCGACGGCTGGCCGGTCCTGACCATGACATCCAGGCTGGTCTCCAAGGGGTCGCGGACGGTGAACCCCTCGCTGAAGATCTGGTCCAGCCCGCGTTTGCCGCCGATGCGCCACAGCGTCTCGTCGCCTTCGCGCCACACCGGAGCCGGGGTGATGGTCTGGATGTCGATGGATCGGTCGGCCGCGAAGGCCAGCCGGTCCAGTTCCCCCGCCGAGGGCAGGGACACCTGGTCGAGGCCCGTCCGCGGTGACGGCGGGAGGGAGACCGATGCCAGGTCGCCGAGGCCCGTCGGCCGACCGTCCGGGCCGAACCTGGTGACGACGCCGTCGGGCGCGGTGACGGTGAACACGCCGTCGGTCATGTCCACCCTGACGTCGGGGACAACGGTTCCGGCGTCCGTCTTGAGTACCCAGGTGGGGTTCTCTCCGGGCTCGAACGTGATCCACCGGCCGGTGGGACGCCCCAGGTCGTCCAGCATCCGCAGTTCACCGACGCGCAGTTCCAGCAGCCGGCCGGAGTTCGTGCCGGCCGGAGTGCGCCACTCGACGGACACGGGCTTCACCTCGAAGTCCGTCTTGAACGTGTCCGACAGACGGAGGTCGCCGGCGGCTTCGTCGAGACCATGGAGCGCAGTGCCCGTGGGCACCGAGCCACCCGCGACCTCGGGTCCTGTCGCCCTGGCGTACGGACCCTCCAGGTAACTCCTGGGAATGGTGCCCTTGATCAGCCACTCCTGGTCACGGGTGGTGTTCAGCAGGACGCGGACATCTCCGGCGATCTTGCCGATCGCGTCCTTGCCGCCCCGGCCCACGACATTGACGTCGTTCTTCCTGAGGAAGTCGAGGACGTCGTTCCGGGAGCTGTTCCCGGTGAGCCCCGAGAAGTCGAGACGCTTCCCGATGGTCCGTGCGATCTGGTCGCCGATCAATTGCTGGAGGTTTTGGGCAGGGAGAATTCCCACGTTCTCCAGCTTCCCGGCCTTGATGTCCAGCCCCAGCTTGTAGACGTCGAGGGCGAACTCCGTGTCGCCGTAGACCTTCTCGCCGCCGGACACGGCGAACGAGGTGAAGGGACTGTTGCTCTTCCGCTCCGCGATCTCGGCACCCGCCACATGCTGGAAAGCGGTGGTCCTGCCTTCCGGGTTGGCCGGGATCATTCCGATGTCGGGATCGAAGTGCGATTTGCCCAGGCCCTTGGCATCGGCCTCCAGCGCGTGGAAGTCGTCCTGCCGGATGAGCTTGACGCCGCGCAGTTGTTCCAGGTCGACGTTCGACATGAAGAAGTCGTCCGTCTTGAGCACCAGCTGCGGGGTCTCCATGGGAGGGAGCCCGGAACCGGAGGCCCGGCCCGCGGACTCCAGCAGGTCCGTGGGCACCGCGATCGGTGTGGTGGTCGGCGCGGCCGGTACGAACTTCAGGGAGTCGACGGTCGGATAGGGGCCCGTCAGATACTCCTTCGGAATGGCCCCCTGCACGAGCCAGGTATTGTCGCGGCGCACCTGCAGCAGCGTCTTGATGTCCGTCGTGACCGAGGCGCTCAATTTCTTCGGCACGTTGTACTCGGCGAGGAATTTCTTGATTTCGTCGTTCTTCGTCATGTGGGTGAACTTCGACGGGATCTCCAGAGTCGAGTCCCCGACGGCGAACCGGATCTCCTTGAGGATCTCCTGCTGCAGTTCGGTGTTGGAGAGTATCCGCACACCCTTGACGTTGTCCGCACCGGCTTTGATGTCGTTGCTGAGGGATACGAGATCGAGCCCGATCTCGCTGTCCCCGAAGGGCTTTCCGGTGCCGCCGGGCGCGGAGAACGCGGTGAACTGACTGTTCTCCTTGAACACCTTGGCATTGGCGGTGGACACCGCCTGGAGCGGTGTGATGGTGCCGTCGATCCTGACCGGTACGAGACCGTCCGCGGTCAGCCGTGTCTTCGTGCCGGACTTGCCCACCGTCGCCGAGAAGTCCGCGTCCTGCCGCACCAGCCAGTGGATTTGCGGCATGGACGGCGTCGTCACCTCCGGCACGACGGGCACCCGCACCGGATCCACACCCTGCGGGGCGGCCGACGGACCCGCGGGCGACTCCAGCCGGACCGGGATGCCGTCGAGCAGGGGTCTGCCGTCCAGGCCGATCCTGGTGACGAGGCCGTCGGGCGGGGTGAGGGTGAAGACGCCGTCGGACATGGTCACCTTGACGTCGGGGACGATCCCGGAGTCCGCCTTGAGGACCCAGTTGACGGTCGGCCCCGGCTCCATGGTGATCCACTGGCCGGTGGGCCGCCCCAGGTTGTCCATCAGTCGCAGTTCACCGGTGGGCAGGGTGGCCGCCGGGCCGTCCACGCGGGTCATCATCACCGTGACGTCCCGGCGGACCGTGTCCAGGTTCATCCCCAGCCGGTCGAACGCGGTCCGGGCCCGAGTGAAGTCGATCTTCGCGGCGCTCAGATCCAGCTCGGCCTGGGCGCGGCTCAGCGGCGGTACGTCGGTCAGCGCGTCGATCTCGGAGAGCTTGCGGCCGGCGGTGTCCAGCTGGAACTGGCTGGCCTGGGTACGCACCCAGGTCTGGAAGCGTTCTGTGGCGAGCTTGCCGGTGGCTCCGCCGGTGACGATGTCCCGCAGGGTCAGGGGGGTGGAGCCCGGGCTCTTGGCGAGCGGGGGAGCGGTGAGGTCCGTTCTGGCCGGTCCCAGGCCGAGCAGGTCGCGTGCGGTGCGCGTGTCGTCGTCGGCGTCGGGGATCAGCCGGGTGAGGTCGTCGAGATTGATCCCGAGCTCGCCCAGACGGTCGGTGCCGGTCGTCGTGTTCCAGGTCGGGACCCGGGTGTCGGCCGGGCCGAGGACGTCGACCTTCACCCCGTCCTTCAACTGCACCCGGACGTCGACCGGATCGGTCTTCCCGATACGCAGGACGACCCCGTCCGGCGTGACGTTCACCAGGTCGATCTCGCCGTCCAGGATCTGCCGCACCTGGAACTCGGTCAGCCCGCCGAGCCTGCCGTCGAAGCTCAGCTCCGCCAGGTCCGTCAGGTCGTCGAGGGGCTTGAGGAGCCCGGTCCCGGTGCGCTCCATGCCCGTCAGGGTGTCCAGGTTCCGCAGCTGGTCCCCGAGCCGCTGTCCGCCGGGGACCGTACCGACCGGCAGTCCGATCGTGTCGAGGGTGTCCACGGTGTTCAACCGGACGCCCACGTCGTCGAGACGGCCCGGCATCCGGACGGGTGTGGTGCCGGGCAGGGAACTGAAGCCCCGTGTACGGGGTGCCGTGACCGAGGTGATCGGGATGTCGGCCAGTTCGTCGAGGGTCTCGTTGAACTCCGGGGTCCCGGGGACGGCGAGCCGGTCGGTGTTCGTGGCGTCGAACGGGCGAAGGTTTCCGCCCCGGTCGAGGTTCCGCCCGGTCAGCTCCGCGAGGTCCCCGGCCAGGGAACCCGTCCTGCCGAGTGTGCTGAGGGGCCGCGAGGTGAAGTGCATGCCGCGATCGATGAACCCCATACGGGCGGCGCCCCGGTAGCCGAACCGGGCGATCTCGGAGTACCGCATGGGCAGCAGGGCCGTCATCGTGAGCCGGCCCAGGCTCATGACCGTGAAGACGCCCAGCCGCGTGGCCATGTTGCCGCCGATGAACGCGGTGGACTGATGGAAGTCGCGGGCCAGCGCGGACCAGCCCTGCCGCCATGTGCTCCGGGCGAATCCGCCCATGAACCGCAGGGCCGATCCCAGCAACGCGGGAGTCTTGGACAGGACCCGGGGCAGCGCCATGAACCCGCTGGCGGTCCGGCCGGCGAGACTCCCGCCGAACCTGGCCAGCCCCTGCCCGGCCAGCGACAGGAGTTTACCGGGGGAGGAGAACAGCATCCTGCCGCCCCGGAACAGCAGCCGCCCGCTCGCGGAGAGGGCGCTGCTGAGGGCCTTCCCGCCCGACGAGAACAGGCGGCCCAGCCCGCCGAGAGTGGTGAGGCCCTTCGTCGACGGGAACAGGATGCCCAGGAAGGCGAGGCCCAGGCTGAGGGCGTTGCCCTTCCCGGTGGCGTAGTCGAAGAGGGCCTTGGCGAAGAGCACCACGCCCAGCCCGAAGGCCAGCAGCCCCAGGGGGCCGCCGATCACCATCGCGATGATGGTGACCACCAGCGCGACGATCTCCAGGACCTTGAAGAACGTCGACACGAACCGCTTCCAGAAGCTCTTCTTCGGCTTCTTCACGGGCCGCGACACCAACCGGGACGCCTCGCGCAGGGCATCCTCCAGGATCTTCGCCTCGGCCTGGATGGTGTCGATCTCCGCGTCCACCTCGTTGCGGGCGCGGGTCATCTCCGGATCGTTGTCGGCGAGCGGCTGACCGCCGACCCGCTCCAGCGCGGCGACGGTGTCGGCGGAGTTCTCGGCCCGGTCCTGGGAGTCCCCGAGGGCGCGCGCGTAGCGGGCCGTGGCGTCGGCCGCCATCTCGAACGAGCGGTTGATGTTCGCCATGAACGTCTTGAGCTCGTCCTTGACGTACGTACGCAGCGCGTCCGCGGTCCGCCCCTCGAAGCCCCCGTCCTCGGCCTTGGCCAGCAGGGCGTCGAGGCCGCCGCTGACCCGCCCGGCCAGGTCGCCGAGGTCGCGCAGTTCCTTGGTGATGTTTTCGACGGCGCCGGGATTCCCCGTCACCGGATTGCCGGTGAATCCGACTCTGCTCCACTCGTCGGAGGTGGCCAAGGAGTCCTCCACGCGGTCCGGGACTTGGGGTATCGACAGCAGACGTACCGGGGTGGGCCAAGGGTTCAAGAAAGTGGCGCACGCCACAGTTTTCGCCGGTCAGTGCGGTGCGGACGAAATTCTTTTGAACCATCCGGACCCGGGTCCTCGTCTACAGGGCGGTTCGGCATCGACACGACCGCTTCGAGGAAAGGACGGCGGACATGGTGCGCGTCTCCTACGACTACGACCTGATGACCGTCCTCGCACGCCATCTGTGGCACCTCCGCGACGAACTCGACGTCACCTCGCAGTCGGACAAGACGTTCGCCGCGGGGGACATCGGGCCCCGCCGGGAGACGGCCGAGGCGCTGGAGGACTTCTACGGCGCCTGGAAGAAGTCGTTCCGAGAGGGCTGGCAGGTCATGACCGACCTCGGCAACCTCCTCGACAGGGCGGGCAAGGCCTTCTACGACCAGGACGCCTCCCAGGCCGCCGGCGTGGCCCAGCAGGTCACCGCCCAGGTCCGCGACGAGGCCACCCGGCAGAACGAGATGCGCAAGCAGAAGCTGGTCGACCTGCGCCGCGCGGATATGGCCAGCAGGCTGGAGGCCCGCTACAAGACCCAGCAGGCGCGCCTGAAGAAGGAACAGGACGCCCTGGCCGAGAAGCGGCGGAAGATCGACGAGCAGAGCGCGGCCCAGCAGAAGCGGCAGGAAGAGCTCAACAAGGAGCAGGAGGAGCTCGCCAAGAAGCGGGAACCCCTGGTGAAGCAGCAGGACGAACTCCAGGCCGAGCAGCAGCGGCTCTGGCAGGAGGAGAAGGACCTCCTCAAGCAGCGCGAGGAGAAGCTCCAGGTCAAGCGGGACGAGCTGCAGAAGGAGTACGAGGCCCTCCGCAAGGAACAGGAGCCCCTGCTGAAGCAGCAGGAGGAACTCCAGCGCAGGCAGCAGCAGCTCTGGGAGGACGAGAAGGCCCTCCGCGCGCAGCAGGACGCGGCCATGGAGAAGAAGGTCACCGCTCTCGACCAGGAACAGAAGGCCTACGACGGCAAGCAGGACGCCCTCCAGGAGCGGCAGGAAGCCCTTTGGAGGGAACGCGAGACCCTGCTGAGCAAGGGGCACGCCACCCAGGCGGACCTCGACGCCTGGCAGCGCAAGCAGGACGCCCTGGCCAAGGAGCGGGACGACCTGTGGGAGAAGGAGGGCAAGGGACTCGCGGAACGGTGGGACGCCCTGGAGGCGGAACAGCGCGACCAGGAGAAGGCGTTCGACCCGCTGAACGAGCGGCAGCGGCAAATCGACGACGAACGCGAGGCACTGAGCCGCGACCAGCAGCCCTTCTCCGAGCGGCAGGACGAACTACAGCAGAAGCAGAAGGACCTCTGGGCCCTGGAGCGGTCGACGCAGAAGGAGGTCGAGGACGCCGTGAGCGAGAAGCAGGACGACCTCGACGCCGAACGCGCCGACCTCCAGAGGCGAATGGACCCCCTGGACCGGGAGTCCGAGGACCTCACGGCCCGCCAGAAGAAGTTGTGGGACGACCAGGCGGACACCGAGGCCGCGCAGACCGCGCTGACCGAGGAGGAGAAGCCCGTCCAGCAACGCCAGCAGGACCTCCAGGACAGCTTCGGCGAGGAGCGCGACAAACTGCGCGACTGGAATCCGGCGCCCGACGAGGACGTCGGCCAGCTCAGGGGAATGCGCGGTCAGCTGGACGATCTGCCCGCCGAGACCTTCGTCCCCAAGGGCTTCACGATCGACGACGCCAACAACACCACCACGGTGTCGTACCAGCTCGACCAGAACGGTGAGATCAAGCTCGACAAGAACGGCGACCCCGTCGAGACGACCACCACCGTCACCAACAAGAACACGGGACTGTCGTACTCCGAGACGTACCACCCGCTGTCCCGCGACGGCGACTCCGTGACCACGATCCGCAGCTCCGACGGCGCCGTCACCAAGGTCTACATGGACTCCGACCCCGAGGGATCGCCCGACGGGTGGATGAAGCGCTACGTCACCGACGAGACCGGCCGCGACACCCTCCAGATCTGGACCAAGCGCCCGGACGGCGACTGGGAACTGACCTTGGACAAGGAGACCTACCTCAACTCCGAGGCGGGCAAGCAGGACGTCCAGCAGCGCCTCGATCGGCCCCCCGCGTATCTCACGGTGGAGAACCCACTGGTCGACGCGGGCGGCCGTCCTTCCGGCTCCACCGCTCCGGGGACGACGACCACGGTGCAGGAGGGCGTGACCCGGACCGACTACACGGGTGCCGACGGCTCCGTCACCAAGGTCGTCACCAACGAGAACACCGGGACCCGCTTCGTCGCCGACGGCAGCAACAACGAGATCCAGGAGATCTGGCAGCGCGCCGAGGACGGCAGCTGGTACCTGAGGGAGTCCATCACCCAGCACGAACGCATCAGCGCCGAACCACCCCTCGGAACCCTCGGCGAGAACTGGCGCTGACCCCACACGGTGCGCCCCGCGCCCCGCCCCCCAAAGCTCCCGCGCTGCTCTTCCCACGCCGCCGGGTCCATCAACAGAAACAGAGGTGCACCATGCCCAAGAACGTCATCGACGACGAGGAAGTCGAAGCCACCGCGAAGAAGCTCGACTCCGCCGTCAGCGACACGCTGGTCCCCCAGCTGTCCTCGCTGCAGGCCGACGTCGAGAACCTCCTCCAGGGCGGCCTGCTGCTGACCGCGACCAGCCCGAAGATGCAGACGTCCTACGCGAACTTCAACAAGTCGCTGACCGAGGCTGTGAACAACATCACGCAGTTCTCCAAGCAGTTCAGGGACATCTGCAACGCCGTCAACAACCTGGACTCGCAGATCGCCGGCGGCATCCCCAGCTGATCTTGTCCAACCCGAGCCGGGACGCCGACCCGGACTCCCCCTCGAGTCGGCATCCCTTCCGCAGGGGCGCCGGTCCTTCCCCCGGACCGGCGCCCCTGTTCGTGTTTTCGGACGAAGGAACTGTCGATCGCCTGTCGTTTGTTTCAACGAGCCAACATTCGGGTCGCAGACCGATCGGTAACCTCAGGTTCCCCTCAGGACCCCTTGAAAGCTACCGAACCACTCATAGACTCCCCCTTGCGGAACCTCACGTTCCACCCATGAATCGTGAGGTCACCCCGGGTACCCGTGCTCAGACCTGCCCAGCCACGCCGCAGCCGCGGCGCCCGACCGGACCGGCACAGAAGGCTTACGCCGGCCCTGGGGGAACCTATGAGAACGTCCACGCCCAGCCCCGCTCCGACGGGGTCTGCTGCCGTCACCGGCGAAAGAACGCCCTCCGGCGACGGCTCCATCCGCAGGCTCTACGAAGAACATCACGGTCCGCTTCTCCGCTATGTGTCCGGTCTGATACGCGGCGACCGGCAGCGGGCCGAGGACTTCGTCCAGGAAACCCTGGTACGCGCCTGGCTGAGCACCGAGAACCAGCCGCCGGGTTGGTCACCGTCCCGGTCCTGGCTGATGAGGGTCGCGCACAACCTGGTGATCGACTGGGCCCGCCGCGAGCGGCCGCACACCGAGATCCAGCACGAACACACCCTGGAGGAACACGCCGAGACCGTGGACCCCATGAGCCAGGCCGTCCAGCGCCGCTTCCTGGTCCACGCCCTGTCCCGGCTCTCGCACCCCCACCGCGAAGTGCTCTTCTACGTCTACGTCCTCGGCTGCACCGGTCCCGACGCCGCCGACGCCCTGGGCATACCGCCGGGAACGGTGAAGTCCCGGACCCACCACGCGATTCGGGAGCTGCGCCGCCGGCACCCGGAGCACGCGCTGGCGGCGGCATGATCACGGCCGCCCTGACGAACCCGGGCCAGGGCACGACCGGCCCGACCGCCCCCGACCCGACGTACGGCTCGGTCCTCGCGCTGGGGAAGCCCGGCGATTCGGCCCTCACGGTCCTCATCGTGGCCGCGGTCGTCCTGCTGCTGCTCGTCCTGCTGCTACGGCACCTGATCCGCAAGCGGGGCGGCTGGCGGCGCTTCCGGCGGCGCGCCGGCCGTGAGCTGACCCTGACCCGGCGGGCGTTCGGTGAACCACTGCGCGCCTGGCGGCGCCACCGTCGCGGCGTACGCGCCCTGGCCCGTCAACTGTCCGATCCGCGAGGCGGCCTGCTCGTACGACGGCTGCTGGACGCGGCGGCGGCCGCCCTGGCCGACGCGCCCGGGGCGGTTGCCCACGCCGTGCGGACGAAACCCGGACTCGCCGCCGTGCAGATCGCCGCCCGCCCCCTGCCCGAGCCGCCCGCCCCCTGGGAGCCGGCCGACGAGCCCGGCCCGCAGCGCTGGGAGCTTCCCCTCGCGGAGGAGGACGAGCTGCCCCAGGGCCGGCCTCGCGCCGGCGGGCACCTCCGTCCGCTGCCGGTCGCCGTCGGCATGGCGGACGACGCCTGCGTCCACCTCGATCTGACCGCCGGACCACGGCTGATCACCGTCGAGGGCGACGCCGCCGCCCGGGCCCGGCTGATCCAGGCACTGGCCGCACAGCTGGACCGGCCCGGCAGCGGGGCCTCGGTCACCGTCACGGACGGGGTCCATCCGCAGTACCGGGGGCGGCGGCTGGACGCCGTACTGCGAGACCTGGAAGAGGCGACCGAAGGGCACGGGGAGACCGAGGACGCCGATGAGTTCGACGAGTCCGGTCGCGCCGCCACGGCCGTGGTCGTCTGCGCCGCCCCCAGCCCGGAGCAGGCGCGGAGGCTGAGCGCCCGCGCCGCCTCGGGTGCCGTCGTCTGCCTGGTCGACGGCCGGGTGGCGG
This sequence comes from Streptomyces graminofaciens, assembly GCF_030294945.1. Lineage (NCBI taxonomy): Bacteria > Bacillati > Actinomycetota > Actinomycetes > Kitasatosporales > Streptomycetaceae > Streptomyces > Streptomyces graminofaciens. Next base: position 4,292,136 of record NZ_AP018448.1, on the reverse strand, counting down.
GGCACAGCTGGGCCCTCCGCATCGACGCACGTGGCCGCCTGGTCGCACCGGAGCTGGGGCTGGACGCGGACTCGGCTCCGCTGGGCAGAGCCGTGGCCGCCGCAGTCCGGGCGGACCGCCGTCGGCTGCGCCGCGAGTCGGCCCCGCGCCGGGGCACACCCACGCCGCAGCCGCCCCGCACCCGGGAAAGTCGGCCGGGGGAACTCGAGGAAACCCGGCAATTCGAGGAAACCCAGGTGCTCGAGGAAGCCGAGGTCTTCCAGGAGGAGCCACCGAAGCCCACTCTCCAGGCCACGGCCCTCGCCCGGACCACCACCGGATCCGACCTGCTCGCCGAGCCGGCCGCCGCCCTGGAGCGCCCCGCCTCGGCCTCCTCCGGAACACGAGAGGACTAGGGCGTGTTTCGAAAGTCCCGTCTGCCCCGCGACGCCCGGCACGGCACCTCGTCGTGTTGTCGGGATCGTCCGCGTACGCCCAGTACGCGGACGACCCTCCGCCTTGCGACGCACCGCACCAGACGCCGCGGGCCCCGCCCTCCGGGCCGACGACGCCACTTTCGAAACACGCCCTAGGGCCTGTCGCCCCCGGGCCCGCGCAACGAGCACCACCCCGAACCGCCCGCCCCCGAACGACCCCCGAGGCGAGACGTGAAACTCCTCATCACCACCGTCGCCGACGGCGACGCCACCGGCCGCCAGGACGTGCTGTTGAGCGCGTCCGGCAGCACGCCCGTCGAGGACGTCGCCGCACACCTGGCCCAACTGCGCGCAGGTGACACCGACGAGACCGGAGCCGTGCTCGCCGCACCGGGACCGGCCCCGGCCTGCTACCTGGGCGAAGAGCCCCTCGCCCCCGGAACCCCGCTGGCCGCCACCCGCCTCATGGACGGCAGCGTCGTCGCCCTCGGCGCCCCGCAGCCGCGCCCCGCCACCGCCTACGGCCCCGAGCGCGAGGCGATGCCGCAGCCGCACCGGGTGGACCACGCACCGGTGGCCGAACTCCAGGTGGTGGGCGGCCCGGACGCCGGGCGGGTGTACGCGCTGGGCATCGGTACCCACGGCATCGGCCCGCTGGAGGACGCGGCCGTACCACTCGAAGGCCGCGGCATGCCGGCCGACGGCATCCGGGTGACCGTACGCCCGGACGGATCGGCCATCGTGGAACTGCCCGAGGGCGGTCCGGCGCGGCTGTCCGTACCGGAACCGCCCGAGCACCGGGGCAGGCCCAACACCGTCCTGCTGCCCCTCGCGGAGCAGGACGAGGAGGACGACGAGCCGGAGGACGCCATTCGCGAGAGCGCGGAGCTCCCCGACGGCTGGGTGCTCTGGTCCGTCGGCGCGGAGCTGTCCGTCGGTGAGTACCTGTTGCGGCTGGCCGAACCGACTCCCCGGGACGCCGCCGTGGTGCCGTCCGAGGGCGGAGGCGGCCTGGACTACAACCGGCCGCCGCGCATCCTGCCGCATCTGGCGCCCGAGCGGTTCCGGCTGCCCGGACCGCCCGATCCCCCCGGACGCAGACCGATCCCCCTGCTGGTGGCCCTCGCCCCGATGGTCTTCGGCGTCTCCATGATGTTCTTCCTGAATTCGTACTTCTATCTGATCTTCATGTTCCTGTCGCCGGTGCTGATAGCGGCGAACTACGTCAGCGGACGACGCCAGGCCCGCAAGGACTACGAGGAGAAGTCCAGCATCTACCGGCAGCGCCGCGCCTCGCTGGAGGAGGACGTCCGGCAGAAGGTCGCCACCGAGCGGCGGCTGCGCACGGAGAGCGCGCCCGACCCGGCGGTGGCCGGACTCTGGGCGGTCGGCCCCGGCCGCCGGCTGTGGGAACGGCGCCGCGGCGACCTGGACCACCTGGCCCTGCGCATCGGCACCGCGCCGCAGCCGTCCCTGCTCGGTATCGACGACACCGCCCGCGAGGACAACCACACCGCCGTCCACTGGACGATCCCGGACGCCCCGGTCGGCGTCGACCTGGTCGAGAGCGGGGTCGTCGGCCTGGCCGGCGCGACCGGACCGGTCCAGGCCCTGGCCCGGTGGATGACGGCCCAGGCGGCGGTGCTGCACACCCCGCGCGACCTGCGGATCGTCGTTCTCACCGACAAGGCCTCGCAGGAGTCCTGGCACTGGGCGCGTTGGCTGCCCCACGCCCGGGAGGGGCTGCCCGGCGTCCGCGGCGGATCCGTCACCCTGATCGGCAACGACCCGGAGACGGTGGCCAACCGTGTGGCCGAACTGGTCTCCACCCTGCGCACCCGCCAGCGGGCCGCCGAGTCGACCATGAGCAAGGCGCTGCTGAGCGAACCGGACGTCCTCGTGGTCATGGACGGCGCCCGGCGCCTGCGCGACGTACCCGGCGTGGTCTCGATCCTCAAGGAGGGCCCGGCGGTCCGGATCTTCCCGCTCTGCCTGGACCAGGAGGAACGCCTCCTGCCGGAGGAGTGCACCGCCGTCGTCCGCCACGAGAACCACCGACTGACCCTGCGCCGCACCGGACAGCCCGACATCCCCGACATCCGGCCGGACCTGGTCGAACCCGACTGGTGCGAACGCGTGGCCCGGGGCATCGCCCCGATCCGCGACGTCACCCCGGACGCCTCCGAGGGCCTCCCCACCAAGGTGGGACTGCTGGAACTGCTCGGGCTGCCGGAGCCGAGCGCCGAGCAGATCACGGCCCGCTGGGCACAGCGGCCGGCCTCCACCGGCGTCCTGCTGGGCGCGGGCTACGACGGCCCGGCAGCCTTCGACCTGGTGAAGGACGGCCCGCACGGCCTGGTGGCCGGTACCACCGGATCCGGCAAGTCCGAACTGCTGCAGACCTTCGTGGCGGCCCTCGCCGCGGTCAACCGGCCGGACGAACTCACCTTCGTCCTGGTCGACTACAAGGGCGGCAGCGCCTTCAAGGACTGCGTGGACCTGCCGCACACCCTCGGCATGGTCACCGACCTGGACAGCCATCTGGTGCAGCGCGCGCTCACCTCGCTGTCCGCCGAACTGACCCGCCGCGAGCACATCCTGGCCGACGCCGGCGCCAAGGACCTGCCCGAGTACCAGGGCATGCGCCGCCGGAACCCGGAGCTGCGGCCCATGCCCCGGCTGGTGCTCGTCATCGACGAGTTCGCCACCCTCTACCGGGAGATCCCGGACTTCGTCCCCGGCCTAGTGAGCATCGCCCAGCGCGGCCGCTCCCTGGGCATCCACCTGATCCTGGCCACCCAGCGCCCGGCCGGAGCCGTCAACTCCGACATCCGGGCCAACACCAACCTGCGGATCGCACTCCGGGTCACCGACTCCTCGGAGAGCATGGACGTCATCGACACCAAGGACGCCGTCAGCATCTCCCCGGCCACCCCCGGCCGCGCCCTCGCCCGTCTCGGCCACGGCACCGTCGTCCCCTTCCAGACCGCCTACGCCGGAACTCCCCTCCCCGGTGCGCGGTCCTCCCCGCAGCCCGAGGAACAACGGCCCGCGGAGGAGTCCCGCATCTGGGGCACCGAACTCCACTGGCAGCGACTCGGCCGCGCCCTCGGCCTGCCCGGCACGGCCCAGGCGGAGCCGGGCGGCGACCCGGCGGCGGACACCGCGGCCGACGAGGTCCCCACCGACCTCAACGCGCTGGTGGCGGCGCTGTCCGAGGCGGCGGAGCTCGCCGGGTGCGCACCACAGCCCAGCCCCTGGCTGCCGGCACTCGGACAGAGCGTCCTGATCGACGACCTGCCGCAGCCCGAGAAGCCCGGCGGCGCCCGCCTGGCCCCCGTCTCCTGGGGCCTGTCGGACCTGCCCGAAGCACAGGCACAGCTGCCGGTCCGTCTGGATCTCGCCGAGTTCGGACACCTCTACGTCATCGGCATCCCGCGCTCCGGGCGCTCCCAGGTGCTGCGCACCATGGCCGGAGCACTGGCCCGGGGCCATTCCAGCGCCGATGTCCACCTCTACGGCATCGACTTCGCCGGCGGCGCGCTGACGGCGTTGGGTGTGCTCCCGCACTGCGGCGCCGTCGTGCCCCGCGGTGACATCGAGCGTCTCGAACGACTGTTCGCCAGGCTCGACGCGGAACTGGAACGGCGACAGGAGCGCCTCACCGAGCACCACGCGAGCAACCTCACCGAACTGCGCGAGATCGTCGGAGCCGGTGTCCGCCCGCCGCACATCATGCTGTTCATCGACGGCTGGGACGCGTTGATCGAGGCCGTCGCCGACCACAACGGCGGCCGCATGGTGGAGCAGCTCAACCGGCTGCTGCGCGAGGGCGCCGCCGCGGGCCTGCACGTCGTCGCCACCTCAGAACGCGCCCTGTTGTCGGGACGGGCCACCGCCCTCAACGACAACAAGCTGCTGCTGCGCCTGAACGACCGGACCGACTACCACGCCGTCGGCAAGCGCTCGCGCGACATCCCCGACCTCATCCAGCCCGGCCGCGGCTGGACCTCCGACGGAGGCACCGAGATCCAGGTGGCACTGCTCGCCCCCGGCGCCGCCGGACAGGAGCAGGCCGAGGCGCTGCGCCGGATCGGCGCCGAGGCCGCCCGGCGCGACGCGGGAGTCCCCGCGGACCGCAGGCCCGCCCGCATCGGCACGCTGCCGGTGAAGGTGACCTTCACGGACGCGTACGAGAAGGTGGGCGAGGAGTTCCGGCGGCCGATGTGGGGCCTGCTGGGCCTCGGCGGCGACGCCGTCTCGCCCGTGGGCGTCGACTTCGCGGACACCGCGCCGACCTTCTCGGTCGTCGGCCCGCCCGGCTCCGGCCGCAGCACCACGCTCGCCTCGCTGGCGGTCTCGCTGCTCGCCTCCGGTACCCGACTGGTGATCCTCGCTCCGCGCGAGTCCCCGCTGCGCACCCTCGGCAACCACCCCGGCGTACGGCTGATCACCGCGACGGAGCCCACGGTCGAGGAGTTCACGGAGGCCCTGGAGGCCGGCAGCGGCCCCCGGGTGGTCGTCGTGGACGACGCCGACCTGTTCGTCCTGCCGGACATCGACCAGAACCTGCGCTCCCTGGCCCAGTCCGGCAGGGACCACGGCATCGGCATCGTCATCGCCGCCACGGCGGAGACCATGACGGGAGCGATGGGCTGGCTCGGCGCACTGAAGAGGCACCGCAAGGGCGTCCTCCTCGGCCCGCAGAGCATCCTGGAGGGCGACTACATCGGGACCCGCCTGGCCCACGCCCACCTGCGCGGCCGCAAGCCCGGCCGGGGTCTCACCGTCGACCCGCGGTCCGGGGAACTGATCAATGTGCAGATCCCGGAGACCGTGCTCGACGGAGAGAACGACATGTCCTAGGGTCCGGCAGCGCCCGGGGCCGAGATCCCCGGGCGCTGCCCCAGGCTGACGGAATGGCCGACAGCAGCAGAAGGGGCGTGCGTTTCGTGCTCTCCGTCCTCCAGGAACTCGCGTGGGCGGCGACCACCTACCCTTGAGCCATGACCAGCAGCAGTGACCGGAGCCTCGCAGTGGACGTTCCCACACCCAAGAGCTATGAAATCCGCACCTATGGGTGCCAGATGAACGTCCACGACTCCGAGCGATTGTCCGGGCTGCTCGAAGACGCCGGCTACGTGCGCGCCCGCGAGGGCTCGGACGGCGACGCCGACGTCGTCGTCTTCAACACCTGCGCGGTCCGCGAGAACGCCGACAACCGTCTCTACGGCAACCTCGGCCGCCTCGCCCCGAAGAAGACCGCCCGCCCCGGCATGCAGATCGCGGTCGGCGGCTGTCTCGCCCAGAAGGACCGCGACACCATCGTCAAGAAGGCGCCCTGGGTGGACGTCGTCTTCGGCACGCACAACATCGGCAAGCTGCCGGTCCTGCTGGAGCGCGCCCGCGTCCAGGAGGAAGCCCAGGTGGAGATCGCCGAATCCCTTGAGGCGTTCCCGTCCACGCTGCCGACCCGCCGGGAGAGCGCGTACGCGGCCTGGGTGTCGATCTCCGTCGGCTGCAACAACACCTGCACCTTCTGCATCGTCCCGGCCCTGCGCGGCAAGGAGAAGGACCGCCGCACCGGCGACATCCTCGCCGAGATCGAGGCCCTGGTCGGCGAGGGCGTCTCCGAGATCACGCTGCTCGGCCAGAACGTCAACGCGTACGGCTCCGACATCGGCGACCGCGAGGCGTTCAGCAAGCTGCTGCGGGCCTGCGGGAAGATCGACGGCCTGGAGCGCGTCCGCTTCACGTCTCCCCACCCCCGCGACTTCACCGACGACGTGATCGCGGCGATGGCGGAGACCCCGAACGTCATGCCGCAGCTGCACATGCCGCTCCAGTCCGGCTCGGACACGGTCCTGAAGGCGATGCGCCGCTCCTACCGCCAGGAGCGCTACCTCGGGATCATCGAGAAGGTCCGCGCCGCCATCCCGCACGCGGCGATCACCACCGACATCATCGTGGGCTTCCCCGGCGAGACCGAGGAGGACTTCGAGCAGACGATGCACGTCGTCCGCGAGGCCCGCTTCACGCAGGCGTTCACCTTCCAGTACTCCAAGCGCCCCGGCACCCCGGCCGCGACCATGGAGGACCAGATCCCCAAGCAGGTCGTCCAGGCCCGCTACGAGCGGCTCGTCGCCCTCCAGGAGGAGATCTCCTGGGAGGAGAACAAGAAGCAGGTCGGCCGCACCCTGGAGCTGATGGTCGCCGAGGGCGAGGGCCGCAAGGACGGCGCCACCCACCGCCTCTCCGGCCGCGCCCCCGACAACCGCCTGGTCCACTTCACCAAGCCGGACCAGGAGGTCCGCCCCGGCGACGTGGTCACGGTCGAGATCACCTACGCCGCCCCGCACCACCTCCTCGCCGAGGGCCCCACCCTCGACGTCCGCCGCACCCGCGCGGGAGACGCCTGGGAGAAGCGCAACGCGGCCCCGGCGGACAAGCCGACCGGCGTGATGCTGGGCCTCCCGAAGATCGGCGTCCCGGAGCCGCTCCCGGCGGCCACGGGCGGCTGCGGCAGCCACTGACGCTCCGGCTCACCGCACGCGGAGAGGAACACGTCATCGACCTCACGGACGTGCTGATCGAGGACTGACAGCGCGCCCTGCCGCCCGTCGGGGGCTACGCTGCCGATCATGCTCGTAGCCGCCGCCGTCTGCCCCTGCCCACCCCTCCTCGTGCCCGAGGTGGCCGCGGGCGCGGCGCCCGAGCTGGACTCCGCGCGGGCCGCCTGCGCGGACGCGCTCGGTGTGCTCGCCGCCGCCCGCCCGGACCGGCTGGTGGTCGTCGGCCCCGCCGAGCTGAGCGGGTCCTACCCGGAGGGGGCGTACGGCTCGTTCCGGGGCTTCGGCGTCGACCTCGACGTACATCTGGGACACGGCAGGACGGACGTGGCGGACCCCGACTCCGAGCTGCCCACCTCCCTCGCCGTGGCCGCCTGGCTGCTGGCACGCGCCGACTGGTCCGGCACCCCGATCGAGGGCCTCGCCGTCGCGGAAGCCCTCACCGCCGAGCGGTGTACGCACATGGGGCGAGGTGTCGCGGAGAAGGCGGACCGGGTCGGCCTGCTGGTCATGGGCGATGCCAGCGCGTGCCGCACCCTGAAGGCACCGGGCTATCTGGACGAGCGCGCGGAAGGCTTCGACGCGGAGATCGCCCGGGCCCTCGGCACCGCCGACGTGGCCGCCCTGGCGGCCCTCGACGCGAGGCTGGCCCACGAACTGAAGGCCTCCGGCCGCGCCCCCTGGCAGGTCCTCGCGGGCGCCGCCGAGGACGTGGAACTGGGCGGCGCCCTGCTGTACGACGACGCCCCCTACGGGGTGGGGTATCTGGTGGCGGTCTGGTCGTCGTAGGCAGCCCCCCCGCGCGAAACGGCGGACGGCCGGGAGCCGGATGCTCCGCGGCCGTCCGCCGATTGCGAAGGTGCTCAGGACGCCGATGGCGGGGGCGGCGGGGGCGTGGTGCCCGTCGTGCCTGTTGTGCGCGTCGTGCCCGTCGTGCCCGTCGTGCCCGTCGTGCCTGTTGTGCGCGTCGTGCCCGTCGTGCCGCCGGTGTCGTCCTGGTGCGCGAGGCGCTCCATGGCGTGCTTCGCCTTGCCAGTGCCCGACTGGATCTTGTTGCTGTACTTGCCCTTGGTCGTCTTGTCGACCGCGTGCGCGGCCTTGTCGAGGCCATGGTGGATCTTGTCCTCGTGCCTATGCGCGAGGTGCGAGACCCTGTCCTTGGCAGGGGAGAGCTTGGTTTTCAAATTACCCAGAAGACCCATGGTTCACCTTCCGCGCGGATCAATCACTTGCGGGCGCCCTCGCCGGCCTCGTTGTCGGCAGCCTTCTCGGCGGTCTGCTGCTTGGGGATCTCCACGTCGTCCGACGCGGAGGACTCCTCCGTGCGGGCCCTGTCGGAGGCACTGCCCTCGGCTTCCGCCTCGGGCCCGGCGGTCTCTGCGGACCCCTTCGCCTCGTCCGACTCCTTCGTCTCTTCCGGGCCCTCCGCCGCGACCTCGGCGGCAGTGGTGGTGTCGCCCTGCTCGGTCGCCTCGGCGGTCGACGTCTCCTCAGTAGCCTTCGACCTCCGGAGAAGTCGTGCAAAAACGCCCATATCCACTCCAACGTTACTCGTGCGGGGGAAATCCCGCGTCGCCCGGTGCGTCCGATTGCGCCACCCGGGTCACCGGCACTCGAAAACCGGCGGTCGAACTCGCAACACGCAACGACCCCGGCCGCGTTGCGTCACGTAGCTCGTTCGAGAAGAGGCCCCGACATTTGCGAGACTGGGGCGGTGAGTAGCGCAGTTCCCCCTCCACGGGTCATCGCCGTCGTCGGACCGACCGCGGCCGGCAAGTCCGATCTGGGCGTCTTCCTCGCCCGGCACCTCGGCGGCGAGGTCGTCAACGCCGATTCCATGCAGCTCTACCAGGGGATGGACATCGGCACCGCCAAGCTGACCCCGGAGGAGCGCGCGGGAGTCCCGCACCACCTCCTGGACATCTGGGACGTGACCGTCACCGCCAGCGTCGCCGAGTACCAGCGGCTCGCCCGGGCGCGCATCGACGCCTTGCTCGCCGAAGGCCGCTGGCCGATCCTGGTGGGCGGCTCCGGGCTGTACGTCCGCGGAGCCGTCGACAACCTGGAGTTCCCCGGCACCGACCCCGAGGTCCGCGCCAGGCTGGAGGAGGAGTTGACGCTCCGCGGCTCCGGCGCGCTGCACGCCCGCCTCGCCGCCGCCGACCCCGGGGCGGCCCACGCGATCCTGCCGAGCAACGGCCGCCGTATCGTCCGCGCCCTCGAAGTGATCGAGATCACGGGCAAGCCCTTCACCGCCAACCTCCCGGGCCACGACTCGGTCTACGACACCGTCCAGATCGGCGTCGACGTCGAGCGCCCCGAACTCGACGAGCGCATCTCCCGCCGCGTCGACCGCATGTGGGACGCCGGACTCGTCGAAGAGGTGAGGGCGCTGGAGGCGCAGGGGTTGCGCGAGGGGCGTACGGCATCACGCGCGCTCGGCTACCAGCAGGTCCTCGCCGCCCTCGCCGGGCAGTGCACCATGGACGAGGCGCGCGCCGAGACGGTCCGTGCCACCAAGCGCTTCGCGCGCCGCCAGGATTCATGGTTCAGGCGCGACCCGCGGGTGCATTGGCTCAGTGGGGCCGCGGCCGACCTCACGGAACTCCCGGGGCATGCAATGGCGTTGGTCGAACGACCGGTCACAGCCTGATCACGTCATGGCATCGGCTCGCCCCGGCGGTCATCCCGGCCTCCGGGGGCGTGCCATCATCGAGCTTCGATCGACCAAGTGGAGTCCGAGTTGGGAGGGCGCGTGGCGATGGAGGCCGGCCCTCGCGACACCGCACATGGCGCGGAGCACGAGACCGCGGAAGACACGGAACAGCTGGTTACCGAGGGGTACGGACTGGACCCCGACGGCGATCCGCTGAGCCCCGACGGGCCCGACGACCAGCCGTCCGGCGGTGTGACCGACGACGGACCGGAACCGGACGAGATGTCCGGCGGCCCGGAGGTCGAGGTCGAGCTGCGCCCCCAGCGCAGACTGCGGATCTGGCAGCTCGCGCCCATCGTGGGCCTCGCCGCGGTCGGCTCCCTGATGTTCGCCTTCCCGCTCGCCTTCGAGTTCGGCGACGGCGGCGCGGTGGTCGCCATGCTGGGTCTGCTGATCTGCTCCACCGCCGCCGGCTGGGGCATGATGGCCGCCCGTCGCGTCGGTTACACATGGCCCGGCCTGCCCGCCCGCGGCTCCGCCCGCCGCCCGGACTGGCGGATGGTGCTGCTCTACGTCCTGGTCGTCGCCGCGGTGGTCGTCCTCGCCGTGTGGCGCGTGGCAAGGCTCCGCTGAACCGAACTGTTCGTGGGGATGTCGTATCCACCCCTTACGATCGAGGAATGAGCACGCGGATCGCCTTCCTCAAGGGTCACGGCACCGAGAACGACTTCGTGATCGTCCCGGACCCCGAGAACACCATCGACCTGCCCACGTCCGCCGTCGCCGCCCTGTGCGACCGGCGCGCGGGCATCGGGGGCGACGGCCTGCTGCATGTCGTACGGTCCGCCGCGCACCCCGAGGCGAAGGACATGGCCGCCGAGGCGGAGTGGTTCATGGACTACCGCAACGGCGACGGCTCGATCGCGGAGATGTGCGGAAACGGCGTCCGTGTCTTCGCGCGCTACCTCCAGCACGCCGGGCACATCACCGAGGGTGACCTGGCCGTCGCCACGCGCGCGGGCGTGAAGACGGTCCACATCGACAAGGACGGTGACGTCACCGTCGGCATGGGCAGGGCGCGCCTCCCCGAAGGGGACGTCACGGTGAGCGTGGGCGAGCACAGCTGGCCCGCGCGGAACGTGAACATGGGCAACCCGCACGCGGTCGCCTTCGTCGCCGACCTCGCCGACGCCGGCGACCTGCTCTCCGCGCCCCCCTTCAGCCCGGCCACCGCCTACCCGGACGGGGTCAACGTCGAGTTCGTGGTCGACCGCGGTCCCCGGCATGTCGCGATGCGCGTCCACGAGCGCGGCTCGGGCGAGACCCGCTCGTGCGGCACGGGCGCGTGCGCCGTCGCCGTGGCCACCGCCCGGCGCGACGGCGCGGACCCGGCGGTCACGGGCACCCCGGCCACGTACACCGTCGATGTGCCCGGCGGGACCCTCGTGATCACCGAGCGGGCCGACGGCGAGGTCGAGATGACCGGCCCCGCAGTGATCGTCGCCACAGGCGAGATCGACGCCGACTGGCTGGAAAACATGGCGAGTTGAGGGGGCGTCACGTTCGGCATGACGGTGACCGACCCCAGGGCGCCGCACAATGCCAGGTCGTCAGGGCGCTCGGACGTTCGAATCCATGGTCGAGCGCCCCTGACCTGTCCCGTAACCGCAACCCCCCGAACCCTCCCTCTAATGGGTGATCCGTTTCACGCTCGACGAGAGTCGGTCAATCGGGCGTGATGGGCTCGGTAGCATCAAGCACCGGCACGGACGGGGGAACGACACGATCCCTGAGCCGCCGCACGCCATGGGGCACCCGTCCGCCGGTCAATGCAGCCGGAGGTGCCCATGAGCGCGGAGGCCACGAACCCCGCCGTATCGCCCGCCCCTGCGCCGCCCACAGCGCACCGCAGGAAGAGTCGCCCTCGCATCGACCTGCGCCGCCTGGGCCGGGCGGCATTCCTGGGTCCGGCGTCCCGTGACCGGCTGCCCGACGCGATCGGCCATGTCGCCGAGGCTCACCGAGCCCACCACCCCGACGCCGACCTGGAGCCGTTGCGCCGGGCGTACGTCCTCGCGGAGTCCTCGCACCGCGGTCAGATGCGCAAGAGCGGCGAGCCGTACATCACACACCCGCTCGCCGTGACCCTGATCCTCGCCGAACTGGGCGCCGAGACAACGACTCTGACGGCCTCTCTGCTCCACGACACCGTCGAGGACACGGACGTGACCCTCGATCAGGTCCGCGAGGAGTTCGGCGAGGAGGTGCGCTATCTCGTCGACGGCGTCACGAAGTTGGAGAAGGTCGATTACGGCGCCGCCGCCGAGCCCGAGACCTTCCGCAAGATGCTCGTCGCCACCGGCAACGACGTCCGCGTGATGTCGATCAAACTCGCCGACCGGCTGCACAACATGCGCACCCTCGGCGTGATGCGCCCCGAGAAGCAGGAACGCATCGCCAAGGTCACCCGGGACGTCCTCATCCCGCTCGCCGAACGCCTCGGCGTCCAGGCGCTCAAGACCGAGCTGGAGGACCTCGTCTTCGCGATCCTCCACCCCGAGGAGTACGAGCGCACCCGCGAGCTGATCGTCGACAACGCCTCCCGCGCGAACGACCCGCTCGTCGAGATCCGCGAAGAGGTCCGCGGCGTCCTGCGCGAGGCCGGCATCCAGGCCGAAGTCCTCATAAGGCCCCGGCACTTCGTGTCCGTCCACCGCGTCTCCCGAAAACGCGGACCGATGCGCGGCGCCGACTTCGGCCGCCTCCTCGTGCTCGTGAACGAGGACGCCGACTGCTACGCGGTCCTCGGCGAACTGCACACCTGCCTCACCCCGGTCGTCTCGGAGTTCAAGGACTTCATCGCCGTCCCCAAGTTCAACCTCTACCAGTCGCTGCACACGGCCGTCGCCCGCGGCGACGGCGAGGTCGCCGAAGTCCTCATCCGCACCCACCAGATGCACAAGGTCGCCGAGGCAGGCGTCGTCGCCCTCGGCAATCCGTACGCCGCGCCCGCGGACTCCTCGTCGGACTCCTCGGAGGACCAGGGCGACGGCGAGCGCGTCGACCCCACCCGCCCCGGCTGGCTCTCCCGCCTCCTCGACTGGCAGGAGGCGGCTCCCGACGCCGACATGTTCTGGTCCACCCTGCGCGAGGATCTCGCCCAGGACCGCGAGATCACGGTCTTCCGGCCCGACGGGGGCGCGTTGGGGCTCCCCGAGGGCGCCAGTTGCGTCGACGCCGCGTACGCGCAGTACGGAGAGGACGCGCACGCCTGTATCGGCGCCCGGGTCAACGGCCGCCTGGCGACGCTCAGCACGGTCCTCAAGGACGGCGACACGGTCCAGCTCCTCATGGGCCAGGACCCCGCCTCGGAGCCCTCCCGGGAGTGGCTGGAGCACGCGCACACGCCCGCCGCGCGCATCGCCATCCAGCGCTGGCTCGCCACCCACCCCTCGTCGGACCCGGACGAGGCGCTCGACGAGGAACGCCGGGACGAGACGCCCGCCCCCCGCCCCGCCCCGGACGAACCCGCCGAACAGCCCGGCTCCGCGAACGCGGTCGTCGTCGGCAGGCCCGACGCGAACGTACGCCTCGCCGGCTGCTGTACGCCCGTACCGCCCGACGAGGTCACCGGCTTCGCCGTACGCGGGGGAGTGGTCACCGTCCACCGTGTCGAGTGCTCGGCGGTCGCGCGCATGAAGGGCCTGGGGCGCGCGGAGATCGAGGTGAGCTGGGGCGACACCACCGAGTGCCGGGTCACGCTCGTCGCCGAGTCCTTCCAGCGACCCCACCTCCTCGCCGACCTCACCGAGGCCATCGCCCTGGAGGGCGTCGCCATCGTCTCCGCCACCGTCGAACCCCCGACCCAGCAGCGCGTCCGACACACCTACACCCTCCAACTCCCGGACGCCGCCCACCTCCAGACCCTGATGCGCGCCATGCGCAACGTCCCGGGCGTGTACGACGTGGGCCGCGCCCAGCACCCGAAGGCGTCCGCGAACCGCTAGGGCGCGTCTGGCTGTTCCCGTCGTCACCCGGAGGGCCGCTTGGCGCCCGCCGCGACGGGGGAGGTTGATGTCCGCGTAGACGCGTGCCCTCGTGTGCCGGGCGTAGAGACTCGTGCTGGACGTACTCGGGGCTGCGCCCGGTGCGGCGAGAGGGCGTGCGTGGCGGCGCGAGGCAGACGGGAATTGTTGTCGGACAGGCCCTGGGGGCCGCGTCCGCGACACGGCCCGGGCTCCGGCAACGGCGGGCGGCAGGCCCCCCGTTCGGGTGGGCCCGCTGCGCGGCGTCGCCGCCCGGCGGGGGCGTGCTGGTAGCGGTGGTGCATGCCGTTCACCCCCCGCCTTCTCCGCCGCCCTGTGACCCGTCACACCAAGGCGGCGCTGCTTGCCTCCGCCGTCTCCGTCTGCCTGATCGCCGCGAGCGCCCCCGCACCCGCCGTCCCCCTCGGCGTCGGCGACCGGCTCTTCCCGCACCTCGGAAATCCGGGCTACGACGTCAAGTCGTACGACCTCGACTTCACCTATCCCGGCAGCAACCGGAAGCCACTTGAGGCCGTCACCACGATCGACGCCCTGACCACCGCGCCGCTGGCGCTGATCAACCTCGACTTCGCGCACGGGAAGGTGCGCTCCGTCGAGGTCGACGGCAGGCCCGCCGACTTCGCCAGCGCCGGTGAGGACCTGGTGGTCAGGCCCGAGCAACCGCTGCCCGAGGGCGTCCCGGTGCGCATCACCCTCCGGCACACCAGTGACCCCGTGTACACCGGGGACGAGGAGGGCGGCTGGGTGCGGACCTCGGACGGCCTCGCGATGGCCAACCAGGCCGACGCCGCGCATCTGGTTTTCCCGTGCAACGACCACCCCTCCGACAAGGCGATGTTCACCATCCGCGTCACCGCGCCCGACGGCTACACAGCCGTGGCCAACGGCGTGCCCGCCGGGACGGACCGCGCCCCGGGCACCACCACCTGGACGTACCGCACCGAACACCCCATGGCCACCGAACTGGCCCAGGTGTCGATCGACCGCTCCACCGTGGTGCGCCGGACCGGGCCGGACGGTCTGCCCCTGCGGGACGTGGTGCCCACCAAGGACCGCGACCGGCTCGAACGGTGGCTGAAGAAGACCCCCGCCCAGATCGAGTGGATGGAGTCGAAGGTCGGCGGCTACCCCTTCGAGACCTACGGGGTCCTGATCGCCGACGCGCAGACCGGCTTCGAACTGGAGACACAGACCCTCTCCCTCTTCGAGAGAGAGCTCTTCGTCCGGCCCGAGTACCCCGAGTGGTACGTCGACTCGATCATGGTGCACGAGCTGGCCCACCAGTGGTTCGGCGACAGCGTCAGCCCGCGCACCTGGTCCGACCTGTGGCTGAACGAGGGCCACGCCACCTGGTACGAGGCCCTGTACTCGGAGGAGACGGCCGGCCGGCCCCTTCAGGCGCGTATGAAGGCCGCCTACGGCGCCTCCGACCGCTGGCGGGCCGTCGGCGGACCACCGGCCGCGCCCAAGCCGCCCAAGGCGGGCCAGAAGATCAGCATCTTCCGCGCCAACGTCTACGACGGCGCCGCGCTCTTCCTCTACGCCCTGCGCCAGGAGATCGGCCGCTCCGCCTTCGAACGGCTGGAGCGGACCTGGGTCGGCATGCACCGGGACGGCGTCGCCTCGACCGCGGACTTCGAAGAACTCGCCTCCCTGATCGCGGGCCGCGACCTGGGCGACTTCTTCCACGCCTGGCTGTACGAGGAGAGAACGCCGCCGATGCCGGGGCACCCGGAGTGGAAGTCGGAGGCAGCGCGGCGGTAGGGGCGCGATAACCCTGGTGACGAGACGGGGCGTGCCGTGCGACCATTTTCGGGTCGGCGGCACGGGCGGCCGGGAATCCACCAGGCGCCCCGCGCGTTGTCACAGGTGACGGGCCTCACGAATCCGTCGCACATCGGTACCCCATCGACGTAAGGACCCAATGACCTCCTCTTCTTCCCCTTCCCAGGCCGCACAGCGCGCCTTCGCGCAGAACAACCCCGAAGGTCTTCGGGCCGATGCCCTGATGGAAGAGGACGTCGCCTGGAGCTTCGAGATCGACGGAGAGCGGGACGGCGACCAGTTCGACCGCTCCGAGCGCGCGGCTCTGCGCCGTGTCGCGGGCCTCTCCACCGAACTCGAGGACGTCACCGAGGTCGAGTACCGCCAGCTCCGCCTGGAGCGCGTCGTACTCGTCGGTGTCTGGACCTCGGGAACCGTGTCGGACGCGGAGAACTCGCTCGCCGAGCTGGCCGCCCTCGCGGAGACCGCGGGCGCGCTCGTGCTCGACGGCGTGATCCAGCGCCGCGACAAGCCTGACGCGGCCACATACATCGGCTCCGGCAAGGCCAACGAGCTGCGGGACATCGTCCTCGACTCGGGAGCGGACACCGTCATCTGTGACGGTGAGCTGAGCCCGGGCCAGCTCATCCACCTCGAAGACGTCGTCAAGGTCAAGGTCATCGACCGTACGGCCCTGATCCTCGACATCTTCGCCCAGCACGCCAAGTCCCGAGAGGGCAAGGCGCAGGTCGCGCTCGCGCAGATGCAGTACATGCTGCCGAGGCTGCGAGGCTGGGGTCAGTCGCTGTCCCGGCAGATGGGCGGCGGCAAGGGCGGCGGCCTCGCCACCCGTGGCCCCGGTGAGACCAAGATCGAGACGGACCGGCGCCGGATCCGCGAGAAGATGGCGAAGATGCGCCGGGAGATCGCGGAGATGAAGACCGGCCGCGAGATCAAGCGCCAGGAGCGCCGCAGGAACAAGGTGCCCTCGGTCGCCATCGCCGGCTACACCAACGCCGGCAAGTCCTCCCTGCTCAACCGCCTCACGGGCGCGGGCGTCCTGGTCGAGAACGCCCTGTTCGCAACGCTCGACCCGACTGTGCGCCGGGCCGAGACCCCGAGCGGGCGGCTGTACACGCTGGCGGACACCGTCGGCTTCGTACGCCATCTGCCGCACCACCTCGTCGAGGCGTTCCGCTCCACGATGGAGGAGGTCGGCGACTCCGACCTGATCGTGCACGTGGTCGACGGCGCCCACCCGGCGCCGGAGGAGCAGCTGGCCGCCGTACGCGAGGTGATCAGGGACGTCGGCGCCACCGGCGTACCCGAGATCGTCGTGATCAACAAGGCGGACGCGGCCGACCCGCTGGTGCTCCAGCGGCTGATGCGGATCGAGAAGCGCTCCATCGCGGTCTCGGCCCGGACCGGCCAGGGCATCGCGGAGCTGCTCGCCCTGATCGACAACGAGCTGCCGCGTCCCTCGGTCGAGATCGAGGCGCTCGTGCCGTACACCCACGGCAAGCTCGTCGCCCGCACCCACACCGAGGGTGAGGTGATCTCCGAGGAGCACACCGCGGAGGGCACCCTGCTCAAGGCCCGGGTGCACGAGGAGCTGGCGGCGGATCTGGCGCCGTACGTTCCGGCGTCGGCGGCCTGACACCAGGTCTGCGGTGGCCTCACCGGGCCTCGGGCCCGTAGGCCGTAGCACCGTGGTCGTTCGAGTCGAAGGCCCGTCCCTCCCGCAGGAGGGGCGGGCCTTCGGTCTGCGCGGGTCACCGGCCGCAAGGGTGCCCGCACACCCCCGTTCACTCCCCGGATGCGCGGCCCCCTGTCTCCGTGACTTCGTAGCCGGGGGAGGTCTCCGTCTCGGACTCGGCCATCGAGCGGGCCCGGCCGCCGTAGGAGGCCGCGATCAGCTCACCGGGGCCGTAGGCGGGGTGGGTGGCCCGGGCCCGGTTCAGCCGGACGAAGAGGTTCCACTCGTCGTGACAGCCGAGGCTGTACGCGCCGCCGGCCCGCACGGTGTAGAAGCGGACGAACTCCTTGCGCCGGGCCTCCCACACCAGCGCGTCCTCGCGGTTCGAGGGATCCAGTGGGCGGCGGGTGCCGTCCGGGCCGGTGGCCGTGCCGAAGTCGGTCCAGAAGTCCGGGTCGACGGCGTACTTGCGGGCGAAGTAGCCCTCCACGGTGGCCAACAGTGAACCGCCGCCGCCCGTGTCCGCGCGGAAGAAGGCGTGCATGTCGTCGGGGCCGAGGAAGTAGAACGCGTCGAAGAGACCGCCCAGTTGGAGCTTGTGACGGGGCGGGAGGCCGGGCGGGTCCGTGAGGTAGTCGTCCTCGACCAGGACCCGGGTCCACATGCGCATGTAGTCCCCGCCGGACGGCAGGGCGGCCGCCGTCAGAGTCTCCAGGGTCAGCGGCCGGCCGGTCTCCCGGGCGAGTTCGGCGATGTGCCGCATGACCAGGCCGGTGCCCTCCTTCGACTCCAGCTGGTAGGCGGCCGGATCGACGAGGAAGAACCGCTCGCCCCACTCGGCGGCCAGCCTGCGGGCGACGAAGTGGGCGATCTCGGTGTTGGTCCGGAAGTGACCGCCGCCGCGCGAGCTGATCGGGCAGCTCAGATAGACGACGATCCGGTCCTCGGCCTGGGCTCGGGCGATGTCCGACTGGATCAGCGCGACATGCTTCTCGAACACCGCGAACCAGTCGCCGGTGTGCCACGTGAAGCGGATGATCGGGCGGGAGGGGACGGGGTAACCGGTTTCGGTGGTTACGGCGGAGAGACCGAGGGCAGGGGTGGCAGCGAGGGCAGGGCTCGGCGTGGCTTCGGCGGCCCCGGCGATCCCGGCCGTACCGGTCAGGGCAGGGTTCTCGGGCATGGTGTGCTCACCTTCCCCAGCCGGTCGGGCCGAGCAGGTTGTTGTTGCGTACCTTGATCCGGTCGGGGACCTCGGCGTTGTACGTGGCCACGAAGTTCCCGCCCAGCTCGTCCTCCTCGCCCGACGCCCCCCTCTACCGCCCGCACAGCAAACCCCGCCACCGCCTCTCGCAGCGCTACTGGGAGGCCATCGACCCCACCCGGGCCCGACTCCCGCACTGCACACGGCTGTACGACTCCTCCGTGCTGCTCCCGCACAGCGCGACGCTGCGCGCAGGAGCGGAGGAACACCTGCCCCGGGTCCTCGACAAGCTCGTCCGCCATGCCGGACAACTGCGGGACTGGGCGGCGGGGCGGAGGATCGCGGCGGCGTGAGGGCGTGCGTGCGGGCCCACGTCACAGCCGTACGGCGCCTACTCGCGGCCGTACGACGCCCGCAGAGACAGCCGTACGACGCCCGCAGAGACAGCCGTACGACGCCCACAGAGACAGCCGTACGACGCCCGCTGACAGCCGTACGACGCCTACTGGCCGCCGTACGACGCGCTCATCTCCTCGTACAGGGACTCGGCGCCCGGGCCCAGTTGTGGTCCGGCGAGCCAGGTGTTGTCGGCAGGGCCGATCGACGTGTTCGACACGAGCCGGGGTTCGCCGTCGACCATGCGGAACCAGCCGCCGCCGGACGAACCGCCCGTCATCGTGCAGCCGATGCGGTACATCGTGGGCAGGGACGGCGCGAGGGAGAGCCGGCCGGGCCGGTCGACGCACCGGAACATGTTCAGGCCGTTGTACGGCGGCGCCGCCGGGTAGCCCCACGCGCCCATCGCGTCGACCTCGGTCGCGGACGGGGCGGAGAAGTCCATGTCCAGGGCCGAGCCGACCGTCTCCTCCAGCGACCTGTCGCCCGACTCGGGCTTCACATGCAGGACCGCGTAGTCGTACGCGGCACCCGCGCCGCCCGTCTCGGAGCCGCCCTTGATCCACTCGTCCGACGTCGCGGCCCAGTCAGCCCACCACTGGCCGTACGGGGCGATCTCCTCGGCGGCGGCGCCGGCCAGCTCGTCCTCGGACCTGCCCAGGTCGTTGTAGGCCGGGACGAAGGCGATGTTGCGGTACCAGCCGCCGTCGGCGCCGGCGTGCACACAGTGGCCCGCGGTCCACACGAGGTTGGACTCGCCCGGGTGGTTCACGTCCTTGACCACCGTGCCCGAACAGACCATCGAGCCCTCGGGGGAGTCGAAGAAGACCTTGCCGACCGCGCCGGCGTTCTCGCGGTACGGCGTCTTCTCGGCCGCGGCCTCGACCGGCGCCGGAACGGGATCGCTGACGCCCTGGTCGGCCGAGGCGTCCTGGGTGGAGACGGTCTTGGCCGGGTCCTCGGCGTCGCGCATCCGGTCGAGGTCCCACAGCTTTTCGATCACGGGATTGACGAAGTCCTCGGCCTCACCGAGCCACTTGTCCTTGTCCCAGTCCTTCCAGCCGCCGTCCTTCCACTCGTCGACATCGATGCCGTGCTTCTCGAGCCGGTCGGCGAGTGAGTCGGGAATGCCGTCGCCGTCTTCGTCGGCGGTACGGGACGCGGCCGCGTCGGGCTTGTCGCTCGCGCTGTCGTCGCCCGGCCCGCAGGCAGTCGCGACCAGCGCGAGGGCCGCGACGAGTCCGGAGGCGGCGAGATGACGGCGCCGCCGATATGAGGAACCCATGGTGCTCGACCCCCGTCGGAACTTCCGTGTGTCACGCCCACTATGAAGGGGCGCTGGGGGACGGGCGGAGGGCGCGCGGCGAGAATTTCCGTGCGCCGCCCGGACTTCGTCCGTCCGGGCGGCTCGATGCCGTCCTCGGTCACCGACGGGCACGCGGGCCTTCGGACGGCCGCAGTCCGGATCTCAGGTCACCTGCTGCCGGACGGCGGCCGCCGCCAGGTCACCGCGTCACTGCCCGGCGAACTTGTTGCTCACCGCCTGGTACACACCCTTGGCCTCCTTGCCGAGCCGAGGACCGGCCAGCCAGCCGGAACTCACCGGACCTATGGAGGTGTTGGAGACCAGCGCGGGCCGGCCGTCCGAGCCGGTCGCCACCCAGCCGCCGCCGGACGAACCGCCCGTCATCGTGCAGCCGATGCGGTACATCGTCGGGTCGGACTCAACGATCGAGAGCCGTCCCGGCTTGTCCGTGCACTGGTACATCGTCTCGCCGTCGTACGGGGCACCCGCCGGGTAACCGGTCGCCGTGATGCTCTGCATCTGCTGCGCGGCCGGCGCGGCGAAGTCCACCGGGAGCGCCGAACCGACCGTCTCCTCCAGGGACTTGCCGTCGCTGCCCTCCTCCGGCGTGACATGGATGACCGCGAAGTCGTACGGCGCCCCGTCGCCGCCCGTCGCACCGCCCTGCTCGATCCACTGGTCCGAGGTCTGCGCCCAGTCACCCCACCAGACCCCGTACGGAGCGATCTCCTCCTTGGTGGCGGAGTCCAGCTCCGCCGCCGTCTTCGCACTGTCGTTGTACGACGGCACGAAGGCGATGTTGCGGTACCAGCCGCCCGCCTTGCCCGCGTGCACACAGTGGCCGGCGGTCCACACGAGGTTCGACTTGCCCGGGTTGGCCGGGTCCTCGACGACCGTGGCCGAGCAGACCATCGTGCCCTCGGGCGCGTCGAAGAACACCTTGCCCGCCTCGGGCATGTTCGCGTGGTATTGCGGCGCCACGGCCTTGGCCTCGACGGACGCGGGGGTCGGGTCGGTGACGCCCTGGTCACCGGCGAGGTCGTTCTCGTCGACCTCCTTGTCCGGCTCCTCGGCGTCGCGCATCCGGTCCGGGTCCCACAGGTTCTCGATGATCGGGTTGACGTAGTCCTCGGCCTCGCGCAGCCAGTCGTCCTTGTTCCAGTTCTTCCAGGCACCCCCCTTCCACTTGTCGATGTCGATGCCGTGCTGCTTGAGCCGGTCCTTGATGTCGTCCGGAATCGTGATCTTGCCGTCGCCGCCGCTGTCCTGCGCCGTGGCGGACGAGTCGGCACTGGCCGTGGTGTCGTCCGAACCACAGGCGGTGGCGGTCAGCGCCAGCGTCGTGGCGAGACCGACCGCGGCCAGCACGGGGGAGGTTCTGCGGCGCGCGCTCCTCCCACGACGAGCGGCGAAGAGCGGGCGTATGGGTCGCATGGGCTGAACTCCCCCTGGGCGTAAGAGAACTCTGTGGCGCCGAAACGGTGCGCGTCATTTTCTACGTGGCGTTCGTAGCCGGCGTTCGTACTCTTCGTACGTAGCGTCGGTGCGCGCGGCTCGGTGCGGATCCGTCGGAACGGGTTTGCTCGTAACGGATCCGTCCCAGCAGGTCCGTTGGTACAGATCTTTCGGAACGGCACCACACACTATGCGGTCCGTGTGAGGGACATCCGTGGGAAGGGCAACGGTTTCGCTACGAGCTGTGCGACTTGGCGATCACCCGCTGATCTGAGCCGTGGTCAGTTGGGTGGCGATGGCGGTGAGGCGCTCGGCGAGTGCCCCGGGGTCGGCTCTCGTCATGGCGGTGAGCGCGATGGTCGCCGTCCCGTGCCGCAGCGTCCGGAAGCGGACGGCCGGGCGGGCCGCGGACGCCGCGGCGGGTACGACGGTGACGCCGAGACCGCACTCGACCATGGCGATCTGCGAGGTCACCGACCGCGCCCAGTGGGCCGGAACGGGACTGAACCCGGCGGTACGGCACATCGTCGCCATGGCGTCGTGGTAGTCGGGCGAGATGTGGCGGTGCAGCCACACCCACGGGGCACCGGCGAGGTCGGCCAGGTCCAGCGGGCCGGGGACGTCGGCGGCCGGGTGCCGGATCGGCAGGGCGGCGACGAACCGGTCCACGAAGAGCGAGGTCGCCGTGGTGCCGCGCACCGGGGCGGTCTGGCGCACGATCGCCCAGTCGAGCGAACGGTCGAGCAGGCCAGGCCCGGCCTCGTGCGTGTCGATCTCCTGCGTACGGATCTCCACGTCCGGGAGCGCGTCGTGGAACCGCTCCAGCACGAGCGGCAGCGGCCAGGAGAAGGCCGAGGCGACCGCGCCCAGGCTCAGCCGGCCGCCGCGCCCGGTGGCGGCCCGCCGGGCGGCGAGCTCCGCCTCCTCCGCCTGCCGGACGAGCGCGCGGCAGTGGTCCAGGAACACGGCTCCGGCGGGGCTGAGGGCGACCGAGCGCTGGGTGCGGTGCAGCAGTTCGCAGCCGAGTTGTTGTTCGAGCTGCTTGATCGCCTGGGAGAGCGGCGGCTGGGACATCTGCAGCCGTCGCGCCGCACGACCGAAGTGCAGCTCCTCGGCCACCGCGACGAAGTACCGAGCCTGCCGGACCTCAACCATGATTCGCGCTACCTCTTACTGAGAGAGGAAATCAGACCTTCCGAATATATCCGGAGGCTGTTGAAGTGGAGCACATGAGCAACTCACCTCTCTCGGACCGTTGCCCGGCTCTCCTGGACCGCTACGCCGCGCTCGACTCCGCCGCGGTCAGCGACGCGCTCGACCAGCTCGGGCTGCCCGCCGGAGTCGGGGGCATCCGCCCCGTGTGGGGCCCCGCCGCCGTCGTGGGGTTCGCCGTCACCGTGGGGCTCGAACCGCGCGGCGACGGCCCGGCCGGGGCTCACATCGCCACCACCGCCGTCGAGACCGCGGACGACCGGAGCGTGATCGTCGTCGACAACCAGGGCCGTACCGATGTGTCCTGCTGGGGCGGCATCCTGAGCCTGGGCGCGGCTCGGCGTGGCGTGCGCGGCGTTGTCGCCGACGGGGTGTGCCGCGATGTCGCCGAGGCGCGTGAGCTGGCCTTCCCGGTCTTCTCGCGCGGGGCGATCCCCGCCACGGCGAGGGGCAGACTCCAGCAGCGCTCCACCGGCGAGCCGGTCGAGGTCGCCGGGCTCACGGTCGAACAGGGCGATGTCGTCGTCGCGGACGAGACCGGAATCGTCGTCGTGCCGCGGGGGAGGGCCGAGGAGGTGGCGGAGATCGCCGCCGGGATCGCGGCGAGGGAGCGGGTGATCGCGGAGGAGGTGCGTGCGGGGGTGGCTCTGTCCCGGGCCATGCATGACGGCCGTCTCGCCGGTGGGGGAGGGGGCGGAGCCGTGGGACGGCCTGCCGCTGAGCCCGCCGTGGCGAAGGAGTCGGCTCGATGAGCGACACCGCCGCCGGGTCGGGCCTTGCCGCCGGGCACGCCACCGACCGCTCCGCAGCCCTGGCCGCCGCCGGTCGGCTCACCGACGAGGCCTTCGAAACGCCCACCGAACTGTCCACCGCGTCGATCTCCGACGCCCTCGACTCGCTCGGACTCCCCGGATCCCTGCATGGCATCGGCGCGCTGCGCCGGGGCGGGCGGATCGTCGGCCCGGTCTTCACCGTGACGTACGAACCGGTCGACGCGACCGGCGGCACGGTCGGGGACTTCCTCGACGACGTCCCCGTCGGCGCGGTGATCCTGATCGACAACGCCGGCCGGACCGACTGCACGGTGTGGGGCGGCATCATGAGCGAGGTCGCCCACGATCGCGGTGTCGCAGGCACGGTCATCAACGGCACCTGCCGTGATGTCGCCGTCGCGACCGCTCTCGGCTACCCGATCTGGTCGGTCTCCAGGTTCATGAGGACCGGCAAGGACCGCGTCCGGGTGGCCGCCGTCCAGACCTCCGTCACCATCGATCAGGTCGTCGTCCGCCCCGGCGACATCCTCGTGGCCGACGACGACGGCGCCGTGGTCGTCCCCGCCGCGCGCTGGGACGAGATCGTGGACATCGCCCGCCACATCGACCGCGTCGAGGAGGCCATCGTCGAGACCGTCCGCAGCGGCGCCACGCTCGCCGAGGCCCGGGCCCGGCACGGCTACCACGCGCTCCAGACCCGGAAGGACCCCTCGTGACCGACAGCCTCACGAACGCCCGCGCCGGGGACGACCGCCCGCTGCAGGACCCCGCCCGCGGGCACTCCAGCGCGACCCTGTCCGAGGCGTCCGGACTCGCCGTGGCCCTGTGCCCGGAGATCCGCTCCCTGTGGGCGGGCGCCCGGCTGTGCGGCCCGGCGTTCACCGTGCAGGGAGCCGGCGGCGACAACCTCGCCCTGCACCACGCCGTACTCCAGGCCCCGCCCGGCTCCGTCCTCGTGGCCGACCTCGGCGGCGCCCGCTTCGGGCACTGGGGCGAGATCCTCACCGTGGCCGCCCAGCACCGGGGCATCGCGGGCCTGCTCATCGACGGCGGAGTACGCGACACGTCGGAGACCGAGGCACTCGGCTTCCCGGTGTTCTCGCGCAACAACTCCATCCTCGGCACCCGCAAGCACTTCCGCGGAGTGTTCGGGCGCCCCGTCCAGGTCGGCGGCATCACGGTCCGCCCCGGTGACCTCGTCGTCGGGGACGTCGACGGCGTCGTGGCGCTTCCCCAGGCCGACGCCGAACGGATCCTCGACCGCGCCGACACGCGCGTGGCCCAGGAGAACGAACTGATGAAGCAACTGCGGGAAGGCCACAGCACCCTCGACCTGTACGACTTCGAAGCGGCGGGGCGGTGACGGGGATGACGCCGACGAATCCAATGACACCTTCGACGCCGGTGATGCCTACGACACCGATGACGTCGACGAAGCCGGTGGCGCCGACCGCGCCGATGGCCCTGTCGACCCCGCTGGCCCCGGCGGCGGACAACCCGATCTTCGCCGTGGCCGCCCGGGCCGAAGCACTCCGGGCCCGGGGCGCGGACGTCATCACGCTCGCCGCCGGTGAGCCCCAGGCAGCCACCAGCGCCGTGGTCGTCGAGGCCGCCGTGGCCGCAGTGCGCGACCCCGCCACCCACCACTACGGCCCGGCCCAGGGGCACCCCGAACTCCGCGCGCTCGTCGCCGCGCGGCTCAGCGAGGACACCGAACTCCCCTGGACCGAGGGCGACATCCAGATCGCCCTCGGCGCGAAGCACGCCCTCTTCCTCGCCGCCCAGGCCCTGATCGGCCCCGGCGACGAGGTACTGGTCGCGGCGCCCGGCTGGCCCGGTCACGCCGAGGTCGTCACCGCGGCCGGCGGCGTCCCCGTCCCGGTCGAGACGGACCACGCGTTCCGCATCTCCCCCGACGCACTCGACCGCCGCCGTACCCCTCGTACACGGGCGGTGATCCTCTCCAGCCCCGGCAACCCCACCGGCGCGGTCCACCCCGAGTCCCGGCTGCGCGGGATCGCCGACTGGGCCCGGCGGCACGGCATCTGGGTCATCGGCGACGACATCTACCGGGCCTTCGACCACACCGGGACCTACCGGTCCGTCCTGCGAGTCGCCCCCGACCTGCGTGCCCGCACCATCGTCGTCGGCGGAGTGTCGAAGGAACACGCCATGACGGGATGGCGGGTCGGCTGGCTCGCGGCACCCCCGGAGATCGTCGCCTCCGCACGTCTGCACGTCTCCCGCACCATCACCCACGTCCCCACGGTCAACCAACGGGCAGCCCTCGCCGCCCTGAACGACGCGGACACGCCCGCCGACGCCGCCCGCGACTACCGCCGCCGCCGAAACCTCCTGGTCGAGGCCTTGAACGCGATCGACGGCATCGACTGCCCACTGCCCGACGGCGGCATGTTCGCCTTCCCCGACGTCAGCGACCTGCTCGGCGACCGTGGTTGGACGAGCAGCGCGGACCTCGCCACCTGGCTCCTCGACACCGCCCACCTCGCGGTCGTCCCCGGAGAGGCGTTCAACGCCCCCGGCCGCATCCGCCTCTGCTTCGCCGTCGACGACCGCACCCTGCTCACCGCGATCGACCGCCTGCGAACCGCCCTCGGAACCACTCCCACCGAGGCCACCTACGACATCGACGCGCCAAACCCGGAGGTGGCCCGATGACGGGCACCGTCAACAGACTCGAACGGTTCACACTCCCGCTCACCGTGCACGGCACCCGCGTCGACGTGGCCGGCCTCCACCGCGACGGCACCGGCACCCCCCTGGTGTTCCTCCACGGCTTCGGCTCGACCAAGGAGGACTACGCGGACGTCGTCCAGCAGGACCGTCTCGCCGACCGCCCCGTCCTCGCCTACGACGCACCCGGCTGCGGCGCCAGCACCTGCGCGGACCTCACCGCCGTCTCCCTCCCCTTCCTGGTGGCCGTCGCCGAACAGGTCCTCCAGGCGTGGCACATCGACCGCTTCCACGTCATCGGCCACTCGATGGGAGGCCTGACCGCACTCCTCCTGGCGGACGGCGACCCCGGCAGAATCGCGAGCTTCACCAACATCGAGGGCAACGTCGCGCCCGAGGACTGCTTCCTCAGCCGCCAGATCATCACCCACGCCGACGACGACCCCGACACCTTCCTCGCCCGGTTCGCCGAACGCGTGAGCGACTCGCGCTTCCACGCCGGCGCGCTGTACGCGTCGAGCCTGCCGCACAAGGTCCGGGCCGGAGCCGTCAGGGCGATCTTCGAGTCCATGGTCGACCTCTCCGACCACGGCAAGCTCCTGGACCGCTTCCTCGCACTCCCCACACCGAGACTGTTCATGTACGGCGAGCAGAACAACTCCCTGTCCTACCTCCCGGCCCTGGCCGAAGGCGGCGTCGAACTGGCCGAGATCGGCCACTGCGCCCACTTCCCCATGTACTCCAACGCCCCCCGGATGTGGGCCCACATCACCGACCTCGTCACCCGGACCGACACCGGTTCCTGACGACCCGCGACCGGGCCGGGGCGTCAACCGTTCCGTCACCGCAAGGATCTTCGTCCCACCCCGCTTCCCTGTGCGGACCCCGTCGTTGGTACGTGCGGGGGGACCCGCCGGTGCTCGGTGTGCCCCCTGCCAACTCGCCTGTGGGCAGCGGGAGGAAGTGCAGTCGTGGCGGTGACCGAGTCTGCGATGGCGTCGGTGGGGCGGGAGTCCGAGCGGGCGCGCTCGGGACACGAGAGCGATCGGGGGCGGCCACGACGCGAGTACGAGGGGGCGCGCACGGCGCAGGAGGGCATCCTGCGGCGCCAGTCCGCACGCGAGTCGTCGGCGCGCACCTACGCGCGAGCCCTGCCCATCGTGCCGGTCCGCGCACGCGGCCTGACGATCGAGGGAGCCGACGGCCGCCGCTACCTCGACTGCCTGTCCGGCGCCGGCACACTGGCCCTCGGCCACAATCACCCGGTCGTCCTGGAAGCCATCCGGAAGGTCCTCGACTCGGGAGCGCCGCTGCACGTCCTCGACCTTGCCACACCGGTCAAGGACGCCTTCACCACCGAACTGTTCCGCACCCTGCCGCCCGGGCTCGCCGACCGCGCACGCGTGCAGTTCTGCGGACCGGCCGGCACCGACGCGGTCGAGGCCGCGTTCAAGCTCGTACGGGCCGCGACCGGACGCACCGGAATGCTCGCCTTCACCGGCGCCTACCACGGCATGACCGCCGGGGCGCTCGAAGCGTCCGGAGGCGCCTGCGAGGTCCGCGTGACGCGCCTGCCCTACCCCCAGGACTACCGCTGTCCGTACGGCGTCGGCGGCGAGCACGGCGCCGAACTCGCCGCCCGCTGGACCGAGTCCGTCCTCGACGACGCCAAGTCCGGAGTGCCGCTGCCCGCCGGAATGATCCTCGAACCCGTCCAGGGCGAGGGCGGCGTCATCCCCGCGCCCGACGGCTGGCTGCGCCGGATGCGCGAGATCACCGCCACGCGCTCGATCCCGCTCATCGCCGACGAGGTCCAGACGGGCGTGGGCCGCACCGGTCGCTTCTGGGCCGTCGAGCACAGCGGAGTCGTTCCCGATGTGATGGTCCTGTCCAAGGCGATCGGCGGCAGCCTTCCGCTGGCCGTCGTCGTCTACCGCGACGACCTCGACGTATGGCAGCCCGGCGCCCACGCCGGCACCTTCCGCGGCAACCAGCTCGCCATGGCGGCCGGCACCGCCACCCTCGCCCATGTCCGCGAGAACGGCCTCGCCGAGCGCGCCGAGATGTTGGGCTCCCGCATGCTCACCCAACTCGGCCCCCTGATCGGCGAGTTCGCGTGCGTCGGCGACGTACGGGGCCGAGGACTGATGATCGGCATCGAGATGGTCGACCCGGAGGCGCCCCCCGCCGTCGCCGACGGCCCCCGCCCGGCCGCGCCCGACCTCGCCACCGCCGTCCAACGGGAGTGCCTGCGCCGCGGCCTCATCGTCGAACTGGGCGGCCGCCACGCCGGCGTCGTACGCCTCCTCCCGCCCCTGACGATCACCGATGAACAGACCAACGCCGTACTCGACCGTCTGACGGACGCGATCGAAGCCGTGGCGCGGGAGCCACGGCTTCCGGCGCCCAGGGCGGCCGCGGTGCGCACCGAGCAACCCGAACCGGTCGGCTCGCCTGACCGGAAGTCCGGCCGGTGAGCATCGCGCCGCACCGAGAACCAGCAGACGCAGGCGACGGCCCACCCACACCGCCCGGAGCGACGGTGGCCGGAAGCGCCATGGCCCGGAACGGCGTGGGCCGGGATGCCCCACCAGGGAATGCCTCAGCCGGCAACGCCCCAGCCGAGGAGGGCACAGTCCGTAGACCCCCGGCCCGGAGCGCCGTACGCCGCGCTACCGCACACCCCGCCGCCGCACCCCCGACCACCGTACGGCGCGATGCCAGGGGCCCGACCGCCGTAGGCCGGTGAACGCCCGCCGCCCTCGGCGCCCCTACGGCCCGCACGAACCAGCACGCCATCCCAAGGAACCCAGGACCCCCGTTGACCGCGATGCCCGCCACCGAAGACCACGCCCCCACGGACAGGGGCCCCGCCCGCCAGGCCCCGCTGCCGCCCGCGACCGGGCCGGCGCCCCGCCCGACCGCTGGGGCCGCGCCCCGCCCGGCCGATGCCCTGCCCAGGCAGAATGCCTCCGCCTCTCGCCCACCCGCCTCGGTACCCGGCCAGGCCGACACCTTTCCCCGGCAGAAGGACAGCACCCGGCCGCCCCAGCAGTCGCGCGGCTTCGTCACCGACCCGCTCGACCACCCCGACCCGCACACCGCGGCCCAGGCGGCAGCCGTGGAGAACCTGCTGCGCTGCTGGGTACGCGAACACAACCTCCCCGCCCCGGAAGACGCCACCCTCCGCATCCCTCTCCACACCACCGGGACAACCCTCCTCGCCCCGATCCACTACTGGTCCCCGACCGGCTGGCACCGGTTCGGCCTTCCCCACTTCGCCGACGCCCCCGAAGGCGCGCCCCCGGCCGACGCCGTGACGGTGGCAGCGCTCCTGGCCCGGGAGGCGACCGCCCGCCCGGCCTCGGGGGACAGCTTTGACGAGGACCCGGCCACGCCTTCGCCGACCCCCGTGCCCACTCCGGCGCCCGAGACCCCAACCCTGGCGTCCGAGACCGCCGACCTCATCAGCCGGGTCGCCGACTCCGTCCGGCACACCACCGCCTTCCTCGCCGAACGCCGGTCCCGGCCCGCCGATCCGCCCGACCTCTTCCTCGCCGCCGAACAGGCCCTCGTGCTCGGCCACCCCCTGCACCCCACCCCGAAGAGCCGGGAAGGACTCTCCGAGGCCGAGGCTCGGCTGTACTCACCCGAGTCGCGCGGCTCCTTCCCCCTGCGCTGGCTTGCGGTTGCCCCCTCCGTCCTGTCCACCGACTCGGCCTGGACCGAGCGCGGCCGTATCGTTCCCGCCGACCGACTCACCGCACGGCTGGCCGGCAGCGGGCTGCCCCTGCCCGACGGATACGCCGCCCTGCCCCTGCACCCATGGCAGCACCGCGAGATCCGCCACCGCCCGGAGACCGCGGCCCTGCTGGACGCCGGACTCCTCCGCGACCTCGGCCCGCACGGCTCCCCGTGGCACCCCACCTCCTCCGTCCGCACCGTCCACCGCACCGGCGCCCCCGCGATGCTGAAGCTCTCGCTGGGCCTGCGCATCACCAACTCCCGACGCGAGAACCTCCGTAAGGAACTCCACCGCGGCGTCGAGGTCCACCGCCTCCTGCGCAGTGGTCTCGCCAAGGAGTGGCAGACGGCCCACCCCGGCTTCGACATCGTCCGCGACCCGGCCTGGCTGGCGGTCACCACCCCGGACGGCGACCCCGTGCCCGGGCTGGACGTGATGATCCGGCACAACCCGTTCGGCCCGACGGACGACGTGTCCTGCGTAGCGGGGTTCCTGTCACCCAGGCCGTACGACCGGAGCGAGCAGCGAGACAGCCGCACCACCGACGAGCCACGAGGCGCCCGAGTCATCGACCAGCAGCCAGGCGGCCCTGCTCCTGAGCAGAGCCCCCCTGCCTGGTCCCGGCTCGCCGACGTCGTCACCCGCCTCGCCGGGCGGACCGGCCGCCCCCTGGGTGTCGTCGCCGCGGAGTGGTTCCTGCGCTATCTGGAACGGGTGGTGCGGCCCGTGCTGTGGCTGGACAGCGAGGCCGGGATCGCCCTCGAGGCCCACCAGCAGAACACCCTCCTCCTGCTGGACGCCGACGGCTGGCCCACGGGCGGCCGGTACCGCGACAACCAGGGCTACTACTTCCGCGAGTCCCGCCGCGCGGACCTCCAGGC
Organism: Streptomyces graminofaciens; assembly: GCF_030294945.1. Lineage (NCBI taxonomy): Bacteria > Bacillati > Actinomycetota > Actinomycetes > Kitasatosporales > Streptomycetaceae > Streptomyces > Streptomyces graminofaciens. The sequence continues at coordinate 4,261,323 of NZ_AP018448.1, read as the reverse complement.
CCGGCTGCCGGGCATCGGCGAGCACAGCGACACCTTCGTCTCCGACGAGGTCACCGACGAACGGTTCACCTATTACCTCGGCATCAACAACGTGCTCGGACTCGTCGGAGCGTTCGGCTCCCAGCGCCTCGCCGACGAGCACCTGCTCCTCGCCGCCCTCCGCCGCTTCCTCGCCGACGTGGCCACCGGCCCCCACCGGCTGAACACCTCCCTGCCGTCCCGCTTCCTCGACTCACCCACCTTCCGCTGCAAGGCCAACCTGCTGACCCGACTGCACGGCCTCGACGAACTGATCGGCCCCGTCGACACCCAGTCCGTCTACGTGACCATCACCAACCCCCTTCATCTCTGACCGGCCGACCCACCAGCCCGTCCGACCGACCGCCCCGCCCCCGACACCCTTCGGCCCCGAGGAACATGCCCCACCCCATCTCCTGAGAGGAGCGTCGCCGTGCCTCCCACCGACGCGAGCACCGGCGCCGACACCGCCCCGGCCCCCGGTAACGAGGACACTCTCGAACTGCGCCTGCCCGATGACTTCCTCGCGCTCCTCACCGAGGCCGAGGACACCGACTCGCGCGGAGAGGGAACGGACGGGAGACCGGGACCGCCCCCGCCCCACGACGACCTGCTCGACCACGTCGCCCACTGGGGGCCGACGCCCACCCCGGCAGGCACCCTCCATCTCGTCCCCGTCCGAGTTCAGCGCGACATCCCTCTCGTCTCCCGCTGGATGAACGACTCCGCCGTGGCCGCCTACTGGAAGCTCGCCGGATCCGAGGCCGTGGCCGCGACCCACCTCCGCACCCAGCTCGACGGCGACGGTCGCAGCGTGCCCTGCCTCGGCCTGCTGGACGGCGTCCCCGTGAGCTACTGGGAGATCTACCGGGCGGACCTCGACCCGCTCGCCCGGCACTACCCCGCCCGCCCCCACGACACGGGAATCCACCTCCTGATCGGCCCCGTCGCCGAGCGCGGGCGAGGTCTCGGCTCCACACTCCTTCGCGCCGTCGCCGATCTGGTCCTCGACAGGCGTCCCTCGTGCGCCCGGGTCATCGCGGAACCCGACCTTCGCAACTTCCCCTCAGTCGCCGCCTTCCTGAGCGCGGGCTTCCGGTTCTCCGCCGAGGTCGACCTGCCCGACAAGCGGGCCGCCCTCATGGTCCGGGACCGACTCCTGCGCGATCTGATGTAGAGCCGACGGACGCAGAGCCGAAGCGGACCTGCCGCAGCGCCGTCGTCCCCTCGCCCCCGCCAAGGAGAACCGGGTCTTGATCCCGTCCCCTGCCTCCACCGTGATCACCCGTTTGTCAGTGCCGCCCCGTAGGGTGGTCGCGCTATGACGAAGCCCTCACTCCACGAACTCCTGCACGCTGCCGTCACCGCCGTCGGCGGCATGGAGCGCCCCGGCCAGGTGACCATGGCCGAAGCCGTCGCGGAGGCGATCGACGACGGCTCCCATCTGCTGGTCCAGGCGGGCACTGGCACCGGAAAGTCGCTGGGCTACCTGGTGCCCGCCCTCGCCCAGGGAGAGCGGGTCGTGGTGGCGACGGCCACCCTCGCCCTGCAGCGCCAGCTGGTGGAGCGGGACCTGCCGAGGACGGTCGACGCACTGCACCCGCTGCTGCGCCGCCGCCCCGAGTTCGCGATGCTCAAGGGCCGGTCGAACTACCTGTGCCTGCACCGCCTGCACGAGGGCATGCCGCAGGACGAGGAGGAGGGCCTCTTCGACCAGTTCGAGGCCGCCGCGCCCACCAGCAAGCTGGGCCAGGACCTGATCCGGCTGCGCGACTGGTCACAGGAGACCGAGAACGGCGACAGGGACGACCTCACCCCGGGCGTGTCCGACCGCGCCTGGTCCCAGGTCTCCGTGTCGTCCAGGGAGTGCCTGGGCGCGTCCAAATGCGCGTACGGCGCCGAGTGCTTCGCCGAGATGGCCCGTGAGAAGGCCAAGCTCGCCGAGGTCGTCGTCACCAACCACGCGCTGCTCGCGATCGACGCCATCGAGGGCGCCCCGGTGCTCCCGCAGCACGAGGTGCTGATCGTCGACGAGGCCCACGAACTGGTCTCCCGGGTGACCAACGTGGCGACCGGCGAGCTCACCCCCGGCCAGGTCAACCGCGCGGTGAAGCGGGCGGCCAAGCTGGTGAACGAGAAGGCCGCCGACCAGCTCCTCACCGCCGCCGAAGGCTTCGAGCGGCTCATGGAGCTGGCGCTCCCGGGCCGCCTGGAAGAGATCCCGGAGGACCTCGCTTACGCCCTCATGGCGCTGCGCGACGCGGCCCGCACGGTGATCACGGCCCTCGGCAGTACCCGCGACAAGTCCGTCCAGGACGAGGACGCGGTCCGCAAGCAGGCCCTGGCCTCAGTGGAGAGCGTGCACGACGTGGCGGAGCGGATCACGCACGGCTCCGAGTGGGACGTCGTCTGGTACGAACGGCACGAGCCCCGCGCCGGAGCCGCATATCGACACAGCGGCGCCTCCCTGCGCGTCGCACCCATGTCGGTGTCCGGCCTCCTCAGGGAGAAGCTCTTCGCCGACCGCTCGGTCACCCTGACCTCGGCGACGCTCAAGCTCGGCGGCGACTTCAACGGCGTGGGGGCGTCCCTGGGGCTGGCCCCCGAGGGCACCGAGGGCGACGACCTTCCGCAGTGGAAGGGCGTCGACGTGGGCTCACCCTTCGACTATCCGAAGCAGGGCATCCTCTACGTCGCCAGGCATCTGTCGCGTCCCGCGCGGGACGGCGACCGGACGGACATGCTCGACGAGCTCACGGAACTGATCCAGGCGGCCGGCGGCCGCACGCTCGGTCTGTTCTCGTCGATGCGGGCCGCCCAGCTCGCTGCGGAGGAGCTGCGCGTCCGTATCCCCGAGTTCCCGATCCTCCTCCAGGGCGAGGAGACGCTCGGCGAGCTGATCAAGGCCTTCGCGGCCGACCCGAAGACCTGTCTCTTCGGCACGCTCTCCCTCTGGCAGGGCGTCGACGTCCCCGGCCCGAGCTGCCAGCTCGTCGTCATGGACAAGATCCCGTTCCCGCGCCCCGACGACCCGGTCATGAGCGCCCGCCAGAAGGCCGTGGAGGACGCCGGAGGCAACGGCTTCATGGCCGTCGCGGCCACCCACGCGGCCCTGCTGATGGCCCAGGGCGCCGGCCGCCTCGTACGCGCGCAGGGCGACCGCGGTGTGGTCGCCGTACTTGACCAGCGGCTCGCGACCGCCCGGTACGGCAGCTATCTGAAGGCGTCACTGCCGGACTTCTGGTACACGACGGACCCCAACCAGGTCCGTAGATCTCTGGCCGCGATCGACAAGATGGCCAAGGAGACGGAAGAGGCGTGAAACGTCTGTGGGCCCGTCCCCGGCAGGGAAGGGCCCACAGACGACGGACAGCCCAGGGCCCCGGAACCGGCGCAGTAGGTTCCGGGGCCCGGATCAGGGGCGGGGCTGGTGTGCCCCGCGCGCCGCGGCGACGTCAGATGCGACGCAGTACGGCCACCACCTTGCCGAGGATGGTCGCGTCGTCGCCAGGGATCGGCTCGTAGGCGGCGTTGTGCGGCAGCAGCCACACATGGCCGTCCTCGCGCTTGAAGCGCTTGACCGTGGCCTCGCCGTCCAGCATGGCGGCCACGATGTCGCCGTTCTCCGCGACGGGCTGGCGGCGGACCGTCACCCAGTCGCCGTCACAGATCGCGGCCTCGATCATCGAGTCGCCGACGACCTTCAGCACGAACAGCTCACCGTCACCGACCAGCTGCCTAGGCAGCGGGAACACGTCCTCGACCGATTCCTCGGCGAGGATCGGGCCACCGGCCGCGATCCGGCCGACGAGCGGCACATACGACGCGGCCGGCTTGCCCGCGGTGTCCGTGGGCTGCGCCGACGCCTGGTCGGAGCCCCGGACCTCGTACGCACGCGGGCGGTGCGGGTCGCGGCGCAGGAAGCCCTTGCGCTCCAGCGCCATCAGTTGGTGTGCCACGGAGGATGTGCTGGACAGGCCGACCGCCTGGCCGATCTCCCGCATCGACGGCGGGTACCCCCTTCGCTGCACGGAGTCCCGGATGACCTCGATGACGCGGCGCTGCCGGTCGGTCAGCCCGGAGCTGTCCGCCCGGATGCCTGGAGGTCGGCCGGGCAGGGAGCGCTTGGGCCCCTCATGGTTCGTGGCTTCGTTCATCGCGTGCACCGGCTCGAGTCGCTGGGAGCGGTCCTGGGCAGTGATGGTGGCACTGTCTGCGGTGGTGGTCACGTCGGCCCCTCTCGATGGTCTCCCGTGCAGCACAACGGTAGTTGCTTTCGAAAGGTTGCGCCAAACACACGTTCGAGTGAAAAAGTGTGGATTACCTGACGTGATCTGGAGACCAGGTGTATGGCCGACGGGCTCGGATTTTGCCCGGCTATGGGCCTGACGGACAAAGGCGCTCATTGCTGTACTCTTCACCGCCGGGGCGGGGCCTTGTGGGCCGCTGTCGCCGCGCGGCACAGTCTGCCACCCGGTGCCCCGTCAACCGGGCACCGACCCCCCGTCCGTATGGCGCCCACGGTATCCCCGTCCGCCCCGTGACGGTACGGGCGCGCGCCACCCGCCCATTCGTACGCGACATGCGTGGCGTGGGTGGATTTACGAGCCAAGCCCCACATCTAGTGGTTGGATTTCGGCAGCAGCCCAGAAGTTGTGGTCCCCCCGGTCTTCGAGCCCAGGGGCATCGCCTATGCTTGGGGCTGCTTCGCGGGGCCCAAGAGGTCTTGCGGGGCTATTGAGTCGTGCTGTGAGGAGGGTTGGAGTTATGCACTGTCCCTTCTGCAGGCACCCCGACAGCCGCGTCGTCGACAGTCGTACGACGGACGACGGCACGTCGATCCGCAGGCGCCGCCAGTGTCCGGACTGCTCCCGTCGTTTCACGACGGTGGAGACGTGCTCACTGATGGTGATCAAGCGGTCCGGCGTCACCGAGCCCTTCAGCCGCACCAAGGTCATCAACGGCGTGCGCAAGGCATGTCAGGGACGGCCTGTGACCGAGGACGCGCTCGCCCAGCTCGGCCAGCGGGTCGAGGAGGCGGTGCGCGCGACCGGAAGCGCCGAACTGACCACCCATGACGTGGGGCTGGCCATACTCGGCCCGTTGCAGGAGCTCGACCTCGTCGCCTACTTGCGGTTCGCCTCGGTCTACCGGGCCTTCGACTCGCTGGAGGACTTCGAGGCCGCCATCGCGGAACTCAGGGAAGAGCAGGAGAAGCGCCCCGCGGGGGACAGTGACTGCGAGGACGCGGTCGCGGGGCGCCCGGAAAGCGACCGCGGGTCCGGAGGGACTGCCCAGGTCCCCGTGCCCGCCAGCGCCGCCGACTGACCGGCGGGCCGCCCGGTCGGGAACATCCGGACCGGATGAGCGGCGGCGATCAAGACCCGTCGCGGACGGCTGTGCGAGCCGGGCCGCGGCACAGGACAGAACACCGTGCCACAGGAACAAAGTGGCACTTCAGGGCGTTTCAGCCCGGTACAGGGAGGCGGCATGACAGAGACGGCGAGCGGTCCGGCACGGAGTTCCCGCGCCAAGGCCACGAAGGCGAGCAAGGGCCTGCGTATCGAGCGCATCCACACCACCCCCGGAGTGCACCCGTACGACGAGGTGGAATGGGCGCGTCGTGACGTCGTCATGACCAACTGGCGCGACGGCTCGGTCAACTTCGAGCAGCGCGGCGTCGAGTTCCCCGAGTTCTGGTCGGTGAACGCGGTCAACATCGTCACCAGCAAGTACTTCCGCGGTGCCGTCGGCACTCCGCAGCGCGAGGTGAGCCTGAGGCAGCTCATCGACCGCATCGTGAAGACGTATCGGAAGGCCGGCGAGGACCACAAGTACTTCTCCTCGCCCGCCGACGCCGAGATCTTCGAGCACGAACTGGCGTACGCCCTCCTGCACCAGATCTTCAGCTTCAACAGCCCCGTCTGGTTCAACGTGGGCACCCCCCAGCCCCAGCAGGTCTCCGCCTGCTTCATCCTGGCCGTCGACGACTCCATGGAGTCGATCCTCGACTGGTACAAGGAAGAGGGCATGATCTTCAAGGGCGGCTCCGGAGCCGGCCTGAACCTCTCCCGCATCCGCTCCTCCAAGGAGCTGCTCTCCTCTGGCGGCAACGCCTCCGGCCCGGTCTCCTTCATGCGCGGCGCCGACGCCTCCGCGGGAACGATCAAGTCGGGCGGTGCCACCCGCCGCGCCGCCAAGATGGTCGTCCTGGACGTGGACCACCCGGACGTCGAGGACTTCATCGCCACCAAGGTGAAGGAAGAGGAGAAGATCCGCGCCCTGCGCGACGCGGGCTTCGACATGGACCTGGGCGGCGACGACATCACGTCCGTCCAGTACCAGAACGCCAACAACAGCGTCCGCGTGAACGACGAGTTCATGACGGCCGTCGAGAACGGCACCGAGTTCGGCCTCCGCGCCCGTATGACCGGCGAGATCATCGAGAAGGTCGACGCCAAGGCGCTGTTCCGCAAGCTCGCCGAGGCCGCGTGGGCCTGTGCCGACCCGGGCATCCAGTACGACGGTGTGATCAACAACTGGCACACCTGCCCCGAGTCCGGCCGTATCACCGCGTCGAACCCGTGCAGCGAGTACATGCACCTGGACAACACGTCCTGCAACCTCGCCTCGCTGAACCTGATGAAGTTCCTGAAGGACGACAGCAAGGGCAACCAGTCCTTCGAGGTCGAGCGCTTCGCCAAGGTCGTCGAGCTGGTCATCACCGCGATGGACATCTCCATCTGCTTCGCGGACTTCCCGACCCAGAAGATCGGCGAGAACACCCGCGCCTTCCGTCAGCTCGGCATCGGCTACGCCAACCTCGGCGCCCTGCTGATGGCGACCGGCCACGCGTACGACTCCGAGGGCGGCCGTGCCCTCGCCGGCGCCATCACCTCCCTGATGACCGGTACGGCGTACAAGCGTTCCTCCGAGCTGGCCGCGGTCGTCGGTCCGTACGACGGCTACGCCCGCAACGCCGACGCCCACAACCGCGTCATGAAGCAGCACTCCGACGCCAACGGCACGGCCGTTCGCATGGACGACCTGGACACCCCGGTGTGGGCCGCCGCCACCGAGGCCTGGCAGGACGTGCTCCGCCTCGGCGAGAAGAACGGCTTCCGCAACTCGCAGGCCTCCGTGCTCGCCCCGACCGGCACCATCGGCCTGGCCATGTCCTGCGACACCACCGGTGTCGAGCCGGACCTGGCGCTGGTCAAGTTCAAGAAGCTGGTCGGCGGCGGCTCGATGCAGATCGTCAACGGCACGGTCCCGCAGGCCCTGCGCCGCCTGGGCTACCAGGAGGAGCAGATCGAGGCGATCGTCGCCCACATCGCCGAGAACGGCAATGTGATCGACGCGCCGAGCCTCAAGCAGGAGCACTACGAGGTCTTCGACTGCGCCATGGGCGAGCGCGCCATCTCCCCGATGGGCCACGTCCGCATGATGGCCGCGATCCAGCCGTGGATCTCGGGCGCCATCTCCAAGACGGTCAACATGCCGGAGACGGCGACCGTCGAGGAGGTCGAGGAGATCTACTTCGAGGCCTGGAAGCTGGGCGTCAAGGCGCTCGCGATCTACCGCGACAACTGCAAGGTCGGCCAGCCGCTCTCCGCCAAGACCAAGGACTCGGAGAAGGCCGAGATCACCGAGAAGGCCGAGGAGACGATCCGGGCCACGGTCGAGAAGGTCGTCGAGTACCGCCCGGTCCGCAAGCGCCTCCCGAAGGGCCGTCCCGGCATCACGACGTCCTTCACCGTCGGCGGCGCCGAGGGCTACATGATCGCCAACTCCTACCCGGACGACGGCCTGGGCGAGGTCTTCCTGAAGATGTCCAAGCAGGGTTCGACCCTCGCGGGCATGATGGACGCCTTCTCGATCGCCGTCTCGGTGGGTCTGCAGTACGGCGTGCCGCTGGAGACGTACGTCTCGAAGTTCACCAACATGCGCTTCGAGCCGGCCGGTATGACGGACGACCCGGACGTGCGGATGGCGGCGTCGATCGTCGACTACATCTTCCGCCGCCTGGCACTGGACTTCCTGCCCTTCGAGACGCGTTCCGCGCTCGGCATCCACTCCGCCGAGGAGCGCCAGCGTCACCTGGAGACGGGTTCGTACGAGCCGATCGAGGAGGAGGTGGACGTCGAGGGCCTCGCCCAGTCGGCGCCGCGCCAGTCCCTCAAGGCCGTCGCCGCTCCGAAGGCCGACGAGGAGGGTGCCAAGCCCGCCCCGAAGCAGGCTCACACCAGCGCCGAGCTGGTGGAGATGCAGCTGGGCATCCAGGCGGACGCCCCGCTCTGCTTCTCCTGCGGCACGAAGATGCAGCGGGCCGGTTCCTGCTACATCTGCGAGGGCTGCGGTTCGACGAGCGGGTGCAGCTGACACCCTGAGTCGATGATGAACTGAAGGGCGGCACGGCCAACGGCTGTGCCGCCCTTCGGCGTTGCTGAGTGACCTGCGGATGCGCGGGCCGGTGCGCGGGTCAGGACGTGCGGGGGGTGCCCATCACACGGACGAAGGCTGTCGGGTCCTCGTCGTAGCCGTGGATGCCGGGGTGGAAGGTCCACTCGCCGGAGTCGTCGCGTACGAACTCGCCCACGGTCGCGGCCGTCGACCCGAGGACGGAGGCGAAGTCGTCCTCCGTGAGGACGGTGTAGTCCTCCCGGATGCGCACCCCCGCCTTCTGGACGTTGGCGAAGGTCTTCGCGCCGGTGCGCTGCTGTATGGCGACACCGATCACCACGCGCCCGTAGCGGCTGTCGAGGCGGTTCAGCTCCACCGTCATGACCTCGTCCCAGCCAAAACCCTGGCCGGTCTTGCTGTCGCGGTTCAGCGTGATCGTGCCGTCGGGCGAGCGGCTGTCGAAGTGCACGACGTACGCGGGCTTTCCGCTCGTGTCGCCGGCAGGGTAGGTCGCCGCGATGATGTCGAGGTCCGTGGCGGGCTGCCCTGCCGGGCTGGGGTCCCACTTCACCGCCACCTCGACCTTGCGGATGCCCTTGTTGAGGCCGTTCACCAGATCTCTCCTCCCCGATGTCCTGGGCGTGCGGACCGAACTGCCATGCAGTCCAGGCCAGTTGTCCATCCTCGCACGCGCGCGGGGGCGCCTGCCCGGGTACAACCCGCCGGAGCGTGACCGAGGCCACGCCCCGGGGCCTTACCATGGCGCGGTGCTGGTCAAGTGGATTCGCTGCACCGTGGTCGACCGCCGCGGTTTCGAGCGGGGGCAGCGAAAGTGGGCGGGGCTTCTGGGGGAGCCGGGTTTCCGAGGGCAGGGTGGGGGCTGGAGCCGGGCGCGCCCCGGCGTGGCACACACCTTCTCCTTCTGGGAGAGCCGGGCCTTTTACGACTCCTTCATGGCGCGCTCCCACGACCGGCTCGCCGCCTCTCAGTCCGGCACGTACAAGGACATGCAGGTCAAGCTGTTCGATCACCGTTTCGATGTGAAGACCGGCTTCGAGCCGCGCTTCACGGACGCCGATCTGGTGCGCGTGGCGCACGCCCGCGTCCACGAGGAGCGGGCCGAGCACTTCGCGCTGATGCAGGAGAAGGTCTGGAACCCCGCCATGGCCGGCTCGCCCGGCATGCTGCGGGGCCTGTTCGGCGAGGCTCCGGGCTTCGAGTTCGTGATCCTCTCGATGTGGCAATCCGCCGCCGAACACGGCAAGTACCGGGCGGAACGCGTGGAACGTCTCGCGCTGCGCGCCCAGATCGAGGCGGACGTGGCCGCCATGGCCGGCGACATCGTGGAGCTGGAGCCGAGCTGGACGGTCTGACGGCGTCCGGCCTCGGCGAGGGGTGGGTTGGGAATTCAAGGTGGGTTGGGGATTCAAACTAACACTTGTCGGGCCGTCGGGGTGTGGGTTTGAAAAGCGGATGCGCTGATCCGAGGTGCCTCTCGGAGGCGGACCTGTGTGACCTGTGCCTTATGAATCCCGTACGAGTGCCCGATAGGGCGTCCCGCCGTTTAGGGTTTCGGCATGGCACGACCACGGCGCATCGTCCTTGTCCGACACGGGGAGTCAACGGGCAATGTTGATGACACCGTGTACGAACGCGAGCCCGACCACGCCTTGGCGCTCACCGAGCAGGGCTGGCAGCAGGCGGAGGAGACCGGCAAACGCCTTCGCGAGGTCTTCGGGCGCGAGCGGATCAGCGCGTACGTCTCCCCGTACCGCCGTACGCACGAGACGTTCCGGGCCTTCCATCTGGACCCCGAACTGGTGCGCGTGCGCGAGGAACCCCGGCTGCGCGAGCAGGACTGGGGCAACTGGCAGGACCGCGACGACGTGGGGCTCCAGAAGAACTACCGGGACGCCTACGGGCACTTCTTCTACCGCTTCGCCCAGGGGGAGTCCGGCGCCGATGTGTACGACCGGGTCGGCGGCTTCCTGGAGAGCCTGTTCCGCAGCTTCGAGGACCCCGACCACCCGCCCAACGTCCTCCTGGTCACCCACGGCCTCGCCATGCGGCTGTTCTGCATGCGCTGGTTCCACTGGACGGTCGCGGAGTTCGAGTCGCTGTCGAACCCGGGGAACGCGGAGATGCGGATGCTCGTTCTGGGGGAGGACGGCAAGTACACGCTCGACCGGCCGTTCGACCGCTGGCGAGATCCGGAATCGTACGGAGCCACCGGTTAGAGTGGCAGGGCGATGACCGCTGACTCCTCTCCCGAAGGGCGCCTGGGGCGCGCGCTCGCCAGCCTGCGCGGACTCGCCGTGGGGGACGCGTTGGGCTCGCAGTACTTCGTGCCCGAGAACTACCCGCTGCTCCAGCGACGCGCTACCCCGTCCGGCCCGTGGCAGTGGACCGACGACACCGAGATGGCCTGCTCCGTGGTCGCCGTCCTGGCGGCCCACCACCGGATCGACCAGGACGCGCTGGCCCACTCCTTCGCCGTGCACCACGACTTCGACCGGGGCTACGGGCCCGCGGTCAACAGGCTGCTGCGCCTGGTCCGCGAAGGCGGCGACTGGCGCGAGCTGGCCGCCGCGCTCTTCAACGGCCAGGGATCCTGGGGCAACGGCGCGGCCATGCGGATCGCCCCCCTCGGGGCCTGGTTCGCGGACGACCCCGAGCAGGCGACCCACCAGGCGGAGATCTCGGCCTACCCCACGCACCAGCACCGTGAGGCCGTCGTCGGCGCCATGGCCGTCGCCGCGGCCGCCGCCTTCGCGGCCGACCCGGCGGGACCGCCGAGCGCCGCGGCGCTGCTCGACGGTGTCATCGCCCTCGTCCCGAAGAGCGCCGTCGGCGCGGGACTCCGGCGCGCCCGGGACATGCTCGACTACGGCGACGCGGGCACCGTCGCGGCCGTACTGGGCTGTGGGCGGCGTACGACGGCGCACGACACCGTGCCGTTCGCGCTCTGGTCGGCGGCGCGCTCCCTCGGGGACTACGAACAGGCCTTCTGGACGACGGCCCAGGCCGGCGGCGATGTGGACACCACTTGCGCCATCGTCGGGGGAGTGGTCGCCGCCGGAAAGGCGGGAACGCCGCCGCAGGGGTGGGTGCGGCAGACCGAGGAACTGCCGGGATGGCTTTCGGTGGCGTAGCCACCCGGGCGGGCGGGGTAGGGCCGGACTTCCCAGGTCCCATCCGCCACAACCACCTCAAATGTCACAGGCGTGCCACAGAGGGCGCTCGGCTCGCTGTGTGCGCCCCTTCCCGACGTAGCCTTTCCGCCACGTCGCCTGTTGATCATGACGGGCATGCGCCGACGAGACACCGGTCCCGTGCCTGCTGCTGCGGCCGAGCGCCGCCCACGTGAGCGGATGGGGTCGGTGGGGGAGGGGGTCCCGTGTCCGAAACACCGTCCACGCCGTCCGAGGGGGAGATGGCTGCGCCTGAGGATGTGGTGCCTGAGCGTGAGGGGGCGGCGTCCACAGCTGAGGGGTCGGCGTCCGAGTCCGAGGCGCCCGCCGCCGAGTCCGAGGTTCCGGCGTCCGAGGTTCCGGCGTCGGAGGCCGAGGCTCCGGTGGACGAGGCACCGATGGCGAAGGAGCGTGCCGTGGCCGGAGCACGCGGCCCCGCTGCCGGAGCGTCGGCGGACGTCACCACGTCGGCGCCCCGACCCGGTTGGCCTCCGCCGACCCCAGTGCAGCCGCAGTTCTGGGCACCGGCACCCGCGCCGGCAGCCGCGCCGGCCCCCTGGCTGGCCGACCTCAGGATCGAGGAACCCGCCCCGATCCGCACCGAGACCCTGTGGGCCGCGCTGGCCACCGGTGTCCTGAGCATGCTGCTGCTCGGCGACGGGGTGGCGCTCAACCTGCTGTTCGTCGCGCTCTGCGCCGCACTCACCGTGTACTTCGCCGGACGCGGGGCGGGCCGACGCCCGCGAGCGTGGGCGCTCGCCTGGGGCGTCGGCGGGCTCGCGCTGCTGATCGTGCCCGCGCTGCGCGACGCCGAGTGGCCCTCGTTCCTCGCGGTCGTCGCCGCTCTGGCCGTCGGCTCGATCGCACTGCACGGCGGCCGCACCTGGCCCGCCGTCCTGCTCGGCCCGATCGGTGTGTTCAACGCGGTGGCCACCGGCCCGGCCTGGGCCTGGCAGGGGCTGCGCGACCGCTCCGGCGGCGCCCGGGGACGGCTGGGCCCGCTGGTGAAGTCGACAGGCGTGGCCGTAGCGCTGTTGCTGGTCTTCGGGGCGCTGTTCGCCGGGGCCGACGCGGCCTTCGCCGAGATGCTCGGCGCGCTGGTCCCGGACGCCTCGGCGTCCGACGGGCCCTGGAGATTCCTGCTGTTCGCGCTCGGACTCCTCGGCGCCCTCGCGGCGGCCCGCACGGCGGCCGCACCCGCCCACTGGGACCGGGCGAAGATACCCGCGGGACGCGAGCGGGGCCGGGCCGAGTGGGCGCTGCCGCTGATCGTGCTCGTGGCGCTCTTCGCGGTCTTCAACGCCGTCCAACTCGCCGTGCTCTTCGGCGGATACGACGCCGTGCTGAAGGAGACCGGTCAGACGTACGCCCAGTACGCGCGCCAGGGCTTCTGGCAGCTGCTCATGGCCACGCTGCTCACCCTGCTGGTCATCGTTCTGGCCCTGCGCTGGGCACCTCGCACCCGGTCGAGCGACCGGACGCTCGTGCGGGCTGTGCTGGGGGCTCTCTGCGGGCTGGCACTCGTTGTCGTGGCATCCGCTGTGCGACGTATGGACATGTATGTGGAGGCCTATGGGCTGACGCGGCTGAGGATCTCGGTGGTGGCCGTGGAGCTCTGGCTCGGCCTGGTCATCGTGCTGATCATGGCCGCCGGGGTGTGGGGCGCCCGCTGGCTGCCGCGCGTCGTCGCGGCCAGTGCGGCCGCCGGAGTGCTCGCGTTCGGGCTCGTGTCGCCGGACGCGCTGATCGCCGAGCGCAATGTGCAACGGTACGAGGACACCAAGGTGTTCGACCTCGACTACGCCCAGGGGCTGTCCGCCGACGCCGTGCCCGCCCTGGACAAGCTGACGGAGCCCCTGCGGTCGTGCGTGCTGCGGCCGATCGAGGCGGACCTGGACGAGGAGAACCTGCCCTGGTACGCCACGAGCTGGGGAGAGGCCGAGGCCCGGCGTGTCCTCGCCGAGCGGCCGGTGTCGGAGCGGGCGGACGAGACGGTGTGCGGTCGACTGGGGTACGAGACGCTGTATCGCTGAGGTTCGGTGCGGCCGGACCACGCCCTCGCCATCGATCCCGGGGGTGGTCCGGCCGTTCGCGTTCCTGGCGTCAGCCTCCTGCCGCGGGGCCCGCCGTACCGGCGAGGGCGTCCAGGTCGCTCTTGCGGACCCGGATCACCAACGCGGCGGTGACCAGGGCGAGCAGGGCCATCGAGGCGGCCGGGACGAACGCCGTCGAGATGCCCTGGGCGAGCACCTCGTGACCCCAGGGAGCGGGCAACTGCCCGGTCTTGGCGAACTCGGCCTTCTGCTCGGCCGTGCCGTTCGCCATGAAGTTCGGCAGCTGCTTCTCCGCCTCGTCACGGCTGGCCGTACCGAAGACCGTGGTGAGGATGGACAGGCCGAGCGAGCCGCCCACCTGCTGTGTGGCGTTGAGCAGCCCGGACGCCGCGCCCGCCTCGTGCGGGGCGACCCCGGACACCGCGGTCAGGGTGAGCGTCACGAAGTTCAGCCCCATGCCGAAGGCGAACAGCAGCATCGGGCCCAGCACCCCGCCCGCGTACGAACTGTCGGGGTTGATGAGGGTCTGCCAGCTCAGCCCGAGCACGACGAGCGTGGAGCCGGTCACCATGAACGGCTTGGGGCCGAGGACCGGCAGGAACCGCTGCGACAGACCCGCGCCCGTGATGATCGCGGCCGTCACGGGCAGGAAGGCGAGACCGGCCTCGATCGGCGTGTAGCGCAGTACGTTCTGCACGAAGATCACGATGAAGAAGAACATGCCGAACATCGCCGCGGCCAGGCTCAGCATGATCACATACGTACCCGAGCGATTGCGGTCGGCGAACATCTTCAGCGGTGTGATCGGTTCCTTGGCGCGGCTCTCGACGAAGGCGAAGGCCAGCAGCAGAACCACCGCGGCCGCGAAGGACCCGATGGCCAGGCTGTCCCGCCAGCCCTCCTCCGCCGCGCGGATGAAGCCGTAGACCAGGGACGCCATGCCGAGTGTCGAGGTGAGCGCGCCCGCGATGTCGAACCGTCCCGGGTGGCGCTCCGACTCGCTGATGTACATCGGCGCGAGCACGGCGATCAGCACGCCGATCGGTACGTTGACGAAGAGCACCCAGCGCCAGTCGAGCCACTCGGTGAGCATGCCGCCCGCGAGCAGGCCGATGGCGCCGCCGCCCGCCGAGACCGCGGCGAAGACACCGAAGGCCCGGTTGCGTTCCGGGCCTTCGGCGAATGTCGTGGTGATCAGTGCCAGCGAGGTGGGCGAGGCTATCGCGCCGCCCATGCCCTGCAAGGCGCGTGCGGCCAGCAGTTGCCAGGGCTCCTGCGCGAGTCCGCCCAGCAGCGAGGCGAGGGTGAAGAGCAGGATTCCGGTCATGAAGACGCGACGACGGCCGAGGATGTCTCCGGCCCGGCCGCCCAGGAGGAGCAGGCCGCCGAAGGTCAGTGTGTAGGCGCTGACCACCCAGGTCAGGTCGGTCGTGCTGAACTTGAGAGCGTCTTGAATGTGCGGGAGTGCGATGTTCACAATCGTCGCGTCGAGTACCACCATGAGTTGGCAGGCCGCGATGACCGTGAGCGCGATGCCGGGGTGTCCCTCCCGGCGGGCCGCTCCCGGCTTCTGATCCCGAATCAACGGAGAGGTTGTCACTATGGGTCCCCCACAAGTGAGTTAGTGAACGCTCGCGTTCACTGTCACGTCAACGGTAGTGAGTCCCCCTTAGTGAACGCAAGCGTTCACCAAAGTCGCCGCCGAGGCGTGTGCCGTCCGTCCGCTCGTACTCCCCGAAAACCCACCTCAAGGCTCAACGGAGAAGCACAGATGGTCACTTCGCGCTGGACGACCGCCCCCGATCAGACGGTCTCCCCGCGCCGGCGCGGCGCCGTGCTCGAACGCGCGATCCTCGACGCCGCGCTGGAGCAGCTCAGTACGGTCGGCTGGAGCGGCCTCACCATGGAGGGCGTCGCCGCCGGTGCCCAGACGGGCAAGGCCGCGGTCTACCGGCGCTGGCCCTCCAAGGAGGACCTCGTCGCGGACGCGCTCCAGGCCGGAATCCCGCGCTTCGACGAGGCGCCCGATCTCGGCAGCGTGCGTGCGGATCTGCTGGAGCTGTGCCGGCAGGCGCGCGAGGCGATGTTCTCCCGCCCCGGGTTCGCGCTGCGCTCGGTGATTCACGAGTGCGACAACATTCAGGCCGAGCGCTTCCATGGTGTGATCATCGGAGGGGTCGTGGAGCCGATGGTCAAGCTGCTGCGTGAGGTCATCGAACGGGGGATTCGGCGGGGAGAGGTGCGGGCCGACGCGATAAACGGCCATGTCCTCGATGCCATTCCGGCGATGATGATGTACCGGTCGAAGATGTGCGGCAGCGAATGGAGTGTGCAGGACATCGAGGAGATGATCGACCAGTTGATGGTGCCGCTGCTGTGCCGGCGAGGTGTGTGAGCCGGGGCTGTGGGCTCGGCCGGGCGAGGTTCGAAGGGGCAGCGGGCTTGGCCGAACCGGGTGCGACGGCCTGGCCGAACCGGGTTTGGGGGCAGGGGCTGAGCAGGTCCGGGGTGTCGCTGGAGATGCCCGGGGAACCTGGGTGTCGTGCGGGGTTCCGGGCGGCGTAGGCTAAGGCTGCCATGCCGTACGAACCACCCACTCACACCGTCGAGCGCTCCCTGCGCGCCACGACCGGAGCGAAGGTCATTGCCGGTGTCGACGAGGTGGGGCGCGGAGCCTGGGCCGGACCCGTCACCGTCTGCGCGGCGGTCACCGGACTGCGCCGACCGCCCGAGGGCCTCACCGACTCCAAACTCCTGACGGTCAAGCGTCGCGAGACGCTTGCCGAGCAACTGCGGACGTGGGTGACGTCGTACGCCCTCGGTCATGCCTCTCCGGAGGAGATCGACGACCTGGGTATGACGGCCGCGCTGCGGCTCGCCGCCGGGCGGGCCCTCGAGGCGCTCCCGGTCCGGCCCGACGCGGTCATCCTCGACGGCAAGCACGACTACCTCGGCTCGCCCTGGCAGGTCCGTACGGTGATCAAGGGCGACCAGTCGTGCATCGCGGTCGCGGCGGCCTCGGTGATCGCCAAGGTTCAGCGCGACAAAATGATGGCCGAACTGGGTGTCGACCATGCAGACTTCGGATTCGCGGCCAACGCCGGGTATCCGTCGCCGGTGCACAAGGCCGCGCTGGCGGAGCGGGGACCCACCCCGTACCACCGGCTGTCGTGGGCGTATCTTGATGCGCTGCCCCAGTGGCGGCACCTCAAGAAGGTCCGCAACTGGGCGGACGCAGGCGTTCCGGGGATCGAGGGGCAGCTCGGCTTCGATTTCTGACCGTTTCGTTCGCACTCATGTGCCACCCGCCGACGCGAGTCGCACCGGCGTTTGATAAACATCAGCTCATGCCTCTCATTCCCGAGGAGCCTCAGATTCACGAGAGTGCCCAGGGCCCGCGTGTTACTCCGGCCAGCGGCCGTGTCGCGCCGACCCCCCGTCCCGTACCCGGTCCCCGTCCCGCGGCCCCGCCGCGTCCCGGCCGCCCGGGTCCCGCCCGGCCGGTGCCGGTCCAGCGCACGCCGCACGCCGCGGCCAAGCCCGGTCCGCCCGCTCCGGCCGCAACCCCGCAGATCCAGCTGATCCCGGCTTCGGCCGAGGGCGCGCTGGACGCCGCCGAGGAAGCCGTCGACCTGCTGCTGGAGTCGGGCCGCGCCCCCGGCGACGTGCTGGTCGTCACCACCGGCGAGCCGCATCCGTGGGCCGCCCACGAGCTGTCCTTCGGCGACGCCGCCTACTGGGCGCAGCACGACGCCGGTGACGACGTCTTCTACGCCGATGCCTCCGTCGTCGGCCGGGCCGCGTCCCGCCCGGTGGTCGTGGTCGCCGTCAACGGCGGTGCCGAAGACATCACCGCGCGGACACTGCCCCTGGCCCTCGGCCGTGCCGGTGCCCTGCTGATCGTCTGCGGCGACGCGCAGAAGATCAACTCGATGCTGGGCGCCGGAGTCTGAGCGGCTGCGCACCTCGCCCCGGTCGGCCCTGACAGGGTCCGGCCCGGGGTTCGGCGAGGTGCGTCGGGGCAGCCGTTCCCGTCCGGGAGAAGTGCTGAGGGTGCCGCTCGGGCCGCACCTCGACGCGGGCGGGCGTCGTGCCCGCGCGGCGCCTGCGGGGTGCCCTGGGCAGCTTGCCGCCCATGGCTCTACCCGCTGATCCCGTACGGGTTCATGGCGCCTGATCCCGTACGGGTTCATGGCGCCGTCGGACCTGCTCGTGTGAGTTCCGTACGGCTGGAGTCGTGGGCGTGCTTGTCATGCCCGCGCTCCAGCGATCGGCGCCGCCGGGGGCGTGGGCGGCCTTGAGCTTCGCCGAGTTCCGTCGCCGGGGCCCGTCCTTCGCCGGGTCGGCCGTCGTTTCGGGACCTGGTCGGTGTTTCCGCTCGCCTGGCTCGACGGCGGCTGCGCGCCAGTCGGCTTCAGCCGCCACCCCCAGCCACGCCGTCCGAAGGTCGGCTGGTGACGGGTGTGTGCGTCATCGTTCCCGGGCCCGGGCGCGTGAGCCGCAGCCCGGGTTCGCCGATTTCACCGGCGTACGCGCCGGTCTCGTGCTCGGGAGACCGGCGCTTCAGCGTGCTGCCGCGCGACGCAGCACTTCGGACGCCACTCCGCCCGTGCGCGGCATCGGTGGCGGTGCCTCGGACAGGGCGAACGGCTCCGCCGGTGAGTCCGAGTTGGGCCGACGCCCGCCGCGGCCCTCGCCGAGGACCTGCCAGCCGTCACGTGTCAGCGTGATGTACGCCCCGCAGCGCAGCCCGTGCAGCGTGCAGGCGTCCCGCAGCCCCCACATCCACGCCCCGTCCTCCTCCGTCCAACGCGCGTCGCCGTCACGGCAGTAGAGCAGCACGGCCGTACGCACCGGCGTGCGACGACGCAGGTCGTGCGGGATGACCCGGCGCAACTGCGCGAGCAGGGCGTTGCGGAACATCCAGCCGTCGGCCGGGGCGGCCGTGCGTCTGGTGAACGAGGCGCTGGCCCGCAGTCGTTCGTCCGGATCCAGCACGGCGACCACCGCGGTCGCCGGCCGGGGCCGGTGCCGTGCGTGCAGCCCGCTGACGACCTCCCGGGGATTACGCAGCAGCGGAATCCCGGCGGCGGCCCATTCCGCGGGCTCGAGCAGACGGTTGGCGGAAGCGGCGGACAAGTCGGCAGAGGTCGACATGGAGGCCGCCGAGGACGGAGCGAATCCGAAGGTCACGATCCTCCCTTCGGCTACGCGCCCACACAGCGGGCGGGGGTCGGACTTGGGGGAGCGCACGCCGCAGCAGAAGCCCTACCGATTCACAGTTGGCCGTGCGGGGAGCGGACTCCAATTCTTCCTGCCGAACTTGGTTGCGGCAACGAGCAATTGGGGCCACTGGCGGTTTTGTGGCGATCCACCGCTTATATCCCTGCACACTGGTTTCACGAAACCACCCGATGCGGCCCAACACAGGCGGACGGCAGCGTGATTCGGGGTCCGGTTCGCGCCGGATGTCGACGGGGGCGTACGGCGAGTACCAGTGGCGCCACTCACTGTGCACTCGCACGCCGGAGCGCGTCGTCACGCTGGGTGAGGTGGCCCGCTGCCCTCGCGATCGGGTTGCATGGGGGTATGGACGTTCTGGAGCTGCGCGCCGAAGCCGATGCCATCCTCGCCGAGCTCGTCGGTGACCCGGGGGGCTCGGCGCGGCTGCGCGAGGACCAGTGGCAGGCGGTGGCGGCCCTGGTCGAGGACCGTCGGCGGGCGCTGGTGGTGCAGCGCACCGGCTGGGGCAAGTCGGCGGTGTACTTCGTCGCCACGGCCCTGCTGCGCCGACGTGGCTCCGGCCCCACGGTGATCGTCTCGCCGCTGCTGGCGCTCATGCGCAACCAGGTCGAGTCGGCGGCGCGGGCGGGCATCCGCGCACGCACCATCAACTCGGCCAACCCGGAGGAGTGGGACTCCATCCACGAGGAGGTCGAGCGCGGCGAGACCGACGTTCTCCTCGTCAGCCCGGAACGCCTCAACTCTGTCGATTTTCGCGAGCAGATGCTGCCCAAGCTGGCGTCCACGACCGGTCTGCTGGTGGTCGACGAGGCGCACTGCATCTCCGACTGGGGCCACGACTTCCGCCCCGACTACCGGCGGCTGCGGGCGATGCTCGCCGAGCTCGCCCCCGGTGTGCCCGTGCTGGCCACCACCGCGACGGCCAACGCGCGGGTCACCGCGGATGTGGCCGAGCAGCTGGGCACCGGCGCCGGTGAGGCCCTGGTGCTGCGCGGCACGCTGGAGCGGGAGAGCCTGCGCCTGGGAGTGGTCCGGTTGCCGGACGCCGCACACCGCCTGGGCTGGCTCGCCGAGCACCTGGACGAGCTGCCGGGCTCCGGCATCGTCTACACCCTCACGGTGGCCGCCGCCGAGGAGGCCACGGCCTTCCTGCGGCAGGCAGGCTTCCGGGTGGCCTCCTACACGGGGCGCACGGAGAACGCCGACCGGTTGCAGGCCGAGGCCGATCTGCTGGACAACCGGGTCAAGGCGCTGGTCGCGACCTCGGCGCTGGGCATGGGCTTCGACAAGCCGGATCTGGGCTTCGTGGTCCATCTCGGCTCGCCTTCGTCGCCGATCGCCTACTACCAGCAGGTGGGACGCGCGGGCCGTGGAGTCGAGCACGCCGATGTGCTGCTGCTGCCGGGCAAGGAGGACGAGGCCATCTGGCGCTACTTCGCCGACACCGCCTTCCCGCCCGAGGAGCAGGTCCGGCAGACCCTCTCGGCCCTGGCCGCCGCGGGACGGCCGCTCTCCGTGCCGGCGCTGGAGGCCCAGGTCGACCTCCGGCGCACCCGTCTGGAGACCATGCTGAAGGTCCTGGACGTCGACGGCGCGGTGCGGCGGGTGAAGGGCGGCTGGATCTCCACCGGCGAACAGTGGGTCTACGACTCCGAGCGGTACGCCTGGGTCGCCCGCCAGCGCGCGGCCGAGCAGCAGGCCATGCGCGACTACGTGAGCACGTCCCGGTGCCGGATGGAGTTCCTGCGCCTGCAGCTGGACGACGAGGGGGCGGCCCCCTGCGGCCGGTGCGACAACTGCGCGGGAGCCTGGGCCGACTCCTCTGTGTCGGCCGGCACGCTGACGGGCGCGGCGAAGGAGCTGGACCGCCCGGGGGTGGAGATCGAGCCCCGCCGGATGTGGCCGACGGGGATGCCCGCGCTCGGCATCGACCTCAAGGGCCGTATCCCGGTCAACGAGCAGTGCGCCACCGGGCGTGCCCTGGGCAGGCTCTCGGACATCGGCTGGGGCAACCGGCTGCGCCCGCTGCTGGCCGAGAACGCGCCCGACGGGCCGGTCCCCGACGACGTCCTGCGGGCCGCGGTGGCGGTCCTCGCCGACTGGGCGCGCTCTCCGGGCGGCTGGGCCCCGGATGTCCCGGATGCCTCCGCCCGGCCGGTGGGAGTCGTCGCCGTGCCGTCCCTGGCCCGCCCGCAGCTGGTCGGATCCCTCGCCGAAGGGATCGCGACCGTCGGCCGCCTCCCCTTCCTGGGCACCCTGACCTACACCGGGCCGGGCGGTGCGCACGCGGCACGACGCAGCAACTCCGCGCAGCGCCTGAAGTCGCTGTTCGGCGCCTTCACGGTCTCCGAGGAACTCGCCGGTGCCCTGGCGGGCTCTCCCGGCCCGGTCCTGCTCGTGGACGACTGCACCGACTCCGGCTGGACCCTCGCGGTCGCGGCCCGTCTGCTCCGCCGGGCAGGCGGCGAAGGGGTTCTTCCGCTGGTCCTCGCCGCGGCGGGCTGAGCCGGTCGCGGCGGGTCGCCAGGGCCTATGGCGGTCATGTCGCGGAACACGTGGGCTCGGGGCGGTGGCGGTGGCTGTGCGGTTGACGTCGGGGCGGTTGCCTGCGGACGGGCACGCTGACGTCAGTCGGTGTCAGGGCGCGGGCGTGGGCCCATGCCCCTGTGTAGCGTTGCGGCCAGGCGCGGCCGGCGCATCCGGGGCCGGTCGAGACCCGGTTCTTCGAGGTGATCAATACCCGGAACGCCGCCGTCACCGGCCGGTTCCATATGCCCGAGCCGGTCGTCCGGGCCGCGCTGAAGGCCCTCGAACGGGACCGGGCGTACGTGACGCCGGGACTCGGCAACGCCCTCATGGCGCACCTGATGCCCCGGCGCCCGCGCACGCTGGTCGCCCGGGTCGGCGAGCGGATCCGCCGCAAGGCCCTGGAGCCGGAGGGGGGCCGGGTCGCTGCCAGGGCCCAGGGCTGAACGGCCGCCCGAGGAACGGGCCCTCCGCCTCAGGTGAGGCAAGCCTCAGTCGAACCGGTCCGGGGACAGGAAGCCGAGCGGCACCTTCGTCGGCTCGCCCTGTACGAGGTCCGCCAGGGCCTCGCCGATGGCGGGCGCGTGGGCGAAGCCGTGCGCGTTGCCGCCGGCCGCGACGACCACGCGCGCGTCGTCCCCGGGGCGTCCGACCACGAACTGCCCGTCCGGGGTGCGGGTCCGCAGACCCATCGCGATCCGGGCGGGCAGGGGCCGCAGGCCGGGCACCTTGGCGGGCAGCAGGCGCGCCAGGTCCTGCCAGTCGTCGGGCGTCACCGAGCGGTCGTCGTCCTCGGGCTCGACCGGCTTGGCGGCCGCCCCCGGGTCCTCAAGGCCGAGCCTGACGTCGTGGCCGCCCTCCAGGCCGCTGCCCCACAGCACCCGGCCGTCGTCCAGTTCGCGCACGAAGGCGGGGAAGCCCTCCAGCTCGAAGTCGCCGTCGGACTCGAGCGGCCGGAACCAGGTGACGGGTGTGCGCACCGTGTCCAGCGGCAGCCCGGGCAGCAGCGCCGGGAGCCGGGCTCCGACGGCCAGAACGACCTGGCGCACCTTCACCAGACCGTGCGGGGTGTGCAGATGAACACCGCCGGGCACCAGCTCGACGGAGGTGACGCGGGTGTCGGTGTGCACGCGTGCGCCCGCGTTCCGGGCGAGCGTCACCGTGGTCCGTACGGCGTGCTCCGCGCGCAGGAGCCCCGCGTGCGGATCCCATACGCCGATGTGGTGGCGCGGCAGGCCGACGTGGCGTGGGTACTGGATGCGCAGTGCGGTGGCCGTGAAGGTGCGGACCCTGACTCCGTACTCCCGGGCCGTGCGGAGGGTGCCGCCGGCGACGCGCCCGTGTTCCGGGCCGATCAGCAGTCCGCCCGAGGGCACGAAGAGCTTCGTCTGCCCGGCGTCCTCCAGTTCGGCCCACAGCTCCCTCGACCGGTGGGCCAGCGGGATCAGCCCCGGATGCTCCGGGCATGCCAGCCGGAACAGCTGAGAGCCGCCGTGCGACGAGCCGGGCGCCTGCCCCGGCGTGAAGCGTTCGAGTCCCAGGACGTCGACGCCCCGCGCCGCCAGCCGCCACAACGCCGCGGCTCCCCATGCTCCGAGCCCCACGACCGCGGTCTCGGCATCCCAGTGGGCCATGCCCTCCACTCCCTTCGTCGTCACGCTGCCTGAGCTCCAGCCGACCACGGGCGGTCGTGCGTGCACGTGAGTAACCGGCACTCACCTTCCGGCCCCCCACCGGCCCCCGGGCCGCCACGGCGGCCGGACGGTGTGACCGAGGACACGGTTTCCGGCGGAGGTTTGGAGTACCTGAGTACTCATGTCGCGGGGCACCGGCCCGTGATGACCTCGTTACGCCGCGCGGTGCGGGCCGCGACGAGCGGGTGGAGGTTTCTCATGCAGTTCCGGGTACTGGGACCCCCTGGGATCTACGACGACGTCAGGCAGCGGAGTGTCCAGCTGTCGAGTCCCAAGCAGCGGGTGCTGCTCGGCGCGCTGCTGGTGCGCGCGGGGGCGCCGGTGCCGACCGACGAGCTGATCTTCGAGCTGTGGGGCAACAACGCACCGGACAAGGCGGGGAACGCGCTGCAGGCACACGTCTCGCGGCTGCGCCAGCAGCTGATCGAGGTGGAGCCCGCGCGTGCGAGCTGCCCGCGCCTGGTGGCACGCGGCCAGGGCTATCTGCTGCAGGCCCGGCCGGAGGAGCTGGACAGCGTGCAGTTCCGGCTTCAGGTCGCGCGCGCGGGGCGGCAGCTGGAGGCCGACCCGCGTACCGCGTCCGTGCTGCTGCGCAGGGCCCTGGGCCTGTGGCGCGGCCCCGCGCTGGAGGGGGGCTCGCACGGCCCGCTGTGTGTGGCCGCCGCGGCCCGGCTGGAGGAGGAGCGGCTGCTCGCCCTGGAGGACCTGTGCGACGCCACGCTGAGTCTCGGCCAGCACCGCCAGGTCGTGGACCAGCTGGAGCAACTGGTGGCGGCCCACCCGCTCCGCAAGCGGTTCCGCGACCAGCTCGTGCTCTCGCTGCAGCGCTGTGGGCGGCAGGGCGAGGCACGGGCCGTGAAGGACATGGCCGGGCACCGCCGGAGCGCGGAGCATGGCGGCACGGGCGCGCCCGTCGGCCGCCCCGGCAACGTACGGCTGCTCAGTGACGCGGCGCACGGCCGCACCGGGCTCCTCGCCGCCGAGCACACGCTCACGGAGCCGCCCGTCGGCCGCCCCGGCGACCGGGAGCCGGACGGCCGCCCCGGCGTCGCACCAGGCGTCGCGGCGGGTGTCGCACCAGGTGGCGTACCCGGCCACGAGCTGCTGCGGCTGCGCCGGCGCGTGGAGGAGCTGACCTCGCAGCAGGACGAGCTGCGGTCGGAGGTGAGGCGGCTGATGGCCCTCATGGAGGAACGCACCCTGAGCCAGAGCCGGGATTCCGCGTGACGGGACGCCGTACGGCGTTCGTGGCGCCCGCCTTTGTCAAGTGCGGGCGCGTTCGCCTGTCAGGGTGTCAATTTCATGTCAGGTGAAGGCATTCAGCCGCTCCGTCGAGTGGTTTTCGACCCTAAACTGCGGTGCGCCGCGGGGCGGTAATTCGCGTTTCCAGAAATTTTCGAGAAGGGGATTTCCATGGCCGTACTGCACACCACGCGCAGGGGTGCCGGAACACCGGATCAGGTGTGGAAGGTGCTGCGCGACATCGAGGCGTTCCCCGATTTCATGGAGGGCGTCAACGAGGTGACGGTCACCGGCGAGGACAGCGGCCGCCGCACCAGCAGCTGGATCGTCGAGCTCAAGGGTTCCGAGATGGAGTGGGACCAGGAGGACGTCCTCGACCCGGAGCGGCGTCGCTGGGAGTTCCGCCAGACCGACGGCGACCTCGCCCACTACCAGGGCTACTGGCAGATCCACGAGGACGAGGCGGGTACGGCGCTCGAACTCAACGTGGAATTCGACATCGGCCTTCCCATGGTGGAGGAAATGATCCACCCCGCGGTGGCGAAGGCCCTCGAGAGTTACCAGCAGGGAATCGTCGACCAGACCCAGTGAGGGGGCGGAAGAACATGTTTGAGCGACGTTCGGCAGTCAGTGCCGAGGCCAGCGCCGAGGGCAGTGTCGATGTAAGTGCCAAGGAGACCGCCAAGGAAACGTTCCGGCGTGTGAAGCGCCATTTCTCCCCCGCGCTCTCCGTGGCCGGGAAATTCACCGGCCAGGGTGCCGTCGAGGCGGCCGCCGAGGGCAGCCGCGTGACCCTGTCGGACGGCCGGTCCGTGCTGGACTTCGGCAGTTACGCGGTCGCCCTGCTCGGGCACCGCAACCCCGCGGTCGTGTCCGCGGTCCGTGCCCAGCTGGACCTGATGCCCGCGTCCACGCGGACCGTGCAGAGCCCGGTGCCGCCGCTGGCCGCGGAGACCCTGACCGGTTACCTGGGCGGCGGCCTCGACCGGGTGTTCTTCGGCTGCGGCGGGGCGGACGCCGTCGAGGTGTCCGTCAAGCTCGCCCGCATGGCCACGGGCCGTATGACGGTGATCGCGGTCGAGGGCGCCTTCCACGGCAAGACCCTCGGCGCCCTCGCGCTCACCGACAACCCCCGCTTCAAGAAGGGCATCGAGCCGCTCCTCCAGGGGGTCGTGCACGTCTCGCCGGACGATCCGGAGGCGGTCGCGAAGGTCGTACGGGAGCACGACGTGGCGGCCGTGATCTTCGAGCCGGTGCAGGCCGAGAACGGCGTACGGCTGCTCGACGAGACCGTGCTCGCGCGGTGGTGCGAGGACGCCCACGCGCACGGCGCGCTGGTCATCGCCGACGAGATCCAGGTCGGCCTGCGCCGCTGCGGACCCCGGTCGGTCGCCCTGGACGCCGGGCTCCCGGTGGACGGCGTACTGCTCGGCAAACCGCTGGGCGGCGGCATCGTGCCGGTCTCGGCGGCCGTCTGCAACGACCGGCTCTACGCGCCGCTGCTCTCGGACCCGCTGCTGCACACCGCCACCTTCAGCGGTCACCCGCTGGGCACCGCGGTGATCCCGGCGGCGCTCGACGCCATCGAGGGGCAGGCCGAGAACGGGGCCCGGGTCGCCGCGGCGATGAAGGAGGGCCTTTCCGACCTGCGCCGTCAGTACCCGGACGCGCTGGTCGAGGTGCGCGGCCGAGGCCTGTTGTGGGGCATGGACTTCCGCTCGCCGGAGATGGCGGGCGACGTGCTGACCGGGCTCGCCCAGGCCGGCCTCGTCGTCTCGCCCTGCATCAGCCGGCCCACCACGATCCGGCTGCTCCCGCCGATCGTCGCCACCGACCAGGACGTCAAGGAAGCGCTCTCGCTGCTCGGCGAGGCCATAGCAAAGGCCGTCGCGGCGTAACACCGACCGCGGCGGTATTCCCGGCGACGGTGCCGGGAGTCGGAACGCCACCGGGAAGGAACGTACATACGTCATGACTTCGACGACGCTCAAAGGAGTCGCCGAGGAGTTCGCAGCCGACATCGTGCTGGCCGAGGACATCACCGGTTTCGAGGCACCGGAACCGCATGAGGTGTCCGAGGTGCTGCTCACCGGCGCGACGGGCTTCCTCGGGGCATTCCTGCTGCGGGACCTGCTGGCACACGGCCTCGTCGTGCACTGCCTGGTGCGCGGCGCGGACCCCGGCGCGGGCCTGGACCGGCTCAAGGAGAACCTGCGCGGGTACGAGCTGCTGGACGGCCTCGACCTGGACCGGGTGAGGGTGCACAACGGGGACGTCGCCAAGCCCCGCCTCGGCATGACCGAGGAGGCCTACGCCGAACTGGCGGGCCGGGTCGACGCGATCTACCACTCCGCGGCCAAGGTCAACTTCCTCACCGTCTACAAGTGGCTGCGCAAGGCCATCGTCGACGCGACCCACGAGATCCTGCGGTTCGCGGGCGAGGCCCGGGCCACCCTCCACCACGTCTCCACCACCGGGGTGTTCCTGCCGGCCGAGGACGGCACCCCGCGTGGCGAACTCGACCGCAGCGGGCCCCCCGAGGACCTGGCGCTCGGCTACACCAAGAGCAAGTGGGTCGCCGAGCAGCTGGTGCTGGAGGCCCGGCGCCGGGGCGTACCGGTGACGATCCACCGCCCCGGTCAGGTGTGGGGCGACTCGAGCACCGGGGCCTGCCAGCCGAACGATTTCGTGTGGCGGTTCATGAAGGGCTCCATCCAGGCCGGCTGCTACCCGCGGAAGTTCCGGCTGCGGATGAACATGGTCCCGATCGACTACGTCAGCCGGGCCATCGTCGCCCTGTCCCGGGACCCGCAGGCGCTGGGCGGGGTCTACCACCAGGTCAGCCCCGGCTCGCTGGACGCCGCGGACCTGCTGAGGCTGCTGCGCGCCGCCGGGTACGAGCTGACGGAGCTCAGCACCCTGCGGTGGATGAAGGCCGTCTCGGCGGACGTCAACAACTCCATGGTCCCGCTGATGCGCGTCCTGGTGGACACGGAGAAGACGGAACTGGCGGAGTTCTCGGACGAGCTCACCCGGGAGCGGCTGAAGGGCACCGACGTGACCTGCCCGGTCATCGACGACAAGGTGTTCGGCGCCTACGTGGACTACTTCGTGCGCCAGGGAGTGCTGCCCGCTCCAGGGCTGTGAACCCCCAAGCCGAACGACGGTGCCCCCGCGAGGAATCCCTCGCGGGGGCACCGTCGTGACGGGCGTCAGGCGACCCGCTCCGCCCCGGCGGGCCGCATCAGCTGCAGCGGCGCCGTGAGAGGGGTGCTCTCCGTGCGCGCGATCACCGCTTCCAGACCCCGTCCGAGGTCACTGCGGGCGGTGATGCCCAGCTTGTGGTAGATGCGGTGCAGATGGTTCTCGACCGTGCGGACGGAGACCACCAGACGATCGGCGATGTCCCGGTTGGACAGGCCGGTCGAGGCGAGCGCGGCGACCTCCCGCTCGCGCGGGGTGAGCGGCGCGACGTCCCGCTCCTGTGTACTCTCCCGGTCCGTCCACGGCGGCAGCCCGGAGTCACAGCCGCGCAGCAGCTCCCGGCAGGCGGCCCACGCCTCCCGGCCCTTGCGGCGCTGCCCCGATGCCCGGTGGGCACGGACCGCCAGGGCAGCGGCCTCCGCGGCGAGCGGCAGCGCGCCCATGTCGCTGAACTGCTCGGACACCTTGGTCAGCGCGTTGCCGTCGCCGTCGGCGAGCGCCCGGACGTGGTCGGCGATCACCCGGACGATGCCACCGGTGTTGCGTGCCGCCAGCAGCAGGGCCTGGTCGCGGAAACGGAGCGCGGCGCCGTCCGTGATCCGCGCCGCGAGGTGCAGCGCGAACACGGCCCGGACCAGGCGGCCCGCGGCACCGGCCCGCTCGACGACCTCCCGGGCCTGCGCGACGGCCCCGGAGTGGTCGCCCGTGTGCGCGAGTACGAGAGCGCTCTCGTACTCGATCTCGTCCTCCGCGATGGGGGAGGAGAGGATCTCGCTGCGCACCGAGCGGACCTCGACCAGGGTGCGCAGCGCCTCCGCGTGGCGGCCCGACTCGGCGAGCGCGCCCGCCAGTTGGGCCAGCGGCCAGGCCTTGGTCGCGGGGAACTCGTGCGTCGTCTCCACCGCGAGCGACTGCCGCAGCAGGATCACCGCGTGCTCGGGCTGCCCCAGCAGCCGCAGCAGCCGGGCCCGGTCGAGGACGCTCTGCATCAGCACCGGCTGCCGGTCGGCGGCGTCGCGGTGGATTGCGTCGAGCTCCTCGGCGGCCCCCCTGAGGTTGCCGAGGAGGTACGAGCAGCGCGCGGAGACGGCGTTGGCGAGGAGCATGGCGTCGGTGTCCCAGTCCAGGGAGACCTCGCGGTAGCGGTCCAGGAGCGCCAAGGCGCCCGCCGGATCGCCGAGTTCGGTCCGCGCGAACGTCACCGTCGGCAGCAGCGTCTGGGTGACGGGCAGGTCGGCGGACTCGTCGCACAGCACCGAGTCCCCTATGTCGACCGCGCTCTGCAACTGGTCCGAGAGTACGGCGATCATGGCCCGGGTGGCGTGCAGCATCCCGGCGTGCTCGGGGCCGATGGCCGCGATGGCGGTGGCCAGCACGCGGCCGGCGTCGGCGACGCGCCTGAGGCTCCACGCCATGTTGATCACCCGGGCGTGCGTGGCGACGACGTACTCGTCGAGCGGTACCTCGACACCGGAGTCCAGGGCCGTGGCGAGGACCGTCTCGGCGTCCTCGTGGTCGCCCTTGCCGACGAGCACCTGGCCGAGCAGCAGAGCCGCCCGTACACAGTCGGTCGCGTTCGCCGGGTCGCTCCCGACGCGTGCCAGGACCCGGCGCAGCCCCGCGCCGTACCGGGCCGACTGCGGCACCGGGTCGAACAAGGACGTCTCCGCCTCCGAGGGGGAGTCCCGCAGCGCGAGCAGGCACAGGCGCTCGGCAAGCGTGTTGTCCTTGCGCCGGATCGCGGTGCGGGCCGCGGTGAGCAGCTGTTCGCGCCCGGGGACGAGTCCGGCCTCCATGCGCAGCGAGACGATGCGCAGGATGTCGTCCTCGCGGCGGGCACCCGTGCGTTCCAGCGCGTCGGCGACCTGACGGCGCAGCCGCTGGGCGGTGAGGTCGGACATCCGCGACGCCACCACGACCCGGCTGAGGGGTATGGCGAGACGCAGCCGGACCCGGGCGCGGGTGCGCTCGACGCTGATGATGCCGCGCAGGTCGAGCGACTCGGCCGCCTTGGCGAGGCCGAAGGAGGTGACGATCTCGGCCTCCAGCGGCTCGGCGACGGCGAGCATGTGGACCAGTTCGTGCTCGTCGTGGCTGAGATCGCGCAGTCCGACCCGGATGACGTCGGAGAGCCGCTTGCCCGGGCGCTCGGTCAGACCGCCCCACACCCAGGTCCCGTTGACGCAGGTCAGGGACTCGTCCTCCAGGGCGTGCTCGACGAGTTCGCGCAGCATCAGGGCGTTGCCGTGGGTCGCGGCCCACAGCCGCTCCAGCGTCGAGGTGTCGATGTGGCCGCCCAGCCGGGCGTGCAGGACGCTGCCCAGTGCGGTGCTGTCGAAGGGCGCCACCTCTATGTGTTCGACGAGCCGCTCCACCCAGAGTTTGTCTATTCCGGGCGGTGCGGACGCGTCCTGCCGGGCGGTGGCCAGGACGCTGAGGCGTCCGGCGGCGACCAGCCGGTGCAGTCGGTCGCCGGCGACGGCGTCGACCAGGTGGGCGTCGTCGATGCCCACGAGGGGACGGTCGGACGCGCTGCCCACCAGAGTGGACGGATCGAGGGATCCGAGGCATTCGGCGAGCGAGCCGAATCCCCGAGCCCTGGTTCCGCTGATCCAGCTCGCTCCGCCGACCGAGAGGACCATTCTGCCCTCGTCGGCCGCCTGTTGGAGTGCGGTGGACAACAGGCGGCTCTTGCCTACGCCCGTGGGGCCCACCAGTAAAGCGCCACCGCCGCTCACGACGGCTGTTCTGCTGGCGCGCAGTTCGTTTTCACGCGCGGTTATTGGCCAGTGAAAGGAATTATCCGTTGACATCCGCTTCAAACCCCCGCTCGAATAATGTCAACACGTAGTGATCAATGTCCGAATTTCATCGGGAGGTTGCCCATGACCGTTCGGTGAAAATCCTGCCGCAGGAAGAGGAACCGATCCTTGGGCGTATGCTCGACTGCCCAGGGGAGTCGCTCCGTCGATCGGCAAGTTCGCTCCAGTCCCGGTCAAGAATGATTATAGGACAACTCGACGGAAGGGAATCTGGAATTTGTTTCGCAGGGCTTCGATCTATTGAAATGCCTGGTGACGCGGCCATTCGGAACCCGGCTTCACGTCCGGGGCGGCAACTTCGACCGGCAATTCTTTATGCCCGAGCGAGTTGCCGCCCCGGGGCGGCTGGAAACTTTTCGTTGAACGGTGAAATGGTTGCTTACCCGAGGCGACTTTTCATCGGGTGTTCTGTCGGGCGAGACGCCATCCCTCCGCCCTGCTGCGCTCGGCCCAGAACGACGCGTACCGGCCGCCGGCGGCGACGAGACGCGCGTGTGTGCCGTTCTCGACGATCCTCCCCTCGTCGAGGAACAGGATCTGGTCGGCTGCCGCCACGGTCTGCAGCCGGTGGGCGATGACGAGCAGAGTGCGCCCGGCGGTCAGGGCGCTCAGCGCGTCCTGGACCGCCTGCTCGTTCTCCGGGTCGAGCGAGGCGGTGGCCTCGTCGAGCAGCACGATCGGCGCGTCCTTGAGGATGGCGCGGGCGATCGACACCCGCTGGCGCTCACCACCGGAGAGCAGTGCGCCGCCCTCGCCGACCTTCGTGTCCCAGCCGTCGGGCAGCCGGTGCACGATCTCCTCGACCCGGGCGAGCCGCGCGGCCTCGCGGACCTCGGCGTCGCTCGCCGTGGGGCGCCCGACGCGGATGTTGTCCACGATGGTGCCCTCGAAGAGGTACACGTCCTGGAACACCACCGAGATCCGGGACATCAGCTCCTCCGGCTCGATGTCCCGCACGTCCACACCGCCCACGCGCACCACGCCCGAGTCCACGTCCCAGAACCGCGGGATCAGCTTGCCGATCGTGGTCTTGCCGGAGCCGGACGGTCCGACCAGCGCGGTCATCGTGCCCTCGGCCAGGGTCAGGGACACGTCGTGGAGCACCGGCTTGCCGTCGTAGCCGAAGTCGACCTCACGGAACTCGACGTCGTTGCCGTCGGGCACGCGCGGGTCGTCGGCGGGGGGCAGCACGGGCTGCGCCAGCAGATCGGCGACCCGGTCGAGCGCCGAACGGGCCGTGCGCAGGGTCGAGCCGAGCACCGCGGTCTCGGCGATCGGCTCGGTGAAGCGCACCGCGAGCACCAGGATCGCCAGCAGCTTGGCGACGTCCAGGCTGCCGTCCAGCGCCAGATAGGTGCCGGTGACCAGGATGACGGTGAACGCCGCCTGGATCACCAGCGCGAAGCTGATCAGCCCCGGCACCCCGGTGACCAGGGAGCGGCGGGACGCCTCGGTCTGCGTGCGCAACGCGTCGTCGAGCCGGGTGTCCGAGTGCGCGCCACTGCGGCCGAACACCCGCAGCACCGGCTGGAGCTGGGCGAACTCGACCACCCGGCCGCCCGTCTCGGCGTGTGCGGCGGTGCGGACCTCGTCGGCGGCGCGGGTCAGTCGGGTGCTCCACCGGTAGACCGCGACGATCACCGGCACGGTGAGCGTGGCGGCGAGCGCGAGGCGCCAGTCGAAGAGATACATCAGCGCGACCACCGTCACCGGCGTGACATAGCTGGTCACCAGGGGGCGCAGCAGATGTGCCGGCACACCCATGATGTCCATGACGCTCTTGGTGGCGAGCTGCCCCAGCTGACCCACCCGCTCCGGCGCGAACCAGCCGAGCGGCAGCGAGGACACCCGGTCGCCGATGCGGTGGTGCAGGCTCCTGGAGAGCGCCGCGCCCGCGTCGAAGCCGGTGCGCATGCTGTCGTAGTAGGCCAGGCAGTACAGCACCGACACCCCGAGCATCGCCCAGAGCCAGGGCCAGACCTCGTCCGGGTCGGAGCCGAGCAGTGCCTGGAGGATCGGGACGAGCAGGGCGAAGGCGATGCCCTGCAGCACCGCGCCCACCACCAGACCGGTGACCATCCTGCGCAGAGGCCGGGCGTGCTCGGGGCCCACCACGTCGATGAGTTGACGGATCATCAGCTGTTGCCTCCTGTCGCGGTGCCCACGACGCTCGCGGTGCTCGTGGCCGACGCGGCCGCGATGTCCGTCAGGGCCGTGCTGTCCGGCGCCGGGCCGTGCGGCTGCCACCGGGCCGTGCGCTCGTGGGCGTGCCACATGCGGGCGTACCTGCCGTCCGCGGCGACCAGTTCCTCGTGCCTGCCCCGCTCGACGATCTTGCCGTCCTCCAGCACCGCGATCTGGTCGGCGCCGACGACGCTGGACAGGCGGTGGGCGATCATCAGCACGATCTTGCCCCGGGTCAGCTCGGACAGGGCGTCCTGCACGGCGGCCTCGGAGTGCGGGTCGGCGTAGGCGGCGGCCTCGTCGAGGACGATCACCGGGGTGTCCGCGAGCAGGGCGCGGGCGATCGAGACGCGCTGCGCCTGACCGCCGGACAGCCGTGCGTCCTGCCCGATCACCGAGTCGTAGCCCTGCGGCAGCGCCTCGATCACGTCGTCGACACAGGCCGCCCGGGCCGCGGCGCGCACCTCGTCGAGACTCGCGTCGGGCCGCGCCATACGGATGTTCTCGGCGACGGTGTCCTGGGTCAGCCGTACGTCCTGGAAGACGAACGCGACCCGGCGGTACAGGTCCTCGAGCGGCATCTCCCTGATGTCGACGCCCCCGATGCGGATCGCGCCGCCGGTCACGTCCCCGAACCGGGGCAGCAGCGTGGCCAGGGTGCTCTTGCCCGAGCCTGACGGTCCGACCAGCGCGGTGACCGTGCCCAGGGCGAGCTCCAGGTCGACGCCGGCGACGGCGTCCTGCTTGCCGTCGTAGCTGAAGCGCACGCCCCGGTAGCTGACGTGGTTGTCGACCGGGACGCTCGGGTCGTCCGGCACCGGGAGCTCCTCGGTGTCGAGGATCTCGGTGACGCGTTCGGCGGCGCCCTTGGCGATGCGCAGGTCGTAGCTCGAGTAGAACAGCGAGAGGATCGGCGCGGTCAGGCCGACGCCGATGAGCGCGAAGGGGAGCAGGTCCACGGCGTCGAGCCAGCCCTGGGTGACGAACAGCGCGCCGCCGACCAGCGTGGCCACGAGCCCCGCGACCGGCGACAGCACGATCTCGGCGGCTGCCTTGGAGCTCTGGGTCGACTTGACCCAGGACCGGAAGAACGAGGAGAAGTCGTCGGCCGCCGAGGCGAACTCGCGGTGCGCCCGGCGGGTCTGGCCGAAGGTCTTGACGACCGCGATGCCCTGCACGAACTCGACGGCGCTGCCGTTGATCCGGCCCATCGCCCGGTCGTACTCGGGCAGGTGCTTGGACATCCCGGCCATGGTGGCGCTGTACAGCGACAGCCCGACGATCAGCGGTGTGATCGTCACCAGCGTCATCCGCCAGTCCACCCAGAACAGGTACGCCAGCGAGGTCGCCGGGACGACGGTCGCCGCGGTCATGTCGAGCATCGAGTGGGCGATCAGATGGTGCATCGCCTCCACGTCGTCCTGCACGGCCTTCTTCACCTGGCCGGAGTTGCGGGACGAGAACCACCCCAGCGGCACCCGGCCGAGGCGGTCGACGAGACCGCGCCGGATGTGCAGCTGGAGTTCGTTGTCCGCGAAGTGGGAGACGGCGCCCGATGCCAGCAGGAAGACCAGCCGGATCAGCAGGGCGCCGGCGCCGATCGCGGTGACGGTCCAGGCGTCACCGTCACGGTCGGGGCCGTCGTCGAGCAGTATCCGGCCCAGTTCGGCGATGGCGATGAAGGGCACGACGCCCGCGGCCGCCGAAACGGCCTGCGCCGCGATCGCCCACCGCAGCCTTCCCTTGATCGGGCGGAGAATCGCGCCGAGTGCGGCCTTTTCCGCGGCCATCCGGTCCTCCAGGTCCTTGGCTTGGACGGCTGTTAGACGATGTCTAACAGACGTTACGACTGTAGCGGAAGCCCGACACGGCACGTCAAGCACCGGCGGGCGGGACAAGTGGTGAATTCCCTTGCGGGAGTGGGTTGTTGAGCGTCCGAGCGGAGTTCCGGGCTCCAGTTCCGCCGGCATGGAGCGGGGCCGAAGTGCCGCGGGGGATCGGCACTTCGGCCCCTCGGAGGGAAGGTCAGCCTGCGACGGGGACGCGCTCCGGCGATTCCGATGCCGCGGGCACTCCGTCGGTCTCCTTGATGCCGTACTTGGTGTAGAACCGGGCCAGCGGACCCGGGGCCCACCAACCGGCCCTGCCCATCAGCTTCATGACGGCCGGCACCAGCAGGATGCGGACCACGGCCACGTCCAGCAGGATCGCGATCACCATGCCGACGCCGAACAGCTTCATGGTCAGCACACCGCTGGTCGCCATCGCCGCGAGCGGCACGATCATCAGCAGCGCGGCGCTCGCGATCAGCCGCCCGATGCTCTGCAGCCCGGTGGCCACGGCGGCCGTGGGGTCGCCCAGCAGGTCGTACTGCTCGCGGATCCGGGACACGAGGAACACCTCGTAGTCCATGGAGAGGCCGAAGATCAGCGCGAACAGCATGATCGGCATGTTGGGCTCGATGCTGCCCGTCGGGTCGAAGCGCAGCACGTCCTGCAGATGGCCGTCCTGGAAGAGCCAGACCAGCACACCGAAGGTCGCCGACAGCGACAGCAGGTTCATCGCGATCGCCTTCAGCGGCAGCAGCACCGAACCGAACGAGAGGAACAGCAGGATGTACGTCGCCACCGCGATGTAGAGCAGCATCCACGGAAGCACCCCGCCGAGCGCGTCCAGCGTGTCGTCGAACACCGCCGTCTCACCGCCGAGGTACACCTTGGCACCGGGCGGCGCGGGCACGTCCTTGAGCCGGTTCACCAGGTCGCGGGCCTCCGTGGAGACCGCGGTGCCCTCGAACGTGACCGACACGCGGGCCGTCCTGCCCGTGGCCCCGGTGATCTGCGCGCCCTTCGCGCCCTTGGTGCTGCCCAGCTTCTCGGCGTAGGCCTGCAGAGCGGCGCCCTGCTCCTTGGAGGTGGCGGCACCCTTGAGCGTCAGCAGCGCGTCGATGGACTTGGCGGCGTCGCTGTCGAAGTCGCGCTCCAGGGTGTTGTGCACCTTGCGCCCTTCGGCGCTGTTCGGCAGCTGCCGTGCGTCGTTGGCGCCGAACTCGATCCGCAGGAACGGCAGCGCGAGAGCCAGGAGGACTGCCAGTGTGCCGAGGCCCACCACGGCCGGGCGGCGCATCAGACCGTGCGCCAGCCGGTACCAGGCACCCTGGCCGGTCGGCGCGGCGGCCTTCTTGCGGCGCAGCGACAGGGCGTTGACCTTCTGGCCCATCACCGCGAGCGCGGCGGGCAGCGCGATCAGCGAGAAGAACACCGACAGCACGACCGCGGCCACACCGCCGTACGCCATGGACTTCAGGAACCCGAACGGGAAGAAGGTCATGCCGGCCAGCGCCACCGCGACCGTGATGCCGGAGATGACCACGGTGCGCCCGGCGGTGGCCACCGTGCGTGCGAGGGCCTCCTCGCCGGCGTGGCCGCGCTCCAGCTCCTCGCGGTAGCGGCTCACGATCAGCAGGCCGTAGTCGATGGCGACCGCGAGGCCGAGGACCGTGACCAGGCTCATGGCGAACACCGAGACATCGGTGATCTGTGCGATCACCCGCAGTACGGCCATGGAACCGAGGATCGACAGACCGCCGACCACCAGCGGCAGACTGGCCGCGGCCAGGCCGCCGAAGACGACCACCAGCAGGATGAACAGCACGGGGAAGGACAGCCCCTCGGCCATGCCGAGGTCCTTGCCGATCTCGTCGCCGGCCTGGTGGCCGGTGGGGACGGGCCCGCCGCGCAGGGTCGTCAGACCCGGCACCGCGAGCTTGTCCTTGATCGCCTTGTACGACTCCTCCTTGCCGTTGTCGTCACTGCCCCGGAGGTTCATGGCGACGTAGGTGGCGTGCCGGTCCCGGCTCACCTGCTCCGGCATCTTGGTCATCCAGAAGTGCGCGTAGCCGGTGACCTCGGACTTCGGCAACGACTCCATGCGCTTGACGACCGCGTCCCGGAACGACGCGTCGTCGACCGTCCGGTCGTCGTCGCGGTAGACGATCACCGCGTCGGGTGCTCGTTGTGGGAAGGCCTGCTCGGCCAGCCGCGCCGCCTTCCGGCTCTCCGAGCCCGGATCCTCGAATCCGCCGGGCTTCATGTCGCCGAAGACGCCGACGCCGTAGGCACCGGCGAGTACGGCGAACAGCAACGTCAGAACCAGTAGAGGCTTCCGCCTCTGGTGAATGAAACGCCCCAACCCCTCAAACATGGGTCTCCCTAGATCGATCGCGAGCGTGCCGCATACCGCGGCCCGGATCTGGCGCCGCCGCAAACGTAACACCGTTTTTATCGCCTCCTCCAGCCCTATTAGACGCTGTCTAACTGAACGATCATCAAGTTACCGTCTCTGACCTGCGAAGATGCGTCGAAAAAATTCGCTGACATGGAGCTCGGCGGCTGGCCCGGCATCCTGACGGCAACCTGACACGGCTTGGGGGGCTCAATGAAAACGCTGTTGCGGTAACGTTGAGGGATGATGGCCAGGCCAAAGACACATGACGAAGCACTCCGTCAGCGCCTGCTCCACCGTGCGGCCGCCACGGTCTTCGACCGTGGCCCGACGGCGTTGAGCCTGCGGCAGCTCGCGGCGGACGTGAAAACCTCGACCACGGCGGTGTACTCGCTGTTCGGCAACAAGTCGGGACTGCTCGACAGCCTCCTGCAGGAGGCCGCCCGCCTCTTCGTCGCGCGCCTCGCGACGGTGCAGCAGACGCCCGACCCGGCCGGAGACGTCATCCGGCTGGGTCTCGCCTATCGCGAGTACGCCGTCGCCAACCCGCATCTGTACGCGATCCTCTTCTCCGCCCGCACCAGCAGCTTCGAGCCCACCGACGAGCGCCAGGGAGAGGTGCTCGAGACCTACCAGCCACTTGTCGACGCGGTGCGCCGGGGGCAGTCGGTGGGACAGTTCACGGCGGAGTTCGACGCCGAGGCCATCGCGCTGGCGTGCTGGGCGACGGCGCACGGTCTGGTGTCACTGGAGATCGCGGGGCAGGAACCGCCCGGAGTGAAGACCGTCGACTGCTACGAGCGCACCCTGCGCTCGGTCGTCGTCGGGTGGGGGGCGGATCGGGTACTGGTGTGAACGGACGCGCGCCGTTCGTGGGTGAATTCCGGGCGGGGGCCCGTGATGCCGATCCCGTCGCCGGCGCCGGTCCCGCGGTCCGCCCGGAGGGCGGACCCCACGGGTGGGTGAGGATTGTCCGACGTGTCCCAGGGGCGAAATCCGGTGCCCTGACCGGCGCCTGCGCGCCCCCACGGTCATCGTTGTCACGGTAGCGATGCGGCTCACCAGTGCGGCTCACCAGGGTGACTTCTAATTCCCGTAGTTGCTTTTCCGCCTCTACGAGCTAGTCACGGCTGATTTCCAACTCTTCGCACACGCCGCCAAATCTCCATACTTGAGCAGCCGTCGCCGTATGGCCTCCGCCAGGGGGTTGACCGACGTGCGTCGCTTCCGTGTCGTCATCACAGATGCGGTTGCGACAGTCCACAACTGCTCGTGAAAGGCGGGGGGATGGCTGATGACCGCTGGGGAGATGTTCTGCGCAGTGCTCGGATCCGGGCGCAACTGACCCAGGACGAGGTGGCTCGGCGGGCCGGGATCAGCGTCAGGACGGTGCGGCACATCGAGCGCGGCCAGGTCACACCGCGCCCGGCCACGCTGGAGCGCATGTCAGAGGTGTTCGGTTACGACGTGACCGATGTCGGCCGCGGGCCGGGAAGTTCCCGAATGCCGTGCGAGATACGGGTGTTGGGGCCGATGACGGTGCGCTGCGCGGGGCTTCCGGTTGACATGCCCCTGAAGCAGCGCATGTTGCTCGGCCTGCTCGCGGTCCAGCCCGACCAGGTCGTCGGCCACGAGGAGATCGCCGACGCGTTATGGGGCGACGGGGCACAGTCCTGCCGCCGGCACCTGGTGTACACGTACGTTGCGCGGCTGCGCCGGCTCATCACACCGCGCGACGACCGCAAGGGGGCGGGCGGGGACCATATCAGCACCGTGCACGGCGGCTATGTGCTGAACAGCCGTGGCATGGGGCTCGACCTGTGTCGGTTCGAGGAGCGGGCGGCCCGGGCGGCCCGCATGGCCGGCACCGATCCGGTGGCCGCGCTCGACCTGTACGCCCAGGCGCTGAACGGCTGGCAGGGGCGGCTCCTGCAGGACCTGCCCCATCTGCGGCAGCACCCCGCTGTGGTGCAGGTCGCGCAGCGGCACATCGACGTGGCCGTCGACTTCGCCGACCTGGCCCTGAGCCTCGGCCGGCCCGCCTGCGCGGTGGAACAGCTCACCGTCGCCTCGTCCGAGGAGCCGCTGCACGAGGCGTTGCAGGCACGGATCATGCTGGTCCTCGCCGGCACCGGCCGCCGTGCGGCGGCACTGCGCCTCTTCGGCGACCTGCGGCTGCGGCTGAGCGCGGAACTCGGCGTCGAACCGAGCGAGGAGCTCTGGGAGGCCCGACGCGCCATCCTGGACCGAAACGGACCCGAGCGCGGTTCCGAGCCCGACGAGTCGGATTTACCCGAGGAGCCCGACCAGGCGTCTGCCGCGTCTCCCGCTTCCTCAAGGGGTGTGGACTCATCCGACACCGGTGACGTTTCCCAGGAGAAGGTGTTCCTGCCGCGGTAGGGACAGCCCTGCCGCTGTTCACAGGCATTCGGTCGCAGGCCTCGTAAACGTGGCGCGCGTGTCGAACGGCGGGCGCCCGGCAGGGGTGCGGAGACCGGCTCTCGGCCGGGTGTACCGAGCGGCCGGGCGTGTGCCCGGCCGCTTTCTCGCGCGTGCTCGTCGCCCTCCACACGGTTGCCCCTATTCACGCGGTCGCCCGCACGACCCGCGGTCGGCCGCATTCTTCTGCTCGCCCCCATTCGCGCGCCCGTCCCGATTCACGAGGACTTCGCGGAACTCTCGTACGGCGCGGTGGAATTCCCCGCACGGGAAGCAGGGGCACCGCCCGCGGTACGCGTGGAGCCGGACTTCTTTCCCCGGTCCACGAGAAATCGGCGGCCCTTCGCGGCAATGGCCGACCGGCTGACACGGACGCTGACAGCCTTGCGTGAGGCTGACGTGTGTGTCATTCCTTCTTCGGGCCCTCGCAATCGCCGCAGCTCAGCGGCTGGAATGCGGAGCAATTCCGGCCGGCCGCCGGGGCCGTCGACGCCGTATCACCCTTTGTTGACACGGAGTTCGGTTGCCCGGAGTGAGGCATCGGCCTAAGTTCACAGCCTGCCGGCACGGCCCGCGTCGAGGCCTCTGCCCGTCAATCCCCATGTCTGCCCCAGAGGCGTAGCGCGGGTATTTCCCGACGTCCCGGCATGCGTGCGACAAGCCGTTCGGAGAGGATCGGAAATGGTTAGCATTACGGCCGACGAAGCCCAGAAGTGGCTGATCGAGGAGATCGCCAAGCGCGTGGGCGTCGAACCGTCCGAGGTCCCGCCGGACCAGTACTTCGACGAACTCGACCTGGACAGCACCGCCGCGCTGATCATCGCCGGCGAGATGGAGAGCTGGCTGGGCTTCGAGCTCGGCACCACCGCCCTCTGGTACCACCCGACCATCGAAGCCCTGTCGGCCCACATCGCCGAGGAGTGCGAACGGCGCGCGGCCGCGGCATAGCCGGTGGGCCCCTACCCCGGCCCGGTGTCCAGACCCGGACCGGGGACCCACCGCGCGGCCCGGCGAGTGCGCCCCCGCTCGCTCGCCGGGCCGAACTCCGCGTAGGTAGCGGGCCCCTCCGGGGAACGCAGCCGCTCGCTTCGGGCCTGCGCTGTCCGCGGTCCCCGCACCGCGACCGAATCGAAGTCCCTGTTCGCCCAGATCCAGAGAGACTTGCCGTGAACTCTTCACAGGAATCCGACCTCGACCGTCGGCTCGCCCGGGACCCCATCGCCATCGTCGGCCTCTCCGCGCTCTACCCCAAGTCCAGCAACCTGCGGGACTTCTGGGCGAACGTCGTCTCGGCCGCCGACTGCATCGACGACGTCCCCGCCGATCACTGGGACGTCGCCGAGCACTACGACCCGGACCCCACCGTCCCGGACAAGACGTACTCCACGCGCGGCGGCTTCATCCCCGACGTGCCCTTCAACCCGCTGGAGTTCGGCCTCCCGCCGAACACCCTGGAGGTCACGGACGTCCTCCAGCTGCTCAGCCTGGTCGTCGCCCGCGACCTGCTGAAGGACGCCGGAGCCGAGCAGCCCTGGTACGACAAGTCCCGTACCGGTGTCGTCCTCGGCATCACCGGTGCCAACCAGCTCACCCAGCCGCTCACCGCCCGGTTGCAGAGCGGCGTCCTGAAAGAGGTCGTCCGAAGCTGCGGACTGACCGACCGGGACGCCGAGGAGATCGTCGCCAAGTTCCGCCTGGCTTACGCCCCGTGGGAGGAGAACTCCTTCCCCGGCATGCTCGGCAACGTGGTCGCCGGCCGGATCGCCAACCGGTTCGACCTCGGCGGCATCAACATGACGATCGACGCCGCCTGCGCCAGCTCGCTCGGCGCCGTGCGCACCGCCGCCAGCGAGCTGCTGGAGCGCCGCGCCGACACCATGCTGGTCGGTGGCTGCGACGCCGAGAACACCATCTTCATGTACCTGTGCTTCAGCAAGACGCCCGCGCTGTCCAAGTCCGGCCGTATCCGGCCCTTCGACAAGGACGCCGACGGCACGCTGATCGGCGAGGGCATCGGCATGCTCGCCCTGCGCCGCCTGTCCGACGCCGAGCGCGACGGCAACCGGATCTACGCCGTCCTGCGCGGCATCGGCACCTCCAGCGACGGCCGCTTCAAGTCCATCTACGCCCCGCGCAAGGAGGGCCAGATGGTCGCCCTGCGCCGCGCGTACGAGGACGCCGACTGCTCGCCCGCGAGCATCGAACTCTTCGAGGCGCACGGCACCGGTACCGCCGTCGGCGACGCCACCGAGCTCAGCGCCCTGTCCGCGGTGCTCTCCGAGACCTCCGAGAGCACCCGGTACGCGGCCGTCGGCAGCGTCAAGTCGCAGATCGGGCACACCAAGGCGGCGGCCGGCGCGGCCGGCATGATCAAGCTGGCGCTCGCGCTGCACCACAAGGTGCTGCCGCCCACCATCAACGTCGACGAGCCCAACCCCACCATCGACTTCGAGTCGGGCCCGTTCTACGTCAACACCGAGGCCCGGCCCTGGATCCGTACCCCGGAGCGCCCCAAGCGCCGTGCGGCCATCTCCTCGTTCGGCTTCGGCGGCACCAACTTCCACATGGTGCTGGAGGAGCACGGCGACGGCGACGACGTGCGCGTGACGCACCCCGTGGCCGCGGTGCACCTGTGGCACGCCCCCGACACGGCCGCGCTCACCGAGGCCCTCGTCTCCGGCGCACCCGCGACCGGCGGCCCCGCCCCCGAGGGCCACGCACGCGTCGCGCTCGTCGCCCGCACCGACGCCGAGCTGGCCACCCTGCGCGAGCTCGCGCTCGGCGAGCTGCGCTCCCGACCCGACGCGGAGGCCTGGTCGCACCCCAAGGGCGTCCACTTCCGCCGCCGCGCCGCCCAGCTCGGCAAGGTCGCCGCGCTGTTCGCCGGGCAGGGCAGCCAGTACGTCAACCTCGGCCGGTCCGCCGTGATGGCGCTGCCGCCGTTGCGGGCCGCCTTCGACGCCGCCAACCGGCACTTCGAGGGCGCCGAGCCGTTGTCCCGGATCGCCTTCCCGCCGCCCGTCTTCGGCGACACCGCGCGCGCCGAACAGGAGACCCAGCTGCGCGCCACCGCCTACGCCCAGCCCGCCATCGGCGCGCTGTCGGCGGGGCAGTACCGCTATCTGACCGAACTCGGGTTCACCGCCGAGGGGTTCCTCGGCCACAGCTTCGGTGAGCTGACCGCCCTGTGGGCCGCCGGCGCCCTAGACGACGAGGCGTTCTTCGCGCTGGCCCGCGCCCGTGGCCGGGCGATGGCCCCGCCGAGCGAGGCCGGCTTCGACGCCGGCGCGATGGCCGCCGTCTCCGCGCCCGAGGAGCGCGTCGCCGAACTCCTCGCCGCGGACAAGGACCTGGTGATCTGCAACCGCAACGCCCCCGACCAGATCGTGGTCGGCGGCGCCACCGAGGCGGTCGACCGCCTGGTCGCGCGGGCCACCGAGGCCGGACTCCGGGCGAGCAGGCTGCCCGTGTCCGCCGCGTTCCACACCCCGTACGTCGGCCACGCCGTGGAGGCGTTCCGCGCCGACGTCGAGCGGGTCGAGGTGGGACGGCCGAACGGCACCGTCTTCGCCAACACCCGTGGCGCGGTCTACGGCGACGACGTCGCAGCCAACCGCGGCGTCCTCGCCGAACAGCTCATCAACCCGGTGGACTTCGCCGCCCGCGTGGAGGAGATGTACGCCGCCGGGTACCGGGTGTTCGTCGAGTTCGGGCCCAAGTCGGTGCTCACCCAGCTCGTTCGCCGAGTCCTCGGGGACCGCGAGCACACGGTCCTCGCCCTGGACGCCGGGCCCGGAAAGGACGCGGACGCCGCCCTGAAGCAGGGTGTCGCCCAGCTCGCCGCCCTCGGCCTGCCGCTCGCCACCGCCGACCGTTACGTCGCCGAGCCGGTCGTGGCCGAGCCCACCAAGGGCATGTCGATCCTCCTGAACGGCATCAACTACGTCTCGCCCGAGCGGCGGGCCGCCTACCGGGACGCGATCGAGAACGGCTACCGGATCGCGGTGCCGTCGGTGCCGGGTGCGCCGGCCGCGCTCACCCCCGGGCGCCCGTCCGACGGTACGGCCGCACCCGTGTCCGGCGGCTCGGGCGGGGGAGCCTCCACGGCTCCGAGCCCGGCCGTGCCCGGACGTGTGCCCGTCGCCGTCGGCGCTCTTCCGGGCGCGAACGGTTCCGGTGCGCCGCTGAGCGGTTCCGGCCCGGTTCCGGCCATGCGTCCGGCGATGCCGGCCCCGGTCGCCCCGGTCGCCCCGCTCGCTCCGGCCGCCGTCGCCGAACACGCGCCGGGCGCGGTCGGCACAGCGGTCGCGACCGCGCCGGCCGCCGTGCCCGCGCCGACCCCCACTCCCGTCCCCATTCCCACCGCCATGGAGTCAGCTCACGTGGACAGTGACCGCCTGGCCGGTCTAGTGGCCGACCATCTCGCCCTGCACGACGACTACCTGAACAGCCAGCTGCAGAGCGCCGAGCGCCTCACCGGCCTGCTGGAGCGCGCCGCCGAGCAGGGCCGACTCGGCCAGGTGCTCCCCGGCATCAACGC
Source organism: Streptomyces graminofaciens (assembly GCF_030294945.1). Lineage (NCBI taxonomy): Bacteria > Bacillati > Actinomycetota > Actinomycetes > Kitasatosporales > Streptomycetaceae > Streptomyces > Streptomyces graminofaciens. Next base: position 4,217,538 of record NZ_AP018448.1, on the reverse strand, counting down.
CGTGAAGGAACACGGCCTGGACATCGGGCGCAGCCACCTGCGGGCCAACGAGATCCTGCGCGATCTGGCGGCCCTCGAACTGGGTACGGCTGCTCCGGCACCGACCCGCGCCACCACGGCCGCGACGGCGCCGGCCACGTTCCAGCCGGCCCCGCAGCACGCGCTCCCGGCCCCGGCGACCACCGCACCGGCGGCCACCGCACCGGCGGCTCCGGCCCCGGCCCCGGCCGCACTCGCCCCGGCCCCGGCCGCGCTGGCCCCGGCCCCGGCCCCGGCCGCGCTGGCCCCGGCCCCGGCCGCACTGGCCCCGGCCCCGGTGGCGACCCCCACCCCGGCCCTGGCCCCCGCACCCGCCCCGGCCCTGGTCGCCTCCGCGGTGAGCGTCGCCGACCGGCTTCCCACCCCCGCGCCGACCGGCCCGGACGCGGCCGGCGTCGAGGCGGCGCTCCTGGAGGTCGTGGGCGCCAAGACCGGCTACCCGGCGGAGATGCTGGATCTGGATCTGGACATTGAGGCGGATCTGGGGATCGACTCGATCAAGCGGGTCGAGATCATGGGTGTGATGCAGGAGCGGTTCGGTGGTGGTGTCGCTGCTGGTCCGGAGCAGCTTGCGGAGTTGCGGACGCTGCGTCACATCGTGGACTTCATGGCGTCGGCTGCTCCGGCCGCTGCTCCTGTGGCTGCTGCTGTTCCGGTCGTTGACGCGGCCGGCGTCGAGGCGGCGCTGTTGGAGGTTGTGGGCGCCAAGACGGGTTATCCGGCGGAGATGCTGGATCTGGATCTGGACATTGAGGCGGATCTGGGGATCGACTCGATCAAGCGGGTCGAGATCATGGGTGTGATGCAGGAGCGGTTCGGTGGTGGTGTCGCTGCTGGTCCGGAGCAGCTTGCGGAGTTGCGGACGCTGCGTCACATCGTGGACTTCATGGCGGGTGCCTCGGATGCTGTCGCGCCTGTTTCTGCCGCTGCCGCGCCGGTTGTCGACGCGGCAGCTGTCGAGAAGGCGCTGTTGGAGGTTGTGGGCGCCAAGACGGGTTATCCGGCGGAGATGCTGGATCTGGATCTGGACATTGAGGCGGATCTGGGGATCGACTCGATCAAGCGGGTCGAGATCATGGGTGTGATGCAGGAGCGGTTCGGTGGTGGTGTTGCCGCTGGTCCGGAGCAGCTTGCGGAGTTGCGGACGCTGCGTCACATCGTGGACTTCATGGCCGGTGCCTCGGGCGCTTCCGCTCCGCAGGGCGCCGCCGTGCGAGCGGACGAGTCCGCCGGGACCGGCGCCGCCACTCCGAAGGGCATAGGCCGAGCCCAGGCCGCCCTCGTCGAACTGCCCACGCCTGACCTGCTGGTCGGCGCATACCCCCAGGGGTCCGGCGCGCTCGTCGTGGACGACGGGTCGGAGCTGGCGCCGGCGGTCGCGGCCGCGCTCGTCGACTCGGGACGGCACGTGCATGTGCTGCGGCTGCCCGGTGTGGCCCAGCGGATCACCGGCGTCAAGGACCACGCCCTGTCCGGCTGGGGGGTGACGGAGCTGGCCGAGCGTATCGAGTCCATCCTCGCCGACCGGATCAGCCTGGTCCTCGACCTCGCCGCCACGCGTCACGACGACTGGGCCGACGGCACGCGACGCCTGGCGCACACGCTGCTCGTGGCCAAGCACGCCGTCGAGCCGCTGACCACCGCGGCCGGGACGGGCCGTGCAGCCTACGTCACCGTCACCCGGCTCGACGGCACCTTCGGCCTCGGCGGAGTGAACGAACACCTCGCCCCGGCCGCCGGTGTGACCGGCCTGGTCAAGACGCTGGCCGTGGAAGCCCCGCGACTGTTCTGCCGGTCCGTCGACCTGGCCCCCGCGCTCACCCCGGAAGCCGGCGCCGCCCTCGTCCTGGACGAGCTGCACGACGTCGTCACCGACACCACGCAGGTCGGCCACGACGGCACCCGCCGCCTCGGCCTCGGCCTCGCCGAGCAGCCGCTGACCGCGCCGGAGGCCGAGGTCCCGGGACTCACCTCCGACGACCTGCTCGTCGTCACCGGCGGCGGCCGCGGCATCACCGCCGCCTGCGTCACCGAACTCGCCCGGAACCACCGCACGGGGCTGCTCCTGCTCGGCCGTACCCCGCTGGCGGACGAGCCGGCCTGGGCCCAGGGCGTCGAGGACCCCGCCCTCAAGGCCGCGGCCGCCGCACAGCTGAAGGCGGAAGGGGAGAAGCCCACCCCGAAGCGCGTCGAGCAGCTCTACGGTGCCGTCATCGGCGCCCGGGAGATCCAGGCCACCCTGGCGGACATCCGGGCCACCGGCAGCACGGCCGAGTACCTGGCCGTCGACATCACCGACGCGACCGCCACCGCCGCCGCGCTCGCCCCGTACAAGGGGCGCGTCACGGGCCTCGTACACGGCGCGGGCGTCCTCGCCGACCAGCTCATCGCCAACAAGAAGGCCTCCGAGATCGAGCGGGTCTTCGCGCCCAAGCTGACCGGCCTGCGCTCGGTCGCCGCCGCGCTCGACACGGACACCCTGCGGCACGTGGTCCTGTTCTCCTCGGTCGCCGGCTTCTTCGGCAACCGCGGCCAGTCCGACTACGCGATGGCCAACGAGGTCCTCAACGCCTGGGCCTCCTCCTTCAAGCAGCTCCACCCCGCCGCCCGCGTCACCTCGCTCAACTGGGGCGCCTGGGACAGCGGGATGGTCTCGCCGCAGATCAAGGCCGTGTTCCAGGAGCGCGGCATCACCCTGATCCCGGTGGACACCGGAGCCCGGCTGTTCACCGAGCAGTTCGCCGCGGAGCGCGCCGCCGACGTGGTGACCGTGCTCGGCCCGACGACCCCGCTGTCCGAGCCCGAGCGGCCCGCCGCGACCGGCACCGTCACCGTCGAGCGGGCGATCGGCTCGCTGCGGGCCGAGCCGATCGTGGCCGACCACGTCATCGGTGACGCCCCGGTGCTCCCGGCGGCCGTCGCGCTCGGCTGGGCGATCGGCGCGGTCGAGCGGACCACCGCCACAGAGGTCCGGCAGATCCGCGACTTCTCGGTCCACAAGGGCATCGTCTTCGACGGCACCCAGCCCGAGCGCCTCACCCTGGCGATGACCCCGGCGGGCGACACCGTCGAGGTCGCCATCCGGTCCACCGGCGACGAGGGCACCGTACGACCGCACTACGCGGCCGTGGCCGTACCGGGCACGGCGCCCGCCGTGACCACCGCCGGCAGCCTGCCCGCACTCGGCTCCGGCCGCGACGCGGCGGAGCTGTACACCGACGGCACGCTCTTCCACGGCCCGGCCCTGCGCGGTGTGCGCCGGGTCCTCGCCGAGGCGGAGAACCGCCTTGTCCTGGAGTGCGACCTGGCCGAACTCAGCCCCGAGGGCGGCGCGTTCAGCGGCTCCCGGTACGCGCCCGGCACGGCCGACCTGCTGCTCCAGGCGGGCCTCGTCTGGGTGCGCCTGTTCCGCGGCACGGCCGGACTGCCCCTGTCGGTGGGCCGCGCCGACCTGCACCGCGCACTGCCCGACGGCGAGCCCTTCCTGGTCGTCGTCGAGCCGGCCGAGCCGGTCAGCGGCACCACCGCCTCGCTGACGATCACCGCCTGCGCCCCCGACGGGACAGTGCTGGCCCGGTTCGACGGCGTACGCGTCGTCTCGGCGCCGCAGCTGGCGGCCAAGTTCATCAGCGGCTGATTTCCGCTCCGTGTCCGACGCAAGCGATCGGGCCGGCCCGGACGGTTTCGCCAAGTGCCGACCGTCCGGGCCGGCCGCCCCCAGAAGGGACCCGAGAGCTCTCATGAGCAAGTACGCCATTGTTGGCCTCTCCTGCCTGTTCCCGGGAGCGGAGACGCCCGCCGAGTTCTGGCAGAACCTCCGTGCCGGCGCCGACAGCCGCCGGGAAGGGGGCGAGGAGGTGTTCGGCCGCAAGCCCGAGGCCAGGGACGCCGATCCTCAGCACGAGATCTACTGCGTCCGGGGCGGATTCCTCACCGACTTCGCCTTCGACCCGAGCGGCTATCTCCTCGACCCAGGTCATCTCGCCGGCCTGGACCGGCTCTTCCACTGGTCGCTGCACGTGGCCAGGGAAGCGCTGCGGGACAGCGGACACGCCGACCGCCCCGACGTCCTGGCCCGCACCGCCCTCGTCCTCGGCAACTACTCGTTCCCGACGCCCTCCTCGGCCCGGGTCAGCGTCCCGCTGGTCCAGGAAGCGGTCCTGGAAGGGCTGCGCCGCGCCGGGCACCCACCGCTCGGCGCGCTCGCGCACGCCGAGGACCGCATCGACCCGGCCCGGCTGAACCCCGAGGACCTGAAGGTCAGCGGCTCCCCGGCGTCCGTCGCCGCCACCGCCCTCGGCCTCGGCGGCCCCCGCTACGCGCTCGACGCGGCCTGCTCGTCGGCGCTGTACGCGCTCAAGCTGGCCTGCGACCACCTCGCCGCCGGTCAGGCCGACCTGGTCCTCGCCGGCGGCGTCTGCGCGCCCGATCCCACGCTGATCCACCTGTCCTTCGGTGACCTCCAGGCCTATCCGCGCGACGGCTTCAGCCAGCCCTTCGACTCCCGCTCCGGTGGCATCCTCACCGGGCAGGGCGCGGGCATGGTCGCCGTCAAGCGGCTGGAGGACGCGGTACGCGACGGCGACCGCATCCACGCGGTCGTCGACGGCATCGGGCTCACCAACGACGGCAGCGGCCGCCACCTGCTGGTCCCGCGCGGCGAGGGACAACTGCAGTCGTACGAACTCGCCTACGCGCAGGCCGGCATCGACCCGGCCACCATCGACTACCTGGAGTGCCACGCCACCGGCACCCCCATCGGCGACGCCACCGAGGCCCAGTCCGTGGCCGACCACTTCGGCGCCGCCGGGAAAATCCCGCTGATCGGCTCCGTCAAGGGCAACATCGGCCACCTGCTCACCGTGGCCGGGCTCAGCAGCCTGCTCAAGGTCGTGCTCGCCATGGGCAACGCGCACATCCCGCCGACGATCGGGGTCGATCAGCCCATCCGCTCCAAGGACGGGCGGGTCGGCGAGGAGACCATGGTCCGCGCCGGCCGCGACTGGCCGCGCGGCGACGGTCCGCGCCGGGCGGCGGTCTCCGCGTTCGGCTTCGGCGGCACCAACGCACACGTGGTGCTCTCCGAGGCGCGGCACGCCGAGAACGGCGTGGACGCGGCGAACGCCGACGGGCCCGCCACCGCCGTGCCCGCGCTCGACGTCGTCGGCCTCGGCGCGCACTTCGGCTCGTTCGACTCCCTCGACGCGTACGAGCGTGCCGTCCACGCGGGACAGGACGCCCTGGTGCCGCTGCCCGAGCGGCGCTGGCGCGGCCTCGACCAGACCCGGGACGGCACGCTCACGCACGGTGCCGGCGTCACGCCCGACGCGCTGCCGCACGGAGCGTTCGTGGACGGCCTCGGCATCGACCCGATGGACCTCAAGATCCCGCCCGCGGACCTGCGCACCTACAACCTCCAGCACGCCCTCGCCATCAAGGTCGCCGACGAGGCCCTGCACGACGCCGGATTCAGCCGCGCCGTGCCCAAGGGGCAGACCGCGCCCGCACCGCGCCGGATCGCGGTCGTCGTCGCCATGGAGATGGAGCCCACCACCCACCTGCGGATCACCCGCTACGGCCTCGGCGCCTTCGTACGCCAGGAGTTCGAGCGGGCCGGTGTGCGGGTCGACGAGGCCGAGCTCGCCCGGCTCACGGCCGCCGGCCGGGACGCCGTGGTCGACCCGATCGTCGCCAACGAGGTGCTCAGCTACATCGGCAACGTCATGGCCAGCCGCATCTCCTCGCTGTGGAACCTCACCGGGCCCTCCTTCACCGTCTCCTCCGACGGCTCGGGCACCGCCGAGGCCCTCCAGGTCGCGCGGCTGCTGCTGCTCGACCCGGGCATCGAGGCCGTCGTGGTCGGCGCCGTCGACCTCGCCGGCTCCGCCGAGAACCTGCTGCTGCGCCCCGACGTCGTCGCCGAGGCCGGACTGACCTTCGGCGAGGGCAGCCGGGGCCGCCGCATCGGCGAGGGCGCCGGAGCGGTCGTCGTCACCCGGCCCGGCGACTCGCAGGCACCGGTGTACGCACGCCTGGACGCCATCGCGATCCGGCACGCCACCCCTGTCGACGGCACCGTGCCCGAGGCGGACGCGGAGACCTACGCGGCCGCCGCCGAGGAGGCGTTCGCCGCGGCCGGCGTCACCGCCGCCGACATCGGCTACACGGAGGCACACGCGGGCGGCACCGAGGCCCAGGACCGCGCCGAGATCGCCGGGCTCGCCCGCGTCCACCCGGCCGACGGCCACCAGGTGGCGCTCGGCAGCGTCAAGGCCCAGATCGGCGACGCGGGGTGCGCGGCGACCATGGCAGGGCTCATCCGGTCCGTGCTGTGCCTGCACCACGGCTATCTGCCCGGCACCCGCGACTGGAGCGGCCCGGCCACCGAACTCGCCGAGGACTTCGCGGCCTCCGGGCTGTACGTGCCGGACGCCTCGCGCCCCTGGCTGCGCGCGGCCAGGGGATCCCGCCGGTACGCGGCCGTCGGCTTCATCGGAGCCTCGGGCGCGCACGGGCACCTGGTGCTGTCCGCCGGCGCCACCCGTGGCACGGTCGTACCGAACGACTGGCAGCGTGGCGGCGGGCCCGTGGTCCTGCCGCTGTCCGCCGACTCCTTCGACGGGCTGCTCGCCGAGGTCGCCCGGCACCGGGACCTGATCGCCGACGGCGCCGACTCCTACGCCCTCGCCCGGGACGCGGCCCGCCTGCTGCCGGGCCGGAGCCGGCGCGTGGTGCTCGTCGGCCGGGACCGCGACGAACTGCGGGCCCAGCTCGACCTCGCCGTCCGCGGCCTGCCCGCCGCGCACGCCTCCGGCGGCGAGTGGGCGACACCCGCCGGGAGCTGCTTCACCGAGCGGCCCATCGGCCCCGGCGGCAAGGTCGCCCTCGTCTACCCGGGCGCGTTCAACTCGTACCCCGGACTCGGCCAGGACCTGTTCCGCGCGTTCCCGAGCCTGCTCGACGGGTTCGAGGACATGGCCGACGAGCCGGAGCGGCACCTGCGGGCCGCCGCGCTGTACCCCCGCTCGCAGAAGCCTCTCGGCCGACGGGAGCTGATGGGCCTCGAAGCGGGGCTGTCCGAGGACATCCCGTTCATGCTCGCCACCGGCACCAGCTTCGCGATCCTGTACACGGACCTCGTCCGCGAGATGCTCGGGGTCACCGCGCACGGCGGGTTCGGCTACAGCCTGGGCGAGTCGAGCATGCTCTTCGCCACCCGGGGCTGGCTGCCGGACAGCCGCGACGACGCGCTGATCAGCAACACGCCGATCTTCAAGGACCGGCTGTGCGGGGCGCGGCGCACGGTGCGCGAGGCCTGGGGCCTGGCGGACGGCGTCCCCGACGAGGCGGTCTGGGCGAGCCACGTACTGCTCGCCGACGAGGAGTCCGTACGGGCCGTGCTGCCCCGCTACGACCGCGTCCACCTCACCCACGTCAACACGCCCGGAGAGCTGGTCATCGCCGGGGACCCGGCGCAGTGCCGCGCGCTCATCAAGGACGTCGGCTGCTCGGCCGCCCGCTCGCCCGTCAACGCGGTCATGCACTGCCCGGTCGTGGACGCGGAGTTCGACGGGCTCGCGGGCCTGAACGACTACCCCACGGGCTCGTTCGGCGACCTGGAACTGTTCAGCGCCTACGACTACGACGCGCTTCCCGCGGGCCTGGACCGCAAGGAGATCGGCCGCCGCATCGCGACGACCCTGCGCTCACCGATCGACTTCCCGCGCCTGGTCCGTACCGCGTACGAACGAGGGTTCCGCTACTTCCTGGAGGTCGGCCCCAGCGCCACCTGCGCCCGCTGGATCCGCGACACCCTCGGCGACACGCCGCATGTGGCGGCCCCGATCGACCGCCGAGGCGTCCCGACGGCGAAGTCGATCGCCCAGCTGGCGGCCCGCCTCACGGCCCACGGCCTCGACCTGGACCTGACCCCGCTGCTCAGCCCGGCGGCCGAACGCGTCCCGGCCCGCCCGGCCCGCCCGACCCCCTTCCGGGTGGGCGGAGCGGACCCGGCCCCGGCACGCATCGCCCGGGAACTCGCCGTGGCGCATGCCGCCACCGGCGTCGCCTCGACGGGCGGCGGCACGGCCGCCACGCCGTCCCCGGCCACACCCGCCCACGCGTCCGGCGACGCCGGCCTGGTGTCGCTCGCCGGTTCCACGACGTCCGTCGGCCGGATGGCCGCCGGTTCCGCTCCGGCCGCGTCGTCCGGCACCCCGACCGGCCGGGTGTCCGGCGCCGGTCCCACGACGCGCACGGCCACCGCCCACGCCACGGGCGGCTCGGCTCCGGGGCCCCGCCCGACCGCGTCCGGTGCCGGTTCCGGTGCCGGACAGGTTCCCGGACGCCGCCCCGCCGACTCGTCGGCCCCGTCCACTCCGTCCGCCCCTCCATCGTCCGTACCGCCGGAGGACTCCGCTCTCATGCCTGCAGACCCGACTCTCGCCGATGCCGAGGTCATCGCCTTCGACGGCACCCCGATCTCGTACCTGCCCTGGGCGCCGTCCGCCCCGGCCGCCGCGCCCGAACCGGCCGGCACCGCCGTGACGCCCGCCGCCCCGACTCCGCCGCCCGCCCCGGCCGCCCCGGCCGCCCAAGTCCCGGGGGAGGGGCCGGGGTCCGCCGCCGAGCTCGTCCGGGAGATACGCCGCCAGATGCTCACCACGCACTCGGTGGTGATGGAGACCCAGCACATCCTCCAGTCGGCCACGCTCAACCGGGTCGAGTCCCTGCTGGACGGGACACCGCAGACCACCGCGTACGCCGAGGAACAGCCGGCCCTCCGGGCCCCGGCCGCCCCGCAGGCCGCCCGCCCGGCCCTGCCCCCGGCCCCCGCTCCCGTCCCGGCCGTGCCGGCCCCGGCCGCGCAGCGCCCCGCCGAGCCGACTCCGGTGGCCCCGGCCCACGGCGACCCCGCCCCGGCCGACGGCCGCGTCAAGGAAGGCGTCATCTGGGACGAGGAGGACCTGCTCGAATTCGCCGTCGGCTCCATCGCCAAGGTCTTCGGCCCGGAGTTCGGCGTGATCGACGGATACGCCAAGCGCGTGCGGCTGCCCGCGCCGCCGTACCACTTCGTCACCCGCGTCACCGCGCTCGAAGGCACCACCGGCGAGTTCAAGCCCGCCACCATCACCACGGAGTACGACATCCCGGAGGACGCCTGGTACGCCGTCGACGGCGGCGCGCCCCCGGCCGTCACCGTCGAGGCGGGCCAGTGCGACCTGCTGCTCGTCAGCTACCTCGGGATCGACTTCCGGAACAAGGGCGAGCGCGTCTACCGCCTGCTGGACAGCACGCTGATCTTCCGCGGCGACCTGCCCCGCGTCGGCCAGACCCTGCGCTACGACATCTCCATCGACCGCTTCGTGCACCAGGGCGACACGACCCTCTTCTTCTTCAGCTACAAGTGCTACGCCGACGGCAAGCTGATCCTCGAACTCCACGACGCCTGCGCCGGGTTCTTCAGCCAGGCCGAGCTCGACACCCCGCTCGGCGTCGTGATGACGGACAAGGAGAAGGCCGAGCGGGCCGCCCTGCCCAGGGGGTACTTCAAGCCGCTCGCGTACACCGACAAGAACCGCCTGACCGAGCACGACCTGGAACTGCTCGCCGAAGGCCGCCCCGGTGACGTCTTCGGGCCGGACCACGCCCAGGACCCGGGGATCAACCCCGGCCTGCGCCTGCCGGACGCCAGGATGCGGATGATCGACGAGGTCGAGATCGACCGCAAGGGAGGCCCGCGCGGCCTCGGCAGGATCAGCGCCGTCAAGCGGCTGCAGCCCGACGCCTGGTACTTCACCTGCCACTTCCCGGACGACCATGTGCTCGCCGGCTCCCTGGTCGCCGAGGGCGCCGTCCAGCTGCTGCAGATCTACCTGATGCACCAGGGCCTGCACCTGACGCTGCCGGACGCCCGCTTCCAGTGTGTGACCGACACCCCCATCGAGGTCCAGGTCCGCGGCCAGATCACCCAGGCCGACGCGGAGATCCGCTACGAGGTCGAGGTCATGGAGCTCACCCTCCTGCCGCGCGCCACGGTCATCGCGGACGTCCTCATCTACCTCGGCGACAAGCCGGTGGTCCGGATGAAGAACCTCGGCCTCCAGGTCCGCGAGAAGGAGGGCACGCCGTACCGCCCGGAGACCGGCGGCATCCCGAAGTTCCTCGGCCGCCGCAACCGGGCCGGCGAGCCCGCGATGATCAACGAGCTGCACCTGGCGCACGCCGCCAAGGGCCTGCTCGACATGGCGATGGGCCCGGAGTTCGAGGTCTACCGCAACAGCCGCGCCCCCTACATCCCGAACGGCGACTTCCAGTTCGTCGACCGCGTCATGTCCCTCAAGGGCACACGCGGCGACCTCTCGCCCGGCTCGGAGATGGTCACCGAGTACGACTCCCCGGTCGACGCCTGGTACTACGAGCAGAACGCGTACCCGCACATGCCGAACTGCGTGTACATGGAGACCTCGCTGCAGGCCGCGATCTTCCTCGGCTACTACCTCGGCGCCACGCTGAAGAACACCGACGAGCAGTACGCCATCCGCAACCTCGACGGCCGCGCCACCCTCGTCAAGGACATCGACCTGCGCGGCAAGACCATCCGGCACCACTCCAAGCTGCTGATGACCAGCGCCGTGCAGGGCGCGGTGCTGCAGAACTTCAGCTACGAACTCTCCGCGGACGGCGAGGTCTTCTACACCGGCGAGTCCCTCTTCGGCTACTTCAGCGACGCGGCCCTCGCCAACCAGGTCGGCCTCGACAACGGCCAGTACATCGCCCCCTGGATCGAGGCCGAGCGACCGGACGCCACCCGCGTACGCCGCATCGAACTGCCCGGACACGCACCGGCGTTCACCGACCCCGCCGGCGGTCACCTGCGGCTGGCCGGCGAGAACTTCGCGCTCGTCGACCACGTCGACCTGGTCGCGGACGGCGGCCGGCACGGCCACGGCTATCTGCACGGCCGCCGCGAGGTCCGCCCCGACGAGTGGTACTTCGACTGCCACTTCCACCGCGACCCCGTGATGCCCGGCTCGCTCGGCGTCGAGGCGGTACTGCAGGCCATGCGCCTGTACGTACTGGAGCAGAACCTCGCCGACGGCATGGAGCGGCCCCACTTCGCCATGGCCACCGACGTGGAGATGTGCTGGAAGTACCGCGGCCAGATCCTCCGCCACGACAAGGAACTCTTCTTCGACGTGCACGTCAAGGAGGTCCGCCGCGAGGAGGGCCGCCTGCTCGTCATCGCGGACGCCGACCTGTGGAAGCCGGGCCTGCGCATCTACGAACTGACCGACGTGGCCATCGAGGTCCGTTCCGCCGGGGAGTGACGGCCCACCCGCCCCGCCGCATCGCCAAGGAGCTTCGTTTTCCCATGGACATTCGCGACACCCCTCTCCGGTGGTACGGAGAGCGGTACCCCAGCACGGACCCCGCCGGCATCTACCACGTGCTGGCCGACCTGGACCAGCCCTGCTTCATCACGGTCACCCCCGAGGGCATCGGCGCGGTCTCCGGAGGCTTCGCCGCCGCCGAGGGCGACGGCCTGCCGCTGCTCGCCGCCGCCCAGCCGCTGCCCCCGGAGCGCCTCGGCTCGGCCGCCTTCCGCGCCGCGCACGGCGTCGCCCAGCCCTACATGGCCGGGGCCATGGCCGGCGGGATCGCCTCCGCCGACATGGTCATCGCCCTGGCGAGGGAGGGCTTCCTCGCCTCCTTCGGCGCGGCCGGCCTGCTGCCCGAGCACATCGAGCGGGCGCTGGCCCGGTTCGCCACCGAGATCCCCGGCCTGCCGTACGCCGTCAACCTGATCCACAGTCCCAGCGAGGACCGGCTGGAGCGGGAGGCCGTCGAGCTGTTCCTGCGGCACGGTGTGCGCTGCGTGGAGGCGTCCGCGTACATGGGCCTCACCCCGCACGTCGTGCGCTACCGGCTGGCCGGGCTGCGCCGGGACCCCGACGGCCGTGTGGTCGCCGAGAACCGGCTCATCGCCAAGGTCTCCCGGGCCGAGACCGCCGAGCGGTTCATGCGCCCCGCCCCGTCCACCCTGGTCAGCGCCCTCCTCGAACAGGGCCTGATCACCGCCGACCAGGCCGCGCTCGCCCACCACGTGCCGCTCGCCGACGACATCACCGTGGAGGCCGACTCCGGCGGCCACACCGACCGGCGCCCGCTGCCCGCGCTGCTGCCGACCATCCTGCGGCTGCGCGACACCGTGCAGCGGGAGTTCCGCTACGCCGTGCCGGTGCGAGTGGGCGCGGGCGGCGGGCTCGGCACCCCGGCCGCGGTGGCCGCGGCCTTCGCGATGGGCGCCGCGTACGTGGTCACCGGCTCGGTCAACCAGTCCTGCCTGGAGTCCGGCGCCTCCGCCAAGGCGAAGGCCATGCTCGCCGAGGCGGGCATCGCCGACTGCGAGATGGCCCCGGCCGCCGACATGTTCGAGATGGGCGTGGAACTCCAGGTCCTGAAGAAGGGCACGTTCTTCCCGATGCGGGCCAAGCGCCTGTACGAGCTCTACCAGACGTGCGACGGCCTGGAGGCGATCCCGCCGGCCGACCGGGCCAAGCTGGAGCAGCAGGTCTTCAAGCGGTCCCTGGAGGACATCTGGCAGGACTGCGTCACCTACTTCAGCCGCCGCGACCCGGAACAGCTCGAACGCGCCGCGGGCAACCCGAAGCGCCGGATGGCGCTGGTCTTCCGCTGGTACCTGGGCATGTCGTCACGCTGGGCGGTCGTCGGCGACGAGGACCGCGCGATGGACTACCAGGTCTGGTGCGGCCCGGCGATGGGCAGCTTCAACGACTGGGTGACCGGCAGCTACCTCAAGACGCCGGGCAACCGCCGGGTCGCCGACGTGGCCCACCACCTGATGCGCGGCGCCGCCTTCCACACCCGGCTGGCCCAGCTGCGGACCGCGGGCGTGCACATCCCGCCGTCCGCCGCCGACTACCGGCCCGTTCCGATGGAGAGCCCGGCCCCCGGATCCTCGGTGGGGCTGCGATGAGAGCGCTGACACCCGAGGAACTGGAGGAGCGGCTCGGCGACCCCGCCGACGCGACCAACCCGTACGGCTTCGCGGCCGCCGTCGCGCGCGACGAGCGGGAGGAGTTCCCCGAGGAGCTCTGCAAGGAGCTGGTCCGCGCCGGGTTCCACCTCAACTACCTGCCCGTGGAGTGGGGCGGCGCCTTCGAGTCCTTCGACCGCAGCCTCACCCTGGTCCGCTCGGCCGCCCGCCGGGACGTCAACATCATGCCCGGCACGATGTTCAGCATCATCGCCGCCACCTGTCTGCAGCTCCACGGCAGCGAGGAGCAGCGGCGGCGGGCCGCCGAGATCCTGTGCGGCGGCGGCGCGGTGGCCTTCGCCCTCACCGAGGCCGCGCACGGCAGCGATCTGCTCGCGGGCGAGGTACGCCTCAGCCCGGACGGGGTGCTGAACGGCGAGAAGTGGATGGTCGGCCTCGGCCGGCGCTGCGAGGCGGTCTACGTGGTCGCCCGCACCGGTGAGCGCGGCCCGGCCGCCTTCTCGGCGGTGCTGCTGGAGACCGCGGACGTGCCCGAGGGGCGGCTGGAGCGGGTACCCGCGCCGCGCACGGGCGGAATGCGGGGCATCGACCTCGCGACCCTGCGCTTCCACGACACCCCGGTTCCGGCCGAGGCGCTGGTCGGCAAGGAGGGCGAAGGCCTGGAGGCCGCCGTCAAGGCCCAGCAGGCCGTACGGCTGATGAGCATGGCCGGCAGCCTGGGCATCGCCGACACCGCCGTACGCCTCGCCCTGGACTTCGCCACCGAACGGCGTGTCGGCCGTACGGTGCTCGCCGAAACCCCCTACGCCGAACGGGAGCTGGCCGTCGCCTCGACGGCGCTGCTCGCGGCCGACGCGGTGGGGCTGAGCGCCGCGCGGGGCGTGCATGTGGTGCCGGAGGCGTTCAGTGTGTGGGCGCTCGCCGCCAAGCACGTGGTCGCGGAGGCCTCCGACGAACTGATCCGGCGCTGCGGCACGGTCCTCGCCACCCGCTCGGTGCTGCGCGAGGGCGCCCCGGGTGCCGGGCTGTTCCAGAAGCTCCAGCGCGACTCGGCGGTGGTCCGCGTGATCGACGCCAGTACGCTCGCCAACCTCCGCTCGTACGCGGGCCAGCTGCCGACCCTCACCGAGGGCGAGGGCCGTCCCGACCCGGCCGCCGTGGAGAAGGTGTTCACCCTCGACGCCGAGCTGCCGCCGTACGATCCCGCCCGGCTCGACATGTTCGCCCGCGGGGCCGACCCGGTCCTCGCCGGCCTCCCGCAGGCCGCGGCCGTCGCCGACGAGCTCGGTGAGGTCGGCGTCCTCGTACGACAGCTGGCCGACGCGGTGGCCGGGCTGGGGGAGCTGACCCGGGCCGCGCGAAAGCCCGGCGCCGACCCGAACGCGCTGGTCGACGCCGCCGAGCGGTACGCGTGGCTGCACGCCGCCGCGTGCTGCCTCCACCTGTGGCGCGCGGGCCGCGACCGCTCCCTGTACGGCGCCGAACCGGGCGACACGGGCTGGCTCGGAGCCGTGCTCGGCTACCTGCTGGCCCGCGCCGACGGCGTGGACCCCCGCCGCCACGGGGCCCTGCTGACGCCCGCGCTCGACGCCGTCCGCGCACTGCGGGACTCGGGCCGACTGTTCACCGCCCTGCCCGTACGCCTGGCCGCCTCTCATCAGACAGCCCGTTAGGAGCGCACTCATGTCCAAGGCAGATCTCGTCGCCCTGGCCGCCGAACTGGAGCGGTACCTCGGCGACCCGTACGACGCCGAGAGCCGGATGTCCTTCGCCCGGGTGCTGCGCGGCGACGAGCGCGAGGAGTACCCGCACTCCTTCGTGAACCAGCTCCGCCGCTTCGGCGTCCACGAGTACTCGCTCCCCGCCGAACAGGGCGGCCGGGCCGGCAACGTGGAGACCGGGTTCAACCTGATGCGGATCGTCGCCCGCCGCGATCCCACGACCGCCACCGCACTCGTCATCACCAACCTCGCCTTCATGCCGGTCTGGATCGCGGGCACCGACGAGCAGAAGCAGCGGCTCATCGCCGACTTCAAGCACGGCGGCGGACTGTCGTGGGGACTGTCCGAGCGCGACCACGGCAGTGACCTCCTCGCCAACGAGACGGTCGCCGAGAAGGTCGACGGGGGCTACCTCCTCACCGGCGAGAAGTGGCTGATCGGCAACGCGACCGTCGCCGACAAGATGGCTGTCTTCGCCCGCACCGGCAAGCGCGGCGGCCCGGCCGCCCACTCCATCTTCATCCTGGACAAGACCACGGCCGCGCCGGACACCATCGAGGAACTGCCCGGCGAGCCCCTGCACGGGCTGCGCGCCCTCGACCTGAGCGGGGTGCGTCTGAAGGGCGCGTTCGTGCCGGACGAGTGGCTGATCGGCGGCGAGGGCCAAGGCCTGGAGATCGCGCTCAAGGCCAGCCAGGCCATGCGCGCCGTCATCAGCAGCCTCGCGCTCTCGGCCGTCGACACCACCCTGCGGGTCAACCTCGACTTCACCGAGAACCGCGTGCTGTTCGGCGGCGCCGTCAGCGACGTCCCCTACACCCGGCGCCAGCTGACGGAGGCGTTCGCCGACCTGATGGTGGCCGACGCGGTGAGCATCGGCGCCTCCCGAGGCCTCCAGGCGGCCCCGGACCAGGTCAGCGTCGTGTCCTCGGTGGCCAAGTACCTGCTCCCCACGCTGTTGGAGAAGTCCATGGCGGAGCTGAACACGGTGCTCGGCGCCCGTATGTTCCTGCGCGGGCAGGGGCACTACTCCATGCATCAGAAGATGCTGCGCGACCTGCTGGTGACCAACTTCGCCGACGGCAACACCGTGGTGAACCTGCGCAACCTCGGCCATCAGCTCGGCGGGCTGCTCAACACGATCACCAGCGCCGGCCCGGAGACCGACGCGCGGGCCGCCGAGCGCGTCGAGGTCCTCTTCGGCATCGACCGCGAACTGCCGGTCTACGAGCCGTGGAAGCAGGAGCTGTTCAGCCGGGGCCTCGACGACGTCGTGCAGGCCGCCCCCGACGGACTGCTCCGGCTGCGCGCCCTGGCCGCCGCCGCCAAGGGAACCGAGCGCGACCGGCTGCGGCTGGCCGCCGACGTGGCCGAGGAGATACTCGACCGCGTCTGGCCGCTCGCCGACCGCGCGGCCGCCTACAAGACCTCGATGGGCCGTGCCTACGCGCAGTCGCCCGAACTGTTCGACATGGCCAAGGAGTACTGCCTGCTGCACGCCGCCGCCGCGTGTGTCCACACCTATGTGCACTCGCACGAGGTGCTTGAGGACCCGCTGCCCAGCGGGGCGCTGCTCCTGCTGCAACTGGAGCGACTGCGCAGGCAGTTGTGGCCGCACGAGCTCATCACCGACCAGTCCGTCGTCGACGAGGTCATGCAGGTGCTGCGCCACCTCCACCGCGAGAACCGGCTGTTCTCGCACTGGCAGTTCCCGCTCGCGGAGCGCGCCGACGACCTGTAGGCCGCTCCGCCGTGCCCCGGGGGCGTGTGGCGGAAGCCCCCACACGTCCCAGCCCGCCCCCGATCGCCGAGGAGTGCCGTGTGACCCGGAGTGAGACGACCCATCTGTGGCTGCTGCCCGAACGGGCCGTGGACTCCTTCGCCGACGCCCTCGGCGGCACCCGGCTGCTCACCGCCGAGGAGCAGGTGGGCCTCGACCGCCGGCTCACCCTGGGCGCGCGGCGCCGTTACCTCGGCGCACGCCTGCTGTGCCGCTACGCGCTCACCGCCCGCACCGGCCGCCCGCTGGACCACTGGCGCTTCACGACCGGCGGTCACGGGCGGCCCGAGCCCGAACCGGCCCACGACGGCGTACGGTTCAACCTCTCGCACAGCGCGGGGCTCATCGCCTGCGTCGTCACCCGGGGCCGCGGCTGCGGCGTCGACGTGGAGAGCACGCCCGCCTCCGCCGAGCTGACGGCCCATGTGGCCCGGCGGCTCGCCCCGGCCGAGCGGGCGGAGCTCTTCGACGCCGCGCCCGGTGCGCGGGGGGCGCTGGCCAGCGAGCTGTGGGTGCTGAAGGAGGCGTACCTCAAGGGGCTGGGCACCGGGCTGACCCGGGACCTCGGCTCGTTCGCCGTCGCACACCGTGCGGGGGACCGCATCACCGTGCGGGACCCGCTGGGGCCGCCGGGCGCGGACGCCCGCTGGTGGTTCGACCTGCTCCGTCCCGGCCCCGGCCACGTCCTGGCGGTGGCGACGGAGCACGGCCGGCCGGGAGGCCTGCGCCGCACCGACCTGGCGGACCTGACCGACCCCTCCGCTTCCTCGGGTCTCACCGTTTTCGCCGACCTCTCGTACGTATGACACCGATTGTGAAGGACATGACCATGCCGCAGCCCACCATTCCCCGTATCGCCGTCGTCGGTGCCGGTGTCTCCGGTATCTCCGCGGCCTACCACCTGCGCGACCGCGCCCGCATCACGATCTTCGACCGCGAGGACCGGATCGGCGGCCACGCCAACACCGTGGAGGTCGAGGAGAACGGCAGGACCCTCGGCATCGACACGGCGTTCGTCGTGTTCAACCGGCCCGCCTACACGAACCTCTGCGAGTTCTTCGAAGAGCTGGGCGTGGAGATGGTCGAGCACAAGGGCGCCTTCAACTTCTTCGACCTGGACAGCGGCCTGGAGTACGGCACCAGGGAGTTCGACCTCGCGGAGGAGGAGGTGGCGGCCCGCTACTCGGAGGAGTTCCTGACCATCTGGCGCGACGCGCGCCGCTTCCACACCGAGGGACGCCGGGACTTCGTCCGCAAGAAGGCCGACATCCCGCTCGGTGAGTACCTCGACCGGGGCGGCTACAGCCAGGCGTTCCGCACCTCGTACGTCATCCTGCTGTGCTCGGCCGTCTGGTCCATCCCCGCCGAGCTGATCTGGAAGATGCCCGCCAGCACCGCCATCGCCTTCTTCATGGGCCACGACGAGGGCGGTCTCGGCGGCCGCGAGGTGGACTGGCGCACGGTCGGCGGCGGTTCGATCTCCTACGTCCGCAAGGCGCTCGCCGCCATCGGCGCCGACATCCGCACCGGCGAGCCGGTCACCTCGATCCGCCAGGACGACGACGGTGTCATGGTCACCACGGCCAAGGGCAGTGAGCGCTTCGACCACGTCGTCGTCGGCGCCCACGCGGACGAGGCGCTCGCCATGCTCGACAACCCCACCGAGCGCCAGCGCGAGGTCCTGTCCAAGGTCCGCTACAACGGCTCCCGGGTCGTCCTGCACACCGACCCCTCGGTGATGCCGGCCGACCGTGAGCGGTGGGAGGCCTGGAACTACGGCAAGGTGCAGGTCGACGGCCAGGACCGCACATATGTCGCGTACTACATGAACAAGCTCCACGGATTCACCGCCGAGAAGGATTACTTCGTCACACTCGACTATCCGCGGGAGGTCGCCCCGGAATCGGTCATCGCCGAATTCCCCTACACGCACCCGATCATCGACGTGCCCGTCCGTGAGATGCAGAAGGACATCTACGACGTGAACATCGGAACCCGGGTCAAGCTGTGCGGTTCGTACTTCCACGCGAAGCGTCACGGTGTGGACCAGATCGGGTCCCACGAAGCCGGGTATTCCTCCGGAATGGACGTCGCTCGGCAGATCGTCGGCGAGCTCTGATTCCCTCACCCGTAAAACGCCTTGCGCCCCCGCTTTCCGGCGGGGGCGCAAGGCGTTTTACGGGTGCCGGGGCCTTTCGGCTCCTCACACACGTGGGGACAGCAGGACCTGTCCGCTGAGCAGCTCCGCCAGATAACCGAACACCGAGTGCACGGACTCGTGGTCCGCCTCGGGCCGGACGGCCTCCCGGGGTCGGGCGTCGGGGGCGGGCGGCACGAGGGAGCGGGCGCCGATGCGCGCGAGGCGTGCGGTCAGCAGCGGCGTGCGGTCGGCCTCGGCGGGCAGGTGGCGACGGGCCCGGTGGTAGACGCCGATCGCGTCGGCCTCCCGCCCGCAGCCGCACAGGGCCTCCATCAGCTGGTCGTGGAAGCGCTCACGACGCGGATGGGCGGCGGTGACCTCCTCCAGCTCGGGCACGATGTAGCGGTGCAGGCCGGCGCGGAGCGCGCAGTCGAAGAGCAGCTCCAGGGCCTGCTGCCGTTCCTCCTCCAGACGGGCCGTCAGCTCCGCGCACAGGGGGCCGTGGGCGCCGCCCTCCAGTACGGTGCCGCGCCACAGTCCGAGCGCCTCGCGCAGCGCCGTGCAGGCGTTCTCGGGGTCCAGGGCGGCCGTTCGACGCGTCCGGTCCAGCGCCTGGCCGAAGCGCCCGAAGTCGGTCTCCTCGGGGGCGGCCTCTAGGAGGTATCCGGAGCCCCGTGCCACGAGCCGCGGCGCGTTCGCCCGCTCCGGCTCCACCTCGAGCAGGGCTTTGCGCAGCAGCGAGACATGGGCGTTGAGTGTGCTCGCCGATTTTCGTGGCGGTGTTCCGCCCCACAGTTCCCTGACGAGTGTCTCCCGCGGCACCGTGCGATTGGGGTGAGAGAGCAGAGCGCCGAGCAGCAGGCGTTGTTTGGGAGCATTGAGCGGAATGTGTCGGTGGCGGACGTCGTCGTACAACTCGGGTGATCCCAGAATTCGGAAGCGCATTTTCTTTCCTCCCCGCGAAGTGTTTCGGGCACGGTGGGCGTGCCGTCCGTTCGCACCGAGAAGACCATGCGGAAGGGCATGCGTTCCTGAGTTGTGGGTACTCAGTTGTCCATGTGGAAAGCAGAGTCCCGCACCGGTGGAGAGCGCGGTATCCGAAGGGAATTGAGTACCTCTCACTCACGCCTGGCCGTGCTCCGGGGCGCTGAAGTGGGGGAGGCGGGGAAGCGGATCAGGTGCCGTACCGGGCCTGGGACTCGGCCTCCTGCGCGAGCCGGCGCAGCGCGAGCAGCGCGGGCTCCAGCAGGAACGTCAGCAGCACCGCGCGCTCGGCCTTCTCGATCGGGTCCAGCGGTGCCTGGAGCTGGTCGAGGTCCAGGGCGGCGGTCTGCTCCGCGAGCCGGGCGTAGGGCACGAGCGACCGCCAGTCGTAGTCCACGCCCAGCGAGCGCAGGGTCTGCAGCGTCTCGTCGATGACGTGCCGGGCCGGGTTGTGCTCCGTGGTGGACCATCCCATCTCGGTGAGCAGGGCGCCGGCCTCCGAGTCGCCCGGTGCGCAGGACTCCGGTTCGCCGGGTTCCTCGCCGGGTTTGGCGGAGGTCGACAGTCCGAAGACGAGGCCGAGCATCGAATGCGTGTCGGTCTCGCCCTCGGACATGGCGTCCAGCACGTTCCTGGCCGCGCTGACGGACAGTCCCCGCACCCCGATCAGGGCGCGGATCAGCCGCAGCCGGCGGACGTGGTGCTCGTCGTACTCCGCCTGCGTCGCGGCGGTCGGGCGACCGGGCGGCAACAGACCTTCTCGCAGGTAGTACTTGATCGTCGCGGTCGGCACACCGCTGCGACGGCTCAGCTCCGAGATACGCACAGCTTTTCCGCTCCATCCACTGGCAATTGGGCAGTGTCACTGTCTAGTATAGATACCGCCACTCACCAACTGTGGAGGCGAGACTACCGTGCCCACTCTTCCCTGGGCGAAGCCGAACCCGGCCAGGCCCGACACCACCGCCTTCGTCATGGCCTCGCGGCTGGAGGTGCGGTCGATGAAGGACGTACCGCGCTTCTTCCTGAAGTCCCTCTCCGCCTGGGGGCAGGTGCGCAAGGCGCCCGGGGCGCTCGGCGCCTCCCTGGAGGCCCAGCTGACGAAGGGCGTGTTCTTCACGCTGTCGGCCTGGGAGAACCGCGACGCCTTGTACAAGTACGCGAGGACGGAACCCCACAAGAGCATCATGATCGGCCTGCGCTCGACCATGCGTGACTCGACGTTCACCTTCTGGGAGGTGCCGGTCGAGCAGCTGCCGATCGACTGGAAGGACGCGAAGCGGCGCATCGACGACCAGGCGCGCGCCGACGCGGCCGGCGGCGGAACCGCCGCCCACTGAACGTCCGGTCCGGGGACACCCCCGCCCCCGGGCCGGGCCAGCAGAACAGAGGCCGCCCACCGTTAAAGGTGGGCGGCCTCTGCCGTGTGTCCGCGTGGGCGTGTCAGTGTCCGCGTCCGCGTCCGCGTCGCGCGAACGGTGTGGTGCGGTGTCTCTCCGGTGCCGATGGTTCTCCGGTCCCGGGCGTTTCCCGGTCCCGGTGGTTCGGATGGTTCGGACACAGGCTCAGGCTGTGCCGTCTCGTACGGACGTCACAGCCTGAGCCTGCCTTGTGCCGGGCGGCGCCGCGTCCGACCGGTGCCGGGTGCGCGGTGCCGCGTCCGTCCTAGGCCGGATGTGCGGCGCTCTCCGCCGGCTCCGCCGCGCGCGTGTGCTGCTCGTCGACGGGTTCCGGTCGCGCGGAGGGGCGTACGACGAGCAGGACGAGGACGCCGGCGACGAGGGCCGCGAGGCCGCTCGCCAGGAACGCCAGGTCCAGACCGGCGGCGTAGGCGTCCTCGACGACGGTCGCCGCCGCGGCCTTCGACTGCTCCGGGACCCCGGCGAGCACGCTCGCCGACTGCCCTCCGGTGACGAGTTCGGCCGCGCTGTCGGCGTCGTCGAACAGCCCGCTGTCGGTGAGCTTGGTCGCGACCGCGCCGGACACGAGGGTGCCCACGGCCGGGATGCCCAGCGCGAAGCCCAGCTGACGGAAGGTGTTGGCGGCGCCGCCCGCCATGCCCGCGCGGTCGGCCGGGGCGGCGGCGAGCGCGGCCGAGGCGAGGATCGGCGAGGCGATGCCGACGCCGAGGCCGGTGAGGAGGAAGCCGGGCAGCAGGGCGATCCAGCCCGAGGAGCCGGTGACGAGCATTTCGAGCAGTGTGCCCGCGCCGATCAGCAGCAGGCCGGCGCCGATCGGGTACTGCGGCGGCACCTGGGCGAGGAAACGGCCCGCGAGCCCCGCGGCGACGAACGACATGAGGCTGAGCGGCATCAGGATCAGGCCCGCCTTGACGGGGCTGAAGTCGAGCACCGTCTGGGCCCACACCGACACGAACACCAGATTGGCGAAGGCGGCGGCGCTGAACACGAGGGCCCCGGTCATCAGGCCGCCGAAGGACGGGGTGCGCAGCAGGCCGAGGTCCAGCATCGGGTCCCGCCTGCCGCGCTCGGCGAGCACGAACAGGATCAGCGCGAGCGCGCAACCGCCGAACAGCAGCAGGGTGCTCGTCGCGCCCCAGCCGTCCTCGCCCGCGCGGATCAACGCGAAGATGAGCAGGGTCGAGGCGAGTGTGAAGGTGACGGTGCCCGGCAGGTCGACGCGACGGTCGGTCCGGGTGGACGAGCCGCTCAGGTGCTTGCCGCCGATGTACAGGGCGACGGCGGCGACGGGCAGGTTGACCAGGAAGATCCACCGCCAGTCGAGGTGCTCGGTGAGCACGCCGCCGAGGATGGGCCCGGCGGCCGCGGCGGCGCCGTTGACCGCGCCCCACATGCCGAACGCGACGCCGCGGTCACGGCCCTCGTAATTGCTCGCGAGGAGCGCGGTGTTGGTGGCGAACATGGCCGCCGCGCCGAGGCCCTGTACGCCGCGGGCCGCGATCAGCAGCTCGCTGCTGTTGGCGAGGCCGCAGGCGAGTGAGGCGACGGCGAACACGGCGAGACCGGCCAGGTAGACGCGGCGGGCGCCGGTGAGGTCGGACAGCGAGCCGAGCGCCATCAGCAGGGCGGCGAGCACCAGGACGTAGATGTCGACCACCCACTGCAGGGCGGAGAACGACGCGTCCAGGGAATCGGTCATCTGGGGCAGGGCGACGCTCACGATGGTGACGTCGACGAGGAGCATGAAGGTGCCTAGGCACACGGCCAGCAGTGGCATCCATTTACGCATGGGCGTGGAGCCTCTCCGGGAGGAGTGGGTCGGGATCGAGTGGGATGGATCGAGGGGCGCGCGTGGGCGCCCGGGTGCGGCGCGAGGGGCCACGGACGTATCGGGACGAGAGTCGTGCGGGCCGCCGGCCGTACCGGACGGGTGGTGCGCGCGGGTCGGCCCAGAGGGTCGACGGGAATCCTCTTAGACAGTGGCTAATAGATTACAGCATCCTCTTAGACAGTGGCTAATAGGTTAGGGTTGGACCTGATAACGCGTCTGGTGGGAACTGCCGCCGCCGCGCCGACCGACTCCCATTGATAGGTGGTTTCGCCATGTCGCAGACAGCGCCCCGCCGCAAGTCACGCGCCTCGGCGGGCCTGCCGCCGATCACGGCGGACAAGATCATCGACAGCGCGCTCGAACTCACCGCCGAGCGCGGGCTGGACGGCTGGTCGATCCGTCAGGTCTCCACGAAGCTCGGCGTCTGGCCAGGCGTCATCGCCCATCACGTCGGCGACCGCGAGGCGGTGGTCATGGGGGTCACCGATCGCGTGATCTCCCGGATCCCGGTGCCGGACACGGACGTGCCGTGGCGCGACTGGTTCGGCACGCTGATGCTCGAAGGGCGGGCGGTGCTGCGGCAGTACCCCGGGGTGGCCCGGCGGATGGTCGTGGTGGGGCCCAATGTCCCGGCGGCTCTGTCCACCATCGACAAGGGCATAAAGGTGCTGCTGGACGCCGGGTTCGGCGGGCAGGCCACGCAGATCTACCGCTACCTCCTCAACAGCGCCTTCATGCTGGTGGCCGTGGAGGACGACCGTGGTGACTTCCCCACGGCGCGGGCGGACATGGGCCGCGCGATGGCGGCCTTCGCCGACGACGACTCCCACCCCGGCCTCGCCGCCGCGGCCGCCCAGGCGATCGCCCGCAGCGAGGCCCAGGCCGACCACGCCGAGCACGAGCTGGACTTCTTCCGCTTCACCGTCGAACGCTCCCTGGACGGCGCCGAAGCGATGCTGAACAGGCCCGCTGACAGTCGCTGACGCGTCCCTGGCAACGAATCCGCCGAGTTCGAACGGCCGGCGAAGCCGTCCCGAAAGGGGCGCTCCGCCGGTGCGAGGCCCCGGCGACGACGTCGGCCGGCCGGCCCGCGCCTGACAGCGATCCGGGCTCGCTGGGTGAGCCCTCCGGTGCGGGCGGATTCGTGGAGCCGCTGGGGCGGTCGTGGTGGATACCCCCGGTGCGGCCGGACCTGTCATGCGGAGAGGCCCGTGGTGTGGGCGAGCCGGTGACGCGCCCCGATCCGCGATGCGGGCCGGGCGGCGACGGGCGGGCCGGTGACGGCCGGAGGGGCCGGACGCGACGGCGTCCGGCCCCTCGGTCTGTCGGCTTCGTCGGTCGGATCCGCACATCCGTCCCTGTCGTGTGCCGACAGCCGCCGCGGTCACCGGGACCGGCCGCACCCGGTCGTGTGCCGGTGAGCGCGGCGGCAGATGGGCGACGGCCACCCAGGAGGCCGCCGCCACGTGCTACGCCGTGGGCTGTTCCTCGACGGCGTGGGCGTCCGTGAGGACGCCGGCCAGGTAGCCCGCGATCTCGCTCACCGTGGGGTAGTTCCACAGCAGCGTCGCGGGCAGGGCCACACCCAGATCCCGTTCGAGGGCGACCCGGATGGCCGCGGCGAGCAGGGAGTCGACGCCCGCCTCGGTCAGGGGCCGGTGGACGCCGACGGCCTCCGGCCGCACCCCGAGCACGGACGCGACCCGTTGCCGTACGTCGTCCAGGAGGTACTCGGCCAGCTCGTCGCCCGTGAGGCCGACCCAGTCGGGCACCTCCTGGGGCTGAGCCGAGCCGTCGACGGCCAGTTCGGCGAGGAGCGCGGGACGCGGCCCGGTGTGGCCGCGCAGCAGACCGATCACGGCCACCAGGCCGCTCGCGACCCGCCCGACGGTCTGGTCGAAGGCGCGCAGCGCCTGGTCCGGGGCGATGTCGGCGGTGCCACGGGCCGCCAGCTCCATGTCGGTGGCCTCGGCCGACGTGGCCATGCCCATACCGCGCCAGCTCGTCCACGCCATGGAGACCGATTCAGCGTGCCCGCCGGTCCGCCGGTGCGCCGCGAGCGCGTCGAGGAACGCGTTGGCGGCGGCGTACGCGCCCTGGCCCGGCAGGCCGAGCAGCGGGCCGGCGGAGGAGAACAGCACGAAGAAGTCCGTCGTACCCGGCGGGAACAGCTCGTGCAGGACCAGCGCGCCCTCGACCTTGGGCCGCATGACCGCACGCAACTCGCCGGCCCCCAGACGGTGCATCAAGGCGTTGTGCACCGTGCCCGCGGCGTGCACCACGCCCCGCACCGGCGGCAGGTCGAGCGCGTCGAGCGCGGTCCGCACCCGCTCCGCGTCCGTGATGTCGGCGGCCACCGTGCGGACGGTGACCCCGGCCGCCTCCAGGCGCCGCAGCGCCTCGACGCGCGGATCGCCGTCGACCCACTGGGCACGCCGCGGCACCGGCGTACGGCCGAGCAGCACGATCCGGCGGGCGCCGCGCGCGGCGAGGTGACCGGCCAGCTCCAGACCGAGCACGCCGAGACCGCCGGTGACCAGGTACGTACCGTCCGGGCGGCAGGTGAACTGCTCGCCGTCCGGGGCGGGTTCGGCCGGCACCAGCCGTGGCGTGAACACCTCGCCGCCGGACACGGCGAGCACCGGCTCGGCGGGCCGCAGATGCAGCAGGTGGAACAGCGGCCGCGCGGGCAGCTCCTCCGCCGGCCCCACCGGCAGGTCGACGACGCCGCCCCAGAACTCGGGGTGCTCGCTCGCCGTGACCCGGCCCATGCCCCACAGCGGGGCCCCGCCGAGGTGTCCGACGGCCGCCGCGTCGCGCACCCCTCGGGTCAGGCACCACAGCAGCGGCTTGCGGTCCGGCAGCGCGGCGATCTCGGCCACTAGGCGGGCGAACTCCACGGCGACGTCGGCCGGTTCGGCGGCGCCGGGCGCGAACAGCACGTGGTCGGCGTCGGCGAGCCCGGACCGGTCGACGCTCACCGTCGCTCCGTGCGCGGCGGCCTCCGGCACCAGCGCCCGTGCCAGGTCGGTCGCGCCCAGCACCAGGACGGTGCGGCCCACCAGACTGGACCGTGCCGCGCTGTCCACCGGGAACGGCCGCCAGGCCATCTCGAACCGGCCGCCGGCGCACTGCTCCTCGCCGGACAGCTCGCCGTCGAGCTCGCCGTAGTGCAGCCCGCGCAGCGTCAGCACCGACTCCGGACCGTCCGCGTCAACCGCCTCTTCCGTGTCGTCCGGCACCCCGCGCACGTCGACGTGCACGGTGGTCGGCTGGTCCTCGTCGAGCCGGACCGAGATGACGGCCCGGCGCGGCGGCGCGCCGCGGCGGGTGACCTGGTCGATGTGCGCGGGCATCCGCAGTACCCCGGGGCCGGAGAAGATCACCGACGCCATGGACAGCGCGGCGTCCAGGATCGCCGCCCAGCTGCGGTCGAGGTCCGCGCTCGCGACGGCCGTCAACGTGCCCTCGCCGCGCCGGAGTTCCTCGATCGTCCACGGGTACCCCATGTCGGCGACGCCGAGTTCCGCGAGCCGCTCGACCACATACCCGGGGTCGAGCGACTCGGAGGCGTTCGTGACGACGACCGGGGCGGTGGGCTCGGGGCTCTCCCCGACCGCGGCGAGCGTGTGAGCCGCCCACGACGCGTCGGGCGCCCCGAGCCGGCGCGAGACCAGGCGCAGCCCGCCCTCGTCGCACACGACCTGCACCTCGCGCGTCTCCTGCTGCGGGACGACCACCGGCTGCCGCAGCCGCAGGTCGGTCAGGACGTCCGTACGGCCCGCCGTGAGGAAGGTGTTGACGAGGACGGCGGCCGGGACGATCTCGGTGCCGAGGACGGGATGCCGTCTCGGATACGGCCGGGTGCGCAGGTCGAGCGTGGTCTGCCAGACCCGGGTGCGCGAACCGTGCACCGCGGTCTCGGCGCCGAGCAGCGTGTCGACCGGCGGCTCGGTGCCGCCGCGCGCGTCGACCCAGTGCCGGTCGTGCTGCCAGGCGGTGGTGGGCAGATCGGTGCGGCGCCCCGTGGGCTGCAGGACCGACCAGTCGACCGCCACGCCCCGGCAGTGCAGCGCGGCCAGCGAGGTCAGCAGCGTGGCCTTCTCGGGCCGGTTGCGGCGCAGGCTGGGCACGACCAGCGCGTCCCCGGCGCCGGCCAGGATCTCGGTGATCGAGTGGCTGACCACCGGGTGCGCGGAGACCTCCAGGAACAGTCGGTGCCCGTCCTCGACCGCCGCCTGCACCGCCTGGTGGAAGCGGACGGGGTTGCGCAGGTTGGCGGCCCAGTAGTGCGCGTCCTGCCGTCGGCCGCAGCGCGGGTCGTCGACCGCGGTGAGGTAGAGCGGCACCTGGGCCGGGCGGGGCTCCAGATCGGCGACGGCGACGGCGAGGTCGGCGCTGATCTCGTCCATGTGGCTGCTGTGGAAGGCGACGTCGGAGTCGACCCGGCGGATCGTCCAGCCGAGAGCGGCCCACCGCTCGGCGGCCTCGTCGACGGCCGCGATGTCGCCCGCGACGACGGTCGAGGAGGGGGCGGCGGCGATGGCCGCGCGCAGGTCGTCCCGGGCGACGCCGATGCGGTCGCTCACCTCGTCGAAGGACCGGTCCACCATGATCATGGCGCCCTTGCCCGCGACCTTGCGCAGCAGGGCGGAGCGGCGGCAGATGAGCCGGGCGCCGTCCTCCTCGGTCAGCACACCGGCCGTGACCGCCGCGGCGATCTCGCCCACGGAGTGCCCGATGATCGCGTCCGGCGCGAGGCCGTGGCGGCGCCACACCTCGACGAGGCCGATCTGCACGGCGAACAGCATCGACTGGATGACGTCCACCGACCCCAGATCGTCGCCGGTGAGCACCTCGCGCGGGGTGATGCCGAGTTCCTCGGCGTAGACGGGGCCGAGGCGGTCGATCGCCGCGGCGAACACCGGCTCCTCGGCGAGCAGGTCCCGGCCCATGCCCGCCCACTGGGCGCCGTGGCCGGAGAACACCCACACCGGGTTCCGCGGCCGGCCCGCGGGCTCGCCGGTCACCACGGCGGGGTCCGGCCGGCCCTCGGCCAACGCGCGCATCCCCTCGGCGAGTTCGTCCCGGCCGGTGGCGAGGATCACCGCGCGGGCGGCGAGGTGCGTTCGGCGGTGGGCGAGCGTGTGACCGACGTCGGCCGGCTCGTGCGCGTCGAGCGCCCCGGCCAGCCGGGCGGCCTGCGCGGCGAGCCCCGGCACGGTCGCCGACGACACCGGGTACAGGGCGGGCCCGGCGGCCTGTGGGGCCTCATGGCCCTCATGGCCCTCATGGCCCTCATGGCCCTCATGGCCCTCATGGCCCTCATGGCCCTGTGGGTCCTGCGAGTCCCGCGGGTCCTGTGGCGCCTGTTCCAGCACCGCGTGCGCGATGGTGCCGCCGTACCCGTAACTGGCCACGCCCGCCAGCCGCGGGCGGCCGGTCTCGGGCCACGGCGTCGGCTCGGTGACCACGCTCAGGCCCGAGGTCGCCCAGGGGATGTCCCGGCGCGGCCCGGCCACCGACAGGGTGGGCGGGATGACGCCGTGCTCCATGGCGAGCGCCGTCTTGATGAGCCCGGCGATGCCCGCCGCGGCCTCGCAGTGACCGATGTTGGTCTTCACCGAGCCGATGAGGCACGGCCGCCCGTCCTCCGCCCGGGCCCCCACGACCGCGGCGAGCGCGGACGCCTCGATGGGGTCGCCGACCCGGGTGCCGGTGCCGTGCGCCTCCACGTAGTCGACCTCGTGCGGGGCGACACCGGCCGCCTCGTACGCCTTGCGCATCAGATGCGCCTGGGCGGTGGCGCTGGGCGCCATGATGCCGTCGGTGCGGCCGTCCTGGTGGACGGCGGTGCCGCGGATCAGCGTGATGACCCGGTCGCCGTCGCGGCGGGCGTCGGCGAGGCGCTTGAGTACGACGATGCCGCAGCCCTCGCCGCGGCCGTAGCCGTTGGCGGCCTCGTCGAAGGCCTTGGAGCGGCCGTCCGGCGAGATGGCGCCCGCGAGGTCCAGGACCGTGGTCAGGCCCGGGCCCGCCATCAGCATGACACCGCCCGCGAGAGCGACCGGCACCTCGCCGGAGCGCAGGCTCGCGCACGCCTGGTGCACGGCCACGAGCGAGGACGAGCACGCGGTGTCGACGGCGAGGGACGGGCCGCGCAGGTCGAGGGTGTACGAGATGCGGTTGGGCACGCCGCACAGCGAGGAGCCGATACCGGTCCAGGCCTCCACCCCGGGCAGGTCCTCCAGCAGCCGGCGTCCGTAGTCGTCGGTGCCGACGCCGATGAACACGCCCGCGTCGGTGCCCGCGAGGTCGGAGGCCGGGATGCCCGCATGCTCCAGCGCCTCCCAGGCGACCTCCAGCGCCATCCGCTGCTGCGGGTCGAGCTGGCGGGCCTCGGTGGCCGAGATGCCGAAGAACGACGCGTCGAACCCGGCGATGTCGTCGAGGAACGCGCCGTTCGCCGTCACCCGGGACAGCACGGCCGCGTTCTCGCGCGACTGCGCCCGCTGCGGCGCCCACCGCTCCTCGGGTATCGGACCGGACGCGTCCACCGCGTCCATCAGCAACTCCCACAGGGCCTGCGGCGAATCGACGCCACCGGGGAAACGGCAGCCGATGCCGACCACCGCGATCGGGTCCTCGGGGCTCGGCGGAAGGGGGGACAGCTCACTCATGGGGTCACCGCTCAGCGTCGGCGTCGTCCGCGGTGGACGACGAGAAGGGGAAGGGAGGTCAAGGGAGTCGGCCGAGGTGCTCATGAGAACGTGACCCCCTTGCTCCACGCGTCCCAGTCCTCGCCCTCCGCGTAGAGATAGCGGGCCTTGAGGATGTCCCGCTGCGCGGTGAGGGCCTCGGCGGGGACGAGCGTGCCGGGGGCCAGGCCGGTGACACGGTGCGGGACTCCGAGCTCGCGGTCGATGGCCTCGCCCAGCTCCTTGACGGCCCGGTCGCGGACCGCGTCCGGCACCTCGAACTCGACGCGCAGCACGTCGTGGTGGGCCATGGCCCGCCAGAACAGCACCTCGTAGCTCGCAGGGAGGCCGAACACCAGCTCCTCCAGGCGTTCCTGAGTGACCGAGGCGGAGCCCACCGGGTATGCCGTGCCCGCGCGGCCGAGCACCCGCACCGTCGGCAGCAGCCATCCGCAACCGCACGGGTCGTGGGACACCTCGACCTCGTCGGCGAGGTTGTAGCGCAGCAGGGGCATCGCGTCGCGGTACAGCGGTGTCACCACGATCTGGCCGCGCCCGGACTGCGACAGCTCGCCCGTCCGGGGGTCGTACACCTCGAAGATCGCGCGGTCCGCCCACAGGTGCAGCACCCCGTCCGGGCACTGTCCCGCGATCGTGCCGGTCTCGGTCGAGCCGTACTCCTCGACGATCGGGATGCCGCCCCACAGCTCGCTGAGCCGCTGCCGGCGCACCGCCGTGAGCGGCTCGGCCGCCGTGAACATCGCCCGCAGGGACGGGAAGTCCTCCGCAGGGCGCAGACCGGCCGCCCTGGCCGTGGCGGCCAGCAGCGCGATCTCGGTCGGATTGCACCAGGTGAGGGTCACGTCGAGGGACTTCATGACGCGCACGATCCGCGACAGCGGAGTGGCGAGCGAGCGCG
Source organism: Streptomyces graminofaciens (assembly GCF_030294945.1). NCBI lineage: Bacteria > Bacillati > Actinomycetota > Actinomycetes > Kitasatosporales > Streptomycetaceae > Streptomyces > Streptomyces graminofaciens. The sequence continues at coordinate 4,186,984 of NZ_AP018448.1, read as the reverse complement.
CGTCGCCCGGCACGACGGTGGCACCGCGCAGTCGGCCGGCGGCCTGCGCGAGATGACCGGTGATCACCAGACCGTAGGGGGTGCGCACCAGGAACGTGTCGGAGGGGTCGATCCCCACCCACTTGCGCGCGAACCGCTCGGCGAGGTCGGTCCAGTCCTCGTCGGTGTAGTACGAGGCGGTCGGGTCGCCCGCCGTACCGCTGGACTCGTGGTAGGTGGCGAGCCGCTCGCGCTCCACCGCGAGCATCCCGAACGGGTACTGGTCGCGCAGATCCTGCTTGGTGGTCGGCTCGACGCCGGTGAAGTCCTCCGCGGTGCGCGGCGCGTCACGGCCCTCGTAACGGGCCGCGTAGAACGGCGAGCGCAGCGCCTGGGCGAGCACTCTCGGCAGCTGTGCCCGCTGGAGCTCGGCGAGTTCCGCGGCATTCGACCAGTCGCCCGGTTCCGGACGCGACCTCGACATGGGTTCTCCCTCGTGACCTCGTGAGTGCCTGGGCCCCAGCAGCACAGCAGCGAGGCCCGCACAGCGGCGCGAGTAGTCGGTACTCAAATCAGCCATCGGGCGCGCCGCGCGAAAGGGGGTGCAGGACCTGCGCAACCCACCCCGGCCGGGGGGTGAGCGGGCCCCGGCCGGTTGAGTACCGCCTACTCATGAGCCCCGGACACGACCGGTGTTGTGCTTGCGGCCGACGCACCCAGGGCCCGTCCGGGGCGGCGAACGCCCCACCCCCACCGCTCACGTGCGTGATCCACCCACGAAGGAATCAACCCCGTGAAGGAGTCGGCTCGATGAGGACTGCGAACCTGTATCTCGCCGGGATCGGCAGCCACCTGCCGCCCCTGCTCCCGGCCGAGCGCGCGGTCGCGGAAGGCCTGTACGACGAGGGGGCCCGTACGGCCTCGGGCATGCGGTCGGCGGCCGTCAGTGAGTCGACTCCCGCCCCGCAGCTGGCGATCGACGCGGCACGGACCGCGCTGGCCGGCTCCGGACACGGCCCCGACGACATAGGCGTCCTGCTGCACAGCTACACGCACCACCAGGGCCCCGACGGCTGGTCCGCGGTGCACTACATCCTCAACAACACCGTCGACCGTCCGGTTCCGGCCGTCGAGGTCAAGCAGGGCTGCCTCGGCATGCTGGCCTCCGTGGAGATCGCGGCCAACCGGCTGATCGCCAACCCCACCCACGACGCGGCGTTGATCACCACCGGCGACAACTACTCGACGCCCGGTGTCGACCGCTGGCGTGCCTCGGGGCTGTTCGTGCTCGCCGACGCGGGCTCGGCCGTGGTCCTCTCGCGCCGCTCCGGCTTCGCCGAGCTGCTCGCGGTCGGCTCCCTGTCCGACTCCTCGATGGAGATCCTGCACCGCGCGGGCGAGGAGCTCTTCCCGCCCGGCGTCACCCGCGGCCGGGGCCTGAACTTCGCCGAGCGCGCCGAGAAGGTCCGCGAGCAGTGGGCGGAGGGCCAGGCCCCGCCCATCAAGAACTTCGGCGACCGCGTCGCCGAGATCACCGAACGCACCCTGAAGGAAGCCGACCTGACGTTCGACCAGATCACCAAGGTGTGCCACGTCGGCTTCGGCCGGCCCGCCCTGGAGGCCATGTTCCTGCTGCCGCTCGACGTGCCCGAGGAGAAGACCGTCTGGGAGTACGTCAGCACGATCGGGCACACCGGCGCGGCCGACCTCTTCCTCGGCCTGGAGCACGTGTGGCGCACCGGACAGGTGGGCCCCGGCGACAACGTGCTGCTCATCGGCGCGAGCACCGGCATGGAGGCCGGCGCCGCCGTGGTCCGCATCACCGAAGCCGCCCCGGAAGCCGCGTAGGAGCCGACGATGCTTGACGGATGCACCCCCTGGCCCGAGGACGTCGCCCGCCGCTACCGCGAGCAGGGCGTCTGGCGCGGTGACACGCTCGGCACGGTGCTGCGCGACTGCGCGCGGCGCTACGGCGACAAGCCCGCGCTCGTGCACGGCGACCGCCGTATCGGCTACGCCGAACTCGACCGCTGGGCCGACCGGCTGGCGGCCGGATTCGCCGCGCACGGTGTGCGCCCGGGCGACCGGGTCGTCGTCCAGCTGCCCAACGTGCCGGAGTTCGTGGCGATCGCCTTCGGCCTGATGCGGCTCGGCGCCAAGCTGGTCTTCTCGCTCCCCGCGCACCGCGCCAGCGAGATCACCCACCTCGTCGAGCTGAGCGGAGCGGTCGGGTACGTGGTGCCCGAGACGCACCGGGGCTTCGACCACCGCGAACTGGCCCGCCAGGTCCAGGCCGCGACCGGCACCCTCGACTCCCTGTTCGTGCTGGGCGACAAGGCCGAGGGCTTCGTGTCGGTGGCCGAGCTGGAGGCGGCGGCCGGCGAGGCGAAGCCGTTGCCCGAGCCCGACCCCACGGACGTGGCGTTCTTCCTGCTGTCGGGCGGCACGACGGCTCTGCCGAAGCTGATCCCGCGGACCCACGACGACTACGTCCACATGTCCGACCGAGCCGCCCAGGTGTGCGAGCTGACCGAAGAGGACGTCTACCTCGCCGTACTGCCCATCGAGTTCAACTTCGCCTTCGGCTGCCCCGGTGTGGTCGGCACCTTCCAGACCGGTGGCACCGTGATCCTCGCCGACACGCCCAACCCGGCGGACTGCTTCCCGCTGATCGAACGGCACGGGGCCACCGTCACCGCGATGGTGCCCTCGATCATGGCGCTGTGGCTGGACGACGCCGAGTGGACCGACGCCGACCTGTCCAGCCTGCGCCTGGTGCAGGTCGGCGGGGCGCGCATGCCGCGCGAGTTCACCGAACGCATCCAGCCCACTCTGGGCGCCCGGCTCCAGCAGGTGTTCGGCATGGCCGAGGGCCTGCTCACCTTCAGCCGGCCGGACGACCCGGACGACTCGGTGCTCACCACCCAGGGCAAGGCGGTCTCCGAGGGCGACGAGATCCGCATCGTCGGCGAGGACGGCGCGGAGCTGCCCGCCGGCGAGATCGGCGAACTCCTCACCCGCGGCCCGTACACGCTGCGCGGCTACTACCGGGTGCCGGAGTACAACAAGCGGGCGTTCACCGAGGACGGCTTCTACCGCACGGGTGACCTGGCCCTGCTCACCGCGGACGGCGACCTGGTCATCGCGGGCCGCATCAAGGAGATGATCATCCGCGGCGGCGACAAGATCTCCGCCGGCGAGGTGGAGGACCTGCTGCTCGCCCACCCGGCCGTCGCGGCGGTGGCCGTGATCGGCGTACCCGACGAGTTCCTCGGCGAGCGGATCTGCGCCTACCTCGTCGCCGACGGCGCCGAGGTCCCGCTCGCCGAACTCAAGCGGTCGGTGCACGCCCGGGGCGTCGCCGACTACAAGCTCCCCGACGCGGTGCGGTACCTGCCCGAACTTCCCCTGACCCCCCTCGGCAAAGTCGACAAGAAGGCGCTGGCCGCACACGCCGCGTCCGAGCAGGAAGGCTGACGTGGACACCTCTCCCATACCCACCGAACAGGAGCTGCGGGCGATCCTCGCGCCCGTGCTCGGGGTCGAGCCCGCCGACATCGACGCGGACGCGAGCCTCGTCGTCATGGGCCTGAGTTCGCTGGAGATCATGCGGTTGGTCAGCCGCTGGCGCAAGCAGCGCGTCCCGGCCGACTTCGAGGCGCTGGTCGGCGCGCCCACGCTGAAGGGGTGGCTCGCGCACTTCGAGTCCCTCGCCCGGCCCGAGCCCGGGGTGGTGTCATGAGTGTCCAGCTGATCTCCGGCGGCACCGTCTACACCGCCGACGCCCAGGAGTCGGTGCACGCGCGCGGCGCCGTACTGATCGTCGACGACAAGATCGCCGCGGTGGGATCCGCCGCCGAGGTCGACGCGGCGGTCGCCGCCCTCGACCCCGCCCGCCGGGCCGAGCTGCGCACCGTCGACGCGGGCCGGATGATGGTCCTGCCCGGTTTCGTGAACGCGCACTGGCACGAGATGTTCGCGATGCGCTTTCCGATGCGCGGCGCGCTCAGGCCCGTCTCGGACCGTGACGACCAGGTCGCGTTCATGGGCGGCGGCGGTGACATGCACCAGATCTCCGCCACGTTCGACCGATTCGACGACCTGATCGACGGCATGACGCCGGACGAGGCGCAGGCCATCGCCGAGTACTCGATGTGGACGCAGCTGCGCGGCGGCGTCACCACCCTCGGCGACATGGGCTCCCTCAACCGCCCGGCGTCCATGGTCGCCGGGGCCCGCCGGCTCGGCATCCGCTTCTCGGCCAGCACCTGGGCGAGCGACGCGATCTGCCCGCCCGAGCAGTCGCGCTTCGTACGCACCCGGGACACCGAGGGGGTCCTCGCCGGCTTCGAGGAGCTGCTCGGCCTGGTCGCGGCCGACACCTCGGGCCGCCTGAGGTGCCGGCCGAGCATCGCCTACGTCACCAACATGACGGACGAACTGGCCCGGGGCATGGCCGAGCTGGTCGCCCGCCACGACCTGCCCTTCGCCACGCATGTGGGCGCGCTGCGCAACGAGGCCGACCTGATGCGCACCTACTACGGCGAGTCGGGGCTGCGGCGGCTGGCCGAACTCGGCCTGGTGGACGACCGGCTGATGGCGGGCCACGCCGGGTTCCTGGACGAGCACGAGCAGAAGCTGATGCTCACGGCCCGGGCCCACATCAGCCACTCACCCGGCAAGTACGGCCCGTCCGGCGAGTCCTCACTGACCGAGACCGGCGTCGTACCGGCGCTGCGCCGCGCCGGACTGGACGTGTCGCTGTCCACCGACGGTTCGTCGATGCCCAGCGCCGGTATCGCCGAGACGATGCGCGCCGCCTGGCAGATGTACAACGAGATGAGCGCCGACCAGACCGAGGTGCTGCCCACCGACGCGCTGGCGATGGGCACCCGGATCGCCGCCAAGGGGCTGCGCTGGGACGACGCCGTCGGCAGCCTGGAGCCCGGCAAACAGGCCGACCTGCTGCTGATCCCGGCCGACGACTGGCGCTACCTGCTCAACCCGCGACCGCTGGAGAGCTTCCTGTGGCTGGCCGGGTCCGCGGACGTGGACACGGTGATCGTCGGCGGCCGTACCCTGCTGCGCGGCGGCAGGGGAGTGGAGGTCGACGAGGCTGCGCTGCAGGACCGCTACCTGGAGGCGCTGCGCGGCTTCACGACCCGCACGCTGCGGATCCCCGACGAGGTGGTCGGGCGCGTCCTCGGGCAGGTGACCCGATGACCGCCCCGGCCGTACGCACTGGACCGGCCGCGCCCTCGCACGAGCTGTCCGGGGTGGCCGTGGTGACCGGGGCGGCGGGCGGCATCGGCGCCGAGACCGTACGGGCGCTCGTGGCCACCGGCATCCCGGTGGCGCTGCTCGACCGGGACATCACGGCGCTGTGGCAGCTGGCGGCAGCCCTGGAGGAGCACGGCGACCGGGTGCTCGCGGTCGCCGTGGACGTCGCGGACAGCGCCGACGTGGACGCGGCGATCGCCAAGGTGGAGGCCGAACTGGGGCCGATCACCCACCTGGTGAACGCGGCGGGTGTGCTGCGCAGCGGAACGGCCAGCGAACTCACCGACGAGGAGTGGGACATCACGTTCGCCGTCAACGCGAGCGGGGTGTTCCACGTCAGCCGGTCCGTCGCCCGCCGCATGGCACCGCGTGGCCGGGGCTCGATCGTGACGGTCGCGTCCAACGCGGCGTTCACGCCCCGGGTGGCGATGTCCGCGTACGCCGCGTCCAAGGCGGCCTCCGCCATGTTCACCAAGTGCCTGGGCCTGGAACTGGCCGGCCAGGGCATCCGCTGCAACGTGGTCGCCCCCGGCTCCACCCGCACCCCGATGCTGACGGCCCTCCAGGGCGACGCGGCCGAACGCGCCTCCGTCGCGGGCGTCCCGGACGCCTACCGCCTGGGCATCCCCCTCGGCCGTATCGCCGAGCCCGCCCACATCGCCGACGCGGTCCTGTTCCTGCTGTCGGACCGGGCCGCCCACATCACGATGCACGAACTGACCGTGGACGGCGGAGCGGCACTGGGCGTCTGAACCCCGGGCCCAGGGCACCCCGCCGACGGCCCACGGCCCCCCGTCGTGCGACCGCCGCCCCACCGGTGGCCGCTCACGCCCCAGCCGCACGACGACCGCTGCCCCACACGGCGAACGTCACCGTCCGCGCCCGCACGGCGCCGAACGTCCCCGACCCGTGAAAGGAACCGCGACGTGGCGATCGCACCGATCGACCCGTACCAGATGCCTCACCCCACCGAACTGCCGGTGAACACCGCCACCTGGACGGTCGACCCGAGCCGGGCGGTGCTGCTGGTGCACGACATGCAGCACTACTTCCTCGCCCCCTTCGCCGGGGCCGCCCAGCCGCGTACCGACCTGCTGGCCAATGTCACCGCGTTGCGCGAGCGGTGCGCCGAGGCCGGCGTCCCCGTCGTGTACACGGCGCAGCCCGGCGGCATGACACCCGAGCAGCGCGGACTGCTCAAGGACTTCTGGGGAGCCGGCATGTCCGCGGACCCGGCGGACCGCGGCATCCCCGAGGCGATCGCGCCCGGCGGGCACGACACCGTCCTGACCAAGTGGCGGGCCAGTGCCTTCCACCGCACCGGCCTGGTCGACCTGCTCCGCGAACAGGGCCGCGACCAGCTGGTGATCTGCGGGGTCTACGCCCATGTGGGGATCCTGCTCACCGCCTGCGACGCGTTCGCGCACGACGTCCAGCCCTTCGTCGTGGCCGACGCGGTCGCCGACTTCACGCCCGAGTTCCACCGGATGGCCCTCCAGTACGCGGCGACTCGGTGCGCCATGACCCTGCCGACCGCCACGGTGCTCCAGGCGCTCCCGGCGGCTGCCCTCGCGCCCGTAGGAGACCCCTCATGATCGGACTGGCGGAACTCGCCGACTCCGGACGCCCCTTCGCGGTGCTCCACCGCCCCGAGAGCGGCACCCCCGGCCGGATCGACCTGCTGACCGGCGACTTCACCGAGGTGGCCGGCACCGCCGAGCTGCCCGTCCCCGACCTGGGCCGGGCCGGCACCCACGAGGTGCTCGCCGTGCTGCCGTACCGGGTGATCGGCGAGCGCGGCTACGACCACCACGACGACGGCGAACCCGTCCTCGCCATGTCCGTGCGCGAGCAGACGCTGCTGCCCGTCGACGAGGTGCTCGACCTGGTGCTGCGGTGGCCCGTCGAGACCGGCGAGGGCGGCTTCGACCTGGACGACGAGGCGTACGGCGACCTCGTGCGCCGGGTCCTGGCCGAGGAGATCGGGCACGGCTCCGGAGCCAACTTCGTCCTCAAGCGCACCTACCTCACCGAGATCCCCGCCTGGTCGGTGCGCACGGCACTGGCGCTGTGGGGCCGGCTGCTGCGCGGCGAACCCGGGGCGTACTGGACGTTCCTCATCCACACCGGAGAGCGCACCTTCATCGGCGCGAGCCCGGAGCGGCACGTCAGCCTCGACGACGGCGTCGCGGTGATGAACCCGATCAGCGGCACCTACCGCTACCCGGACGGCGGCCCGACCACCTCGTCGGTGCTGGAGTTCCTCGCCGACGGCAAGGAGACCAACGAGCTGTACATGGTGCTCGACGAGGAACTGAAGATGATGAGCCGCGTGTGCGACGACGCGCACGTGGTCGGGCCGAACCTCAAGGAGATGGCCCACCTAGCCCACACCGAGTACCGCATCGTCGGGCACAGCCACCACGACGTACGGGAGATCCTGCGGGAGACGCTGCTCGCGCCCACGGTCACCGGCAGCCCGGTGCAGAGCGCCTGCCGGGTCATCGCCAAGTTCGAGCCCGGGGGCCGCGGTTACTACTCCGGCGTGGCCGCCCTGATCGGCCGCGACGCCACGAACCGCCGCCGCATGGACTCGGCCATCATGATCAGGACGGCGGACGTGGACGCGGCGGGCCGGATGCGCATCGGCGTCGGCGCCACCCTCGTACGCGACTCCGACCCGGCGGGCGAGGCCGCCGAGACCCGGGCGAAGGCCGCCGGGCTGCTCGACGCCCTGCACCGCGGGGCACGCACCGGACGTCCGGCCGGACTCGACGAACATCCGCAGATCAGAGCCGCGCTGGACCGGCGCAACGCCCCCCTGTCGGACTTCTGGCTCGCTCCCGCCCCCGTACGATCCGGAGCGCGCGGCAAGCTGCTGATCGTGGACGCCGAGGACACGTTCACCGCGATGAGCGCACTGCAACTGCGCAGCCTCGGCTACGACGTGACCGTCCGCCGCTTCGACGAGCCGTACCGCGTCAGCGGATACGACCTGGTCGTGCTCGGCCCCGGCCCCGGCGACCCGCGCGACGGCGACCACCCCAAGATCGCGCATCTGCGCGCGGTCACGGGCAGCCTGCTCAACCTGCGCATCCCGTTCGTCTCCGTGTGCCTGAGCCACCAGGTCCTCTGCCGGCTGCTCGGACTTCCGCTGCGCCGGCTGGACTTCCCGAACCAGGGCGTGCGGCGGACGATCGACCTGTTCGGCACCCCGGAGCCGGTCTACTTCTACAACACGTTCACCGCCCACTCCGACAGCGCGCTGCTGGCCAGCCCGCTGTGCCCGGGCCTGGTGGAGGTGGCGCACGACCCGGTCACCGGCGAGGTGCACGCGCTGCGCGGACCCGGCTTCACCTCGGTGCAGTTCCACCCCGAGTCCGTGATGACCCGGCACGGCTCGGCGATCCTCGACGACCTGGTCACCGGTGCGCTCGCGCCGGTGCCGCACGGAGCGGAGCTCACGGCGTGACCCCAGGAACGGACTCCTTGACGGAGCCTCTGACGGACCTACCGGCCGCGCACGCCGAGACGAGCCGGCGCTCGCTGCCGGCCAGGCAGCAGCCCCGGTGGCCGGACCCGGTCGCACGGGACGCGGCGGTCGCCGCGCTCTCGGCGAGCCTGCCGCTGGTGGTGCCGCGCGAGTGCGATCGGCTCACCGGCCGGCTGGCCGCGGTCGCGCGCGGCGAGGCGTTCCTCGTCCAGGGCGGCGACTGCGCCGAGTCCCTGGAGGCGGTCGACGCCGCGTCCATCGGCCGCAGCGCGAGCCTGCTCCAGCAACTCGCCACCGTCTTCGGGTACGCGATGTCGCTGCCGACGGTCACGGTCGCGCGCATGGCCGGACAGTACGCCAAGCCGCGCTCGGCCCCGACCGAGGTGCGGGGCGGTGTGGAACTGCCGGTCTACCGGGGCGACGCGGTCAACGGCCACGCGTTCACGGCGGCCGACCGGACCCCCGACCCGCACCGGATGCTCCGCGTCTACCACGCGTCCGCCGCCACCCTGAACCTCGTCAGGGCGTACGTCGGCGGGGAGCACTCCGATCCCTCGTACGCCCTGGAGCGCGTCCTGCGGTTCGCGAACGCCTCGCCGGAGCGGGCCCACCACGCGGTGCTCGCCAAGGAGATCGAACGCGCGGGTGGCTTCACCGGGGCCGACGGCTGGTACACACCGGGCGAACTGTTCATGTCGCACGAAGGGCTGCTGCTGGACTACGAGTCGGCGCTGACCCGCGTCGACCCGGCCACCGGCCGCGCCTACGCCACGTCGGGCCATCTGCTGTGGATCGGCGAACGCACGCGGCAGCTCGACGGCGCGCACGTGGAGTACTTCGCCAAGATCAGCAACCCGATCGCGGTGAAGGTCGGACCGACCGCCACCGAGGACGAACTACTGCGCCTGATCGACCGGTTGTCCCCCGAGGGCGAGCCGGGCCGGCTCACCCTGGTGGTGCGCATGGGCGCGGACCGTATCCGGGCCGCGCTGCCCGCCCTGGTCGAGCGGGTCACGGCCGAGGGCCGTGCCGTGGCGTGGATCTCCGACCCGATGCACGGCAACACGATCACCGCGCCCACCGGCCACAAGACCCGCCGCCTCGACGACGTCAGGGCCGAACTCACCGCCTTCTTCGAGATCGTCCGCGCCCAGGGCGCCCACCCAGGCGGTGTCCACCTGGAACTGACGGGCGACGATGTGACGGAGTGCGTCGGCACGGACACCGGCTTCGACGACCTCCCCACCCGCTACCGATCGGTCTGCGACCCCCGGCTGAACCCCGCCCAGTCCCTGGATCTGGCCTTCCACCTCACCGAAGTCCTGACCACGGCGGGCTCGACGAGCTCCTGACCACGGCGGGCCCGACGGTGCGAGCTCCGCTGCCCCGTGCCACGCACGGAGCAGCGGGGTGAGTGGCGACCACTCAGAGCGGCTTGCGCATACAGGCCCGCGGCCACCTGTCCAGCCCGTGCGCGGCCTCAGCGGCCCGGATCTCGCGGAGCCCCGGCGTCCACTCCGACTCGGGCAGCAGCCGGAACCCGAGCTTCTCGTAGTACGGCCCGTTCCAGACCACCTCGGTGAAGGTCGTGAGGGTGAGTGCCGGCGCGCCCTGTGCCCTGGCCCAGTCCTCGGCGTGCTCGATGAGCGCCTTGCCGATCCGCTTGCCGGCATGGTCGGGATGGACGGACACCTGCTCCACATGCCCGTTGCCGTCCACCAGTTCCGCGATCAGATAGGCGACCGGCAGATCGCCGTCGTCCGCCCACACCCAGGCCCGGCCGTCCCGCTCGAACCCGCCGAGGACCTCCAGCGACGGCGGCGCGTCCTCCGCGACCGCGAGCATGCCGATGTCGGCGAAGACCTCTCCGGCGGCCCGCTCGATGTCCTGCAGAATCGGCAGTTCCGCCGCTCTGGCCAACCGGATCATGACACTCCTTCGTTCATCCCGTGTGTGCGTCGAAGGAAGATTAGCCGCCCATGACCGATCAGGGGCGAGCTTGGCTGAATACGAAATTCCGCTAGGGAATGAGTAGTGACTACTCAGGCCGCCTGACGGCCACCGTGTTGTGCTTGCACCCAGATGAGGACGCCGTCAAGGCACGGACATCTTCGCCGGACGGTTTCGCGGCCGGTTCAGAATTGAATTCGTAGTCGGAGTCGGATTCGCAGTCGGTTTCAAAGGGGGGAAAGAATTTATGGAGTCGGCAACGGGCGGGGACCGAAGGAAAGGGAATCCGGGGTCCCCGCACTTACCGTCGATCGTTTCCGAGGACGGCGTACGGTGGGTCGACTACCGCAGGACGTTGCAGCCCCGCTACGGAATCGTGTGGCGCGACATCGGCTTCTGCCATCTCTTTCTGGCCGTCGGCGCCCTCGCCGTCCCCGTCGCGTCGCAGGTGCTCCCCGCGGCGGCGACCGCCGCGCTCGTCGTACTCGCGGCCTGCTGGATCGGCTTCTGGCTGCACTCGCTGTTCCTGTTCGGTCACGAGGCCGCGCACACCAATCTCGCGTCGCGCCGCAAGACCAACGACCGGCTGGGTGACTGGTTCGTCTGGATCCTGTACGGCTCCACGACCGTCAACTACCGCTACACACACATGACCCACCACGCGCACCTCGGCGACCACGAGGACACGGAGACCACCTACCACCTGTGCCTCTCCGTCCTGAACATGCTCAAGGCGGTCACCGGAATCCATGTGCTGGAGGTCCTGCTCCGCAACCGGGGTCACAGCGAGAAACACAAGAAGTCCACGCGTACGTCCAGCGGCGTGCTGGCCTCGCTGCGCTCGGTCGTCGTGCACGCGGCGGTCGTCGCCGGCCTGCTCGCGGCGGGCTCCCGGCTCGGCGCGCTGACCTGGGTCATCGCGGTCGGAGCGGTGTTCCCGCTGCTGGCGACCGTACGGACGATCGTCGAGCACCGGCAGCTGGAGGCCCCCTGCGACGTCGACTTCTCGGTCGAGCTGCACGGGCCGGTGAACCGGCTGTTCGGGACGGGGCCGGTGTCGCGGACCTTCGGCTCGGCCGGCTTCAACCAGCACCTGCTGCACCACTGGGATCCGGCGATCTCGTACACCCGCTTCGCGGAGATGGGGGAGTTCCTTTCCCGCACCCCGCTCGCCGCGGAGATGGAGGCCAGTCGCACCGGCTACGGCGCGGCCTTCAGGACGCTGATAAGGGAGGCTCGTCATGGCTGAGAAACTGATGGCTTGCCCGGTCTGCGGAGAGACCGCGGTCGAGTTGTTCGCCAAGGCGTACGACAAGGAATACTTCACCAGCGACAAGCAGTACAGCTACGCACGTTGCCCGTCGTGCACCGCCGTGTACCTGGATTCGCCGCCCGCGGACCGGCTCGACGAGATCTATCCGCCGAACTACTACTCGTACGGCGGCATCGCCGAGTCGACCAATTTCACCGAGCGCGTCAAGGAATGGCTCGACGTGCGCATGCTCGCCAAGGTGCTCAAGGGAATACCTGGCGAAAAACTGCGGGTGCTCGACGTCGGCGGCGGGGCCGGCTGGCTGCTCACCACCGTGCGCCGGGCGGACGAGCGGGTCACGGAGACCCACGAGGTCGATCTGCAGGAGGAGGCCGCGCGGGCGGCCGAGGCGGCGGGCCACGTCTACCACTGCATGCCCATCGAGGAGTTCACGTCGGACGAGCCGTTCGACCTGATCCTGATGATGAGCATCATCGAGCACGTGCCCGACCCGCGCAGGGTCATGGCCGCGATGACCGGCCTGCTGTCAAAGAACGGCGTCCTGCTGATGAAGACGCCCAACACCGCCACGGTCGACGCGCGTGTCTTCCGCCATCGCAACTGGGGCGGACTGCACTGCCCGAGGCACTTCGTCCTGTTCACCGAGCCCGGCCTCGACCGGCTCGGCGCCGAGGTGGGCCTCGTCAAGTCGGACAGCTACTACACCCAGGGCGCCCCCCAGTGGGCGATCAGCGTGATGGCGTGGCTCAGCGACCGCGGCTGGATCAAGGTCACTCCGCAGCGGCCCGCCTACATGAACCGGGTGTACGAGCCGCTGACCGCGTTCTTCGCCGCCATCGACTTCGCGCGCGCCAGGTTCGCGCCCACCGCCCAGATGATGATCAGTTTCAAGCGATCCGCCTGATACGTGTTCAAACGATCCGCCTGATACGTGCCGCCTGATGGCAGAGGCCGTCAGAGCCGGCCACGACCGTAGGGACAACATGAGCCGGATACTCAACGAGCAGCACACCGACTCGGCCGACAGCGTGGACCTCAGCTTCGTCATCCCCATGTACAAGGAGGAGGACATAGCCCGGGAGGCCGTGGAGCGGGCGGTGCGGGTCGGCAAGAACTGGGGCCGTTCCTTCGAGGTGCTCGCCGTCGACGACGGCAGTACGGACGCCACCCCGCGCATCCTGGCCGAACTACGGGCCACGACACCGGAGTTCCGCTGGGTCCAGCTCCGCCCGAACTGCGGGCAGCCCGCGTCGAGCAAGGCGGGCATGCTCTCCGCACGCGGCGCGATGGTCTGCGTGCTCGACGCCGACATGCAGACCCCGCCCGAGGTGGTGCCGCAGCTGGTCGCCGCGCTGGAGCAGGAAGGCCCCGACGTCGCCGCGGTGTTCGGGGTGACGTCCACCCGCAAGCGCGACGACCCGGCGCGGCTGCTGGCCGGGCAGGCGGTGTTCTACTTCCTGGAGACCCGCTTCGGCAGGCACCCGATCCCGCACGGCGCCAGCTCGTTCTTCGTCATGCGCCAGGACGTCGCCCGCAGGCTGGGCGACCTCACGTTCACCAAGGGCAACGTCGGCGCGATCATGGCCGCGCTCGGACTCGGCATGCGCACGGTCTCCTACGTCAAACCCAAGAGTTACCGCGACGATTCCCGGCTGGGCCTGCGCGGCCACGTCGAGGAGGCGGTGGGATCGCTCGCGCTGACCGGGGTGCTGAGCCGGTTCGGCCTGGCCGGCGGGGCGGCGGCCGCGATCGCGGGCGCCCGGTCCGGCAGGCGATGGGTCCGCGTGGCGGCCGGTCTCGCGGCGGCCACGTCGCTGGGGTCGGTGGCCGCCGCCGAGCGGTTCAACAGGCGCTCGCTGCGGGTCTCCAGCACCCCGCTGCCGATGTTCGAAGGCGAAGCGGCGGTCCTGGAGCAGGTCTGAACACCCGCCCGTCCACCACGGGCGAAGCCATGGGCACGTCCGGGGCCGGGCGCTGCCACAACCGATTACGACGAAAGGGGGGAACGTGCGAGTCGCAGCCATCGGGCAGGGGTACGTGGGTCTGCCGCTTTCCATCGCCATCGCGTCCTCGGGCCACACCCTTTACGCGGTCGAGATAGACCCGGCCCGGTTCGAGTCACTGCGGGCCTGTCGGTCGTACCTCGTCGACGTCACCGACGAGGAACTGCGCAGAGAGACCGAGAACAAGCGCTACGTGCCGGTGAACGACCTGGCCGAGGTGCCGGAGGTCGACATCTACGTCATCTCCACACCCACTCCGCTCACTGAGGAGAAGACACCCGATCTCACCTATCTCGACCGGGCGTTGGCGCAGATCGCCCAGGTCGCGAGGCCGGGCGCCCTGATCGTGATCGAGTCGACGATCTTCCCCGGCGCGACCCGCCGGCACATCGCGCCCCTCTTCGAGGAGCTCTCCGGACTGAAGCCGGGCGTCGACGTGTTCTTCGCCTACAGCCCGGACCGGGTCGACCCCGGCCGCGACAGCGTGCTCTGCGACGTGCCCAAGCTGGTCTCCGGCCTCGACGCCCCGTCGCTCGACGCGATCAGCGACTTCTACGGGACGGTCTTCAAGGAGGTCGTACCGGTCTCCAGCTGTGAGGTGGCCGAGTTCACCAAGCTCCTGGAGAACACCTTCCGCTATGTGAACATCGCCTTCGTCAACGAACTGAGCAAGGCGACCTCGCAGATGAACATCAGTCTGCGCGAGGTGATCTCCGCCGCGTCGACCAAGCCGTTCGGCTACATGCCGTTCCACCACGGGCCGGGCGTCGGCGGGCACTGCCTGCCCAACAACGTGCACTACCTCAACCACGCGCTGAACTCCGCGGGGCACAAGAGCGAACTGCTCAACGCGGCGGCCGAGATCAACGACTCGATGCCGCGGCACGTGATGCAGCGGCTGGCCACGTGCCTGGAACGGCAGGGCAAGAGTCTGCAGGGCGCGACCGTGCTCATCCTCGGAGTCGCGTTCAAGTCGGGGGTGGCGGACTCGCGCAACTCGCCCGCGCTCGCCATCGGCGCCGAACTGGTCAGCATGGGCACCACGGTCAAGGTCACCGACCCGTGGCTGGGCATCGACATGGCCTCCCAGTCGTTCACCGCCGTCGAGCTGACCGCGGAGGAGTGCCGCGGCGCCGACGCCGTACTGCTGGTGACCGACCACGAGGAGATCGACTACGACACGGTCCTCGCCTCCTCGAACCTGATCCTCGACTGCCGGGGCACGCTCAACGCCGCGGAGGTCGAGCAACTGTGAGCGGAGCGCGAGCGACGCTGCGGCTGACCTTCGACGGCCTGCGGCGCGGCCAGATCGACACCCGGTGGGCCCGTGAACTCGGCGGCCTCGAGGCGTATGTCTTCGACGGCGACGACATCGCCGACGAGGACCAGTGGCGGACGCTGGGCGAGAACCTGCGTCACGCGTCGGACCTCGGAGCCCGGGCGCTGACCCTGCACTTCCCGACGGAGAACGCCGACTGGGTCGCCGACCGAGCCGTCTACGACCGGCTGCGCCGGTTCTGCGACCTGGCCGCCGAGACGGGTGCCCGGGGCGTCGTGCTGCACGCGAACCAGTTCGTCTCCCTGGCCGACTGGCCCACGTTCGACCTGCCCACCACCCGGGCCGGGGTGGTGGACAGGGTCGCCGAGCTCGACGAGTACCTGGGCGACTCGCCGATCTGGATCGGCATCGAGAACCTACCGGTCATCGGCGCCCAGGGAATCGACTTCGACTCGGTCTTCGTACGGCCGGCCGACTTCGACCCGCTCGCCGAACTCGGCTCGGACCGCGTCGGGGTCACCTGGGACGTCTGCCACTGGGCGGTGACGTACTCGACGCTGACCGCGATGGCACGGCTGGAGCAGCGACCGGACCCCGTGTCCGCGTTCGAGCTCCCCGCGCTGCCCGTCAAACACGTGCACTTCGCCTCCTTCTCCGGGCACGCCATGCCGACCTGGCCGGACCAGTGCCTCGAAGGCGTACCGCCACTGGCCGGCGACATCTCGCCCGACCTGCTCGCGGGCATGCTCGCCGCCGCCCTCGACGCGGCGACCGGCGACGGGGGAGAGACCGGCGTCGTCTTCGAGGTGCAGGAGAGCGACTACGAGAGCCGCAAGAACTGCTGGGCGACCTACGACTGGCTGGCGTCAGTCCCCGAACTGGCCGCGCGCGTCGACTGCACGAGGAGGGCCGATGGCTGAACCCGAACTGCCCTACGCCCGCCCCCACTGGGACGCCGAGGAAGCCGCGGCCCTGATGACGACCCTGGAGTCCGGGTTCTGGACCAACGGCGGCCAGGTGCTGCGGTTCGAGGAGGAACTCGGGCGCCTCACCGGTGCGCCCACGGTCACCGTGTCGAGCGGAACCAGCGCGGTCTTCGCACTGCTGCACGCGCTGGGGCGTTCGGTGTCCGGGCCGAAGCTGCTCGTGTCACCGGCGCTCAACTTTGCAGCGGCCCCGGCCTCCGCCAAGCTGCTCGGCTGGGACGTCGCCCTGTGCGACGTGATCGCCGACGACCTGACCGTGTGCCCCGCGAGCCTCGCCGAACTCCTGGACCGCGTGCACCTCGACTACGCCAGGATCGTCGTGCTGCCCGTTCACTACGCGGGTCACTCGGCCGACATGGCCGCACTGTCGGCGCTGTGCGAGCGCTACGGCGCGGACCTGGTCGAGGACGCCTGCCACGCGATCGGCGGCACCTACGACGGCACCCTGCCGGTGGGCTCGTGGCTGACGTCCGTCGCGGCGTACTTCAGCTTCCACCCGACCAAGCCGGTCGCGGCCGGCGAGGGCGGCGCGGTCAGCACGACGGACCCGGCGCTGCTGCGGGAACTGCGCGCGCTGCGCAACCACAACATGTCGCCGGTCGACGCGCACACCGGCGATCACGACCCATGGCCGTACTCGATCCCGGCGCCGGGACTGAACCTGCGCCTGTCGGAGTTCAACGCGGCCGTCGGCGCGGTGCAGGCGGGCCGGGCGGAGGAGTCCCGGCTGGAGCGCGCCCGGCTGGCCGCGCGCTACCACGAGCGGCTGGACGGACTGCCGTTCGTACGCGCCGTGCCGGGGCAGCGGCGCGCCGGGTCCGCGCACCATCTGTTTCCCGTCGTCTTCGACGTCGAGGGCCTCGGAATGTCCAAGAAGGACCTGCTGGACACCTTCTTCTCCCGCCGGATCCGGTGCCAGGTGCACTACACGCCGCTGCACCGGCTGCCCGCGTTCGCCGATATCGGACCACGGCTGACGACGTCGTTCACCACGGTGGACACCGCTTTCCCCGGACTGGTCTCGCTGCCGCTGTGGCGCGGGATGACCGACGACGACTGCGACCGGGTCGCCGACGCCGTCGCCGGGATCGTGCACGGATCGACCCACGCGAGGGGGAGGGCATGACCGAGTCACGCGAGGGGGAGGGCATGAGCGAGCGGCACACCGCGCCACGCACGTTGATCACCGGCGGATTCGGCTTCCTGGCCACCTGGGTCGCCGCCGGTCTGGTCCGCTCGGGCCACCGGGTGGTCCTGGTCGACAACCGGGAACCGGAGGGCACGCCCGCCTGGCTCTCCGGGCTGCTGGGCGACGCCGCCGTGGAGACCGGCCGGGCCGACATCACCGAGCGCGGCTCGCTCGACGAGTTCGGCGAGGTCGACCACGTGGTCCACGCCGCCGCGCTGCTCGGCGTGAACAAGGTGCGCAGCGCGCCCCGCGAGACCCTGCGGGTCAACATCGACGGCACCGCGGTCGCCCTGGACTACGCCGCCCGCAATCCACGGCTGCGCCGCTTCCTGCTGCTGAGCACCAGCGAGGTGTACGGCAGCGACGCCAAGGGCGCGGAGGAGAACGAGTGGCTGTCGGTACGCGCCGACGACCCGCGCTGGTCCTACGCGGTCAGCAAGGTCACGGCGGAGTCGATGACCGCGGCCTGGGGCACCGAGGACGACCTGCCGTTCGCGATCGTGCGGCCCTTCAACGTCTACGGCCCCTACCGGACCGGCGCGTACGCGGTCGGAGTCCTGGCGGCGCAGGCCGTGGCCGGGCAGCCGATCACCGTGCACGGCGACGGCTCGCAGTCACGGGCCTGGTGCCACGCCGAGGACTTCGCCGCCGGCCTGATCCGCGCCCTGCAGGTGCCCGAGGCCGTCGGAGAGGCCTTCAACATCGGCGACGACACCAACGACATGACGGTGGCGGAACTGGCCGGGCTGACCCGCGACCTCAGCGGAACCCCGGCCGGGATCGAACACATCCCGCACACCGGCCCGGACATCCAGTCGCGCAAGCCCGACCTGACCAAGGCCCGCACCCTGCTGGGCTACCGGCCCAGCCGCGACTTCGAGGCCGGACTGCGCGAGACGATCGAGTGGGTCCGCGGGGGCGGCGGCGCATTGCCGCTGCGCCTGGAGCGCACCGACTGGCCGCGGTGGAACGACCAGGCGGGGGCACGGCGACCGTGATCCTCGACCGGACCGAGCCGTCCGACCTGTGGTACGCGCCCCCGCCGCGCCGCCCGGTCGGCTATCTCCACCCCTCCCGCATGACCGCGGGCCGCCTGGCCGCGACCATGGGCGCGGCGGCCCGGGCGGGGCACGCCCGCACGGACCTCGCCGCCCGGCTGCGCGAGCACACCGGACGGAAGCGGTGCGTCCTGACCGCGACCGGGCGCGCCGCGCTCGCACTCGCGGTGCGGCAGACCGGTGCGGACGAGGTCGTGCTGTCCACCTTCAACTGCTCCGCCGTGGCGGACGCCGTCCTCGCGGCGGGTGCCCGGCCGGTGCTGGTCGACGCGGATCCCGAGCGGGGCCCCGCGTTCACCTCGGTGGACCTCACCGGCCGTGCGGTGGTGCTGACCAACGGGCTCGGCCTGGACGAGTGGTCGGCCCACGCGGCCCGGATCGCCGAGCGCGGCGGCCAGGTGGTCCTCGACCTGGCGCAGGCCGGCGTCTCGCCCTCGGTGCTGCGCCGGTTCCGGGAGTCCGGCTGCCCCATCGTGCTGAGCTTCGGCGAGGGCAAGCCGCTCGGCGGACTCGGCGGCGGGGCGCTGCTCACCTCGGCGCCGGTCACCGGCGGGGGAGGACTGCGACGCGGCGGGGAACTGGCTCCGCTGCGGCGGGCGGTGGCCTCGCGGCTCGTCGCCCACGCGCCGGGTGTGGTCCGTGCCGCGGTGCGGCGGGCCGAGGCCCGCACGCCCGGCTGGTCGCACACCAAGGCCGACCATCTGCCCGCCGAGGCGGGCGAGGTGCGCCAGGACGATCCGTCGCGCTGGGAGATCGCGTCGGCGGCCGCCCTGCTGCGGACCGCGTCCGGCGTCGCGGACGCTGCCGCGGCCCTCCACGAACGGGTCCGCGCCGCGGTGGCCGGCGAGCTGACGACCTGTGAGCCGATCGCCGCCGACCCCGACCTCGGGCCGGGCGTCGAGCTGCTGTTCCGGCGCCCCGGACAGCGGTTCCCGTTCGCCCGGGCACTGGCCGAACGCGGCGTTCCCAGCACATGGAACTACTACCCGCTCCACAGGCTCGCCCCGTACGCCCGGTTCGCGGCGGGGCCGATGACGGCCGCGGACTCGCTGTGGCCGCGCGTGCTGACGGTGGCCAAGCAGCCGCAGCCGCGGCTCACGGCACGGCTGCTGGTGGAAGCGATGATCGCGGCCGACCGGTCGGTGCGGGACCAGGAGGCCGGCCGTGGCTGAACCGGGGGAGAAGGCCGTCGTGTCGGTGCTGTCGGAGTCCGCGTGGGACGCCCGGCTGGCGGCCGCGCGGGCGGAGCTGCCGTTCGCGCGGCGCCACTGGCTCGCCCTCGGCCTCGCGGACTCGCCACAGCTGCGGCTCGTCCCGACGGCCGTGCGGTGGGGGCAGTCCGACGAGGTCCTGGTGCCGCTGTGCGTGTCCGGCAGGCGGGCGCAGATCGGCTGCTACGGCTACGGCTCCCTGGCCGGGCCCGCCGCCCGGCGGGGTGAGCCGGTCGACTTCGCGGACCTCGCCGAGGCCGTGTGCCGCGACCAGGGGCTGGCCGAACTGACCACGCTCCTGCCACCGGAGGGCGCCTTCCCGGGCCTGGACCGGCAGAGCGGGCACTGGCCGACCCGGCCCGGCCGGGACACGTACCTCCTCGACCTCGGCGAGGGCGCGCGGGTGGTGTGGCAGGCGGCCAGGGGCAGCTGCCGTACGGCGGTCCGGCGGGCCGGCGCACTCGGTCTCGTCGCGTCCGCCGCGGTGCCCGGGCACGAGGACGAACTGCTGCGACTGCACCGGCAGACGCTGGCGCGCCATGACGTGGAGTCGGCGCTGAGCGCGCCGGACCTCGCGTTCCTCGTCGGCGGCGACCACGCCGTCACCACGGTGGTCGCCGACGACGACGGGCTCCACGCGGCATCGGTGTTCGCGGTGGGCGCGGCGGGCGCGTTCCACATCATGCAGCTGACCTCCGAGCGCGGCCGCGCCGCCAACGCCGGTCACCTGGCGTTCTGGTCGGCGGTCACCGAGCTGGCCGAGCGCGGTGTCCGGACGGTCGATCTCGGCGCGGCGACCGGAGAGGGCCACGCGAGGTTCAAGACGGGCTGGGGCGCGGTCGCGGCGGCGGCACGCGTCGTCCACTGGCGGAACGGAGAGGCACGATGATCATCAGCGCGCACCAGCCGGCCTATCTGCCGTGGCTGGGCTACTTCGCCAAGATCGCCCGCTCGGACCTGTTCGTCCTGCACGACCGCAGCCGGATCGGCCGGCGGAACATGCTCAACCGCAACAAGATCGGCGGCCCGGGCGGCGAACTGCTCCTGACCATTCCCCTCGACCATGCGGACCTGCGGGCCGAGCGGCCCCTCGACGAGGTGCGGCTGGTCGACGACGGCTGGCGGCGCAGGCACTGGAAGGCCATTCAGATGGCCTACCGCCGGGCCCCGTACTTCCGGCTGCACACGGACTTCCTGGAGGCCTACTACGCGACCGAGTTCGCCACGCTCGACGACGTGTGCCTGCCGTTCATCGACTACTGCCTCGACCAGCTCAAGATCGACTGCCCGGTGCACCGGATCTCCCGGCTCCAGCTGCCCGAGTTCGACCGCCAGACGATCATCCCGCTGCTGTGCGAGACGTTCGGCGCCGACACGTTCATCGCGGGACCGCAGGCGGCGAACTACCTGGAATCCGCCGGCCTGAAGGACATCCGGATCGACTACTTCCACTACGCGCACCCCGTCTACCCGCAGACGGGCGACAGCTTCCTCTCGCACCTGTCGGTGCTCGATCTGTTGATGAACTGCGGGCCGGAGAGCGCCGACATCGTCAGGGGGACCCCGTCATGAGCACGGTGCTCGCCGTCGTCGCACACCCCGACGACGAGGTGATCGGCCCGGGCGGCACGCTGGCCCGGCACGCCGAGGCAGGGGACGAGGTGCACGTACTGATCCTCGCCGAGGGCAAGACGTCCCGGGCGGACGACCCGGACCCCGGGGCCAGCGCGGCACTGTCGGCGCAGGAGACGGAGGCGTCCCGCGCGGCCCTGGGGAGCACCGCGGTGCACCGGCTCGACCTCGCCGACAACCAGCTCGACACCTACCCGCTGCTCACCCTCGCCCAGCAGGTCGGCGCGGTCGTCGAACGGCTCGCCCCGCACACCGTCTACACGCACCACAGCGGCGACCTCAACGTCGATCACGAGCTGACGGCCCGCGCCTGCATGATCGCGTGCAGACCGCACGCGAGTCCGGTGCGCTGGCTGCTCGGGTTCTCCACGCTGTCGGCCACCGACGCCGGTTACGCGGGCCGCGACCCCTTCGTGCCCGCCCTCTACAGCGACATCACCGACACGCTGGACCGCAAGCTCGACGCGATGCGCTGCTACCGCTCGGAACTACGGGACTTCCCCCACCCGCGCTCACTCAAGGCCATCGGTCTGCAGGCCGAACTCTTCGGCGCGCACGCCAACACCGCCGCGGCGGAGGCGTTCTCCGTGCTGCGCGGCGCCTGGGGCCCACACATCAGTCAGTCGAAGGAGGTGTGACCGCTGTGGCCGGTCACTTGGCGCCGCCGGCGCCGACGAAGGTGAAGAACCATCCGTTCATGGTGTGGGGCCGACGCGTCGAGCCCGATGGCGACGCCCGCGTGCTGGAGTTCCCCAACGGAGCGAGGAGCGCGGTCCCGCTGCTGACCCCGGCGCTCGCCGATCAGCTGCGCCACCCTCCGACCGAGCTCGCCGAGACCCCGCTGCAGGAGATCGTCGCCTACCTCAACCGGATCGGGCACCTGTGGAACAACGAGGAGTACGCGCGCCGCAGGCTCTACATCCGTGAGCTCAAGCGGATGCACGGCTACTCGCAGCAGATGGCCGACGCCGAAGCCGATCTGATCTCGACGACCCTGCGGGCGCACGGGCACCTGCACGACATGGTGGCCGTCGAGCTGGGCCACCGGCAGATCATGGACCGCTGGATTCCCCGTGAGGACGCCGAGGTGCGGGCCTACCCGCGAGGGCGCAGCGTGCACATCCTGCCGGGCAACGTCCCGTACTCGACCACGGTTTCCCTGGTCCGCGCGCTGCTCACCAAGAACACCTCGGTGCTCAAGTACGCCGCGGGCGAGCCCGTCACCGCGGTCGTACTGGCGCAGAGCTTCACCGACATCGACCCCGACCACCCGGTGACCCGATCGGTGAGCGCGGTGTTCTGGGAGCGGGACAGCGAGCTGGGCCGGCAGGTCCTCGCGGACGCCGATGTGATCTGCGCGTGGGGCGGCGCCGAGGCGGTGAACACGGCCTACCGGAACTGCTCGTCCGAGGCGATAGTGGTCCCCTACGGCCCGCGCCGCAGCTTCACCGTCGTCGGCAAGGACGCCGACATGGCGCGGGCGGCCCGCGGTATCGCGCACGACGCGTCGATGTACGAACAGCGCGCCTGCTTCTCCACGCACCAGGTGTTCACCGACGCCGACCCCGAGGAGTTCGCCGACCGGCTCCAGGCCGAGCTGGTGCGCTACGAGGACATGCTGCCGCGCACGTCGGTCACCGCCGACGAGGCCGCACAGGCGTCGATGGAGGTCGCCGCCCAGCGGTTCCTCGGCCGGCGGACCCGTACCGGCTCCTGGGGATCGATCCTGATCACCGACCCGGCCACGGTCACCGAACTGCCCAGCGCCCGCACGGTGTTCATCCATCCGGTCAAGGACCTGGCCGAGGTGGCGCAGTGGGTCGACCCGACGGTGCAGACCATCGGCCTGGCCCCGTGGACGCTGCACGAACGGCTGCGCCACGAGCTGGCCCGGCGCGGCGCCTGCCGGTTCGTCGAGGCCGGGCTGTCGCCCCTGTTCCGGCTCGGCGGCTCCCACGACGGCCTCCAGCCGCTGCAGCTGATGACCCGGATGGTCTCGGTCGAGGCGCCACGGCTCGACTACGGCAAGGGAATGGTCGTACCGATCGACCAGTCGGAGTTCCTGGAGCACCGCCGTCTGCGCGACCTGCTCATGTGACGGACCGCATCCGACTCCCGTCTTTCCACGGCCGATCCGGCCCCTTCACGGCCGATCCAGGCCTTCGCAACGGACAACTGATCAGAGGAGAAAACTGATGGACATGGGCGTGATGCTCACGACGGCCCACCCCGACCACTGGACCGAGACGGAGGTCTTCGACAACTCGATCGACTTCGCCGTCGCCGCCGACGAGCTCGGCTACCAGTCGGCGTGGCTGCTCGAGCACCACTTCACCCGCTACGGTCTGTGCCCGAACACGCTGACCATGGCCGGCTACGTGCTCGGCAAGACCAAGCAGATCAAGGTCGGCACGGCGGTGGTCATCCTGCCGCTGGACCACCCCATCCGTATCGCCGAGCAGACCAACATGCTCGACCAGCTCAGCCACGGCCGGTTCATCCTGGGTGTGGGCCGCGGCTACTTCCCGAAGGACTTCGAGGCCTTCGGTGTGGACCCGGCCAAGTCGCACGTCCTGCAGACCGAGTACGTCGACGTCATCCGCAGCATCTGGGAGACCGGCAGCGCCAAGTGGGACGGCCAGGAGATAACCCTGCCCGATGTGACGCCGTTCCCCACGCAGTACACCCGCCCGAACCCGCCGATGTACGGCGTGGGCCAGTCCCCCTCGACGATCGAGTGGGCCGCCTCCCGCGGCCTGCCGCTGATCATGCCCGTCATCGGTACGCACGAGGCGATGCGCTCCATCCTCGACCTCTACAACGAGACCGCCGAGAGCCACGGCATCGACCCGACCACCGTGGAGCACGCCATGTGCACCGTCGCCCACGTCGCCAACACCACGCAGGAGGCGCGGGACGAGATCTGGAAGCACATGTGCTGGTGGGAGCAGGAGCACGACGACGCCGCGTTCACCATGGAGCAGCTCCAGAAGCTGCCGAACTACCGCTTCCAGTACGGCGAGTGGCAGGCCGCCGCGCTGCGCGGCGACCGCACCAACGCGGACTTCACCAACTACATGCTGGACCACAGCATCGTGGGCAGCGTGGAGGAGTGCGTGGACCGCATAGGCCGCACCATGGAGGTCACCGGCGTACGCAACTTCCAGCTCGGTGTGGAGGCCACCCTCAACCGCGGCCGGATCCTCGAGAACATGAACATGTTCGCCGAGGAAGTCCTGCCGCGCGTCGGCTGGAAGCCCAACGGGGCCACCTCGTGACCACTCCGACCGGCGCCGGGCCGCGTTCGTCCGGTCCGCTCACCGGCACCGAGTTCGCCGAACTCGACCGGCTGATCTTCGAGGACGACGACTGGTGGGCGATGCCGAGCGCGGACCAGACCGCGCTGCGCCACCGGCTCGTCACCGCGGCGGTGACCCACCACCTGGAGCACAGCGCGGACTACCGCCGGTTCGCCGAGGCGAGCGGGTTCACCCTCGCGGACCTCGACGACCCGGCCGGCCTGGCGCGGGTGCCGCAGTTCCCCACCCGGATGTTCAAACGGATGGAGATCCGCAGCGTCCCCGCGCAGGACTGCGACGTGTTCAAGTCCAGCGGCACCAGCGGCACCCAGAGCAGGGTCTGGCGGGACGAACCGTCCCTGGAGCGGCTCGCCGGCTCGCTGCGCCCCGAGGGAGACATCTGGCGCACCCTCTACGGCGACATCGATCTCGACGACGACGGCGAGATGGTGCACCTCGGCCCGCACCGCCATGAGGCGGACGGCGTGTGGATCAGCTACCTCATGACCCTGGTCGAGATGTTCGCCGCCACCCGCTCCTACGTCCACGACGGGGTGCTGTGGCTGCAGGACGCCGTACGCGACGTGGGGACCGCGCTGGCCGACGGACGGTTCGTCTGTGTGGCGGGCCCGCCGGTGTTCGTGGCGGAACTGCTGCGGCACATGGCGGACAACAGCATCAAGCTGTCCGCGGGCGACCGGATGGCGGTGATCACCGGCGGCGGCTGGAAGAAGAACGAGTCCACCAGGCTCGACCCGGACGAGCTGCGCTCGCTCGCGATGGACACCTTCGGCCTGGCCTCGGCGTCCCAGGTGCGCGACGTGTTCAACCAGGTCGAACTGAACACGGCGTTCATCGAATGCGAGCACCACCGCAAGCACGTGCCGCCATGGGTCGAGGTGATCGTGCGCGACCCGCACGATCTCGCCCCGGTCCCGGCCGGGCGGCCCGGCCTCATGTCCTATCTGGACCCGACGGCGCGCAGCTACCCGTGCTTCCTGCTGGCGGAGGACTTCGGAACCGCCGAGACCGACACCTGCCCGTGCGGGCGCGGCGGCACCACGGTCGACATCCACCGCAGGATGCGGACGTCCAGCCACCACGGCTGCGCCCTGCGCCTCGCCGAGACCGTGCGGACCGCCTGACCGGCAGGACGGACAAGAGACACATCAACGGAGGGAGAGCCATGTCGACAGAGTGCTTCGACGTGAAGACCAAGGAGGGCAGGACCGTCGCGGTGTGGCGGGACAGCCCGCCGGACAAGGACGCCACCGGGCCCGTCGTCGTCATGGCGCCGGGGTTCGGCCAGCGGATGCGCAGCTCCGGGGTGCTCGCGCTGATGCTGACGTACAACGGCGCCACGGTGTACCGGTTCGACGCGCTCGACCATGTCGGGCTCAGCGACGGCGAGATCGTCGACTACTCCACCACCCAGCTGATGGAGGCCCTCACGGCCGTGGTCGACACCGTGTGCGAACGCGAGGGGGTGGCGTCCGTCTCGATGGTTGCCACCAGCCTCTCGGCGCTGCCGGTGCTGCAGCTCGCGGCGGACAGGAAGTGCGCGGACAACATCGCGCTGATGCTCGGTGTGGTCAACGGCAGGCAGACCCTGCTCAAGGTGCTCGACACCGACTATCTG
The DNA here is from genome assembly GCF_030294945.1 of Streptomyces graminofaciens. Classification (NCBI taxonomy): domain Bacteria; kingdom Bacillati; phylum Actinomycetota; class Actinomycetes; order Kitasatosporales; family Streptomycetaceae; genus Streptomyces; species Streptomyces graminofaciens. The sequence continues at coordinate 4,160,713 of NZ_AP018448.1, read as the reverse complement.
GACTGGGAGTTGGACGACCTGCCGGCCCGGGTGCAGATCGACAAGCACTCGGTGGACCCGCGTCCGATCGTCGCGGAGACCAGGGTCGTGGGCTGGTGGGAGCTGTCCGCCACGGTCGACGCCCTGTCGGTGCTCAACATCCCGGTGCGCAACTTCGTCGCCACCGACGACGACTGGGTCGACATCGCCGATGTGCGCACGGCGTTCGAGGCCGCCAACCTCGACCAGGGCAACGTCGTCGAGGTCGCGGTCTCCGGGCACGCGCTGCTGCGCAACCCGGTGGCTCTCAAAGCCCTGTTGACGGATGTGACCCGCAGCCTGGTCGGCGGTGACGACGAGCCGGTCATGCCGAGCTTCGAGGAGATCGTCTCGCTGCGCGGTTCCGAACGCGAACTCGAGCGCCGGCATCTGGCCTCCCGCACCGGCGGCCGGACAGAACCCACGGAGTAGGTCTGATGAAGGTGGATCCGGCAACCCAGGACCAGGGCGGGACAGCGGCCGACCCGACAGCGGACTCGACCCTGATGGACGCCGCGTACAGCGGTGTCTACGGCGAGATCTACCGCACGCACTGGTGGTGGCGCGCCCGCGAGCACCAGGTGCTGCACTACGTCGGCAAGCACGGCCGGTGGCACGGCCGCCGCGCGAAGATCCTCGACGTCGGCTGCGGCGACGGGTTCATCTGGCGGCGACTGGAACCCTTCGGCGACGTCGAGGGGATCGAGCCCGACCGGTTGCTCGTGGCGCCCGATTCACCGCGCCGCGACCGCATAGAGGTCGCGGACTTCGCGCAGGGACGGCCGCGCGGCGCGGACCACGACCTGGTGCTGATGCTCGATGTGCTGGAGCACATCGACGACCAGGGCGCGGCGCTGCGCCGGGTGGCGTCCCTGCTCGGCCCCGACGGCCGGGGCGTCATCACCGTCCCCGCGCTGATGGCCCTGTGGAGTGAGTTCGACGAACTGAGCGGCCACTTCCGGCGCTACACCCGCACCTCCCTGCGCACCGCACTGGAGAGCGCGGGGCTGCGGGTGCTGGACGTGCGCTACTACTACGCGTGGACGGTGCTGCCGCTCTTCCTGCGCCGGCTGCTCTTCAAGGCGGACGCCTCGGAGCACAGCCACTTCGTGAAGGCCCCCGCGTGGCCGGTCAACCAGCTCATGTACCGGCTGAGCCGCATCGATCACTGGCTCACCCGCCGACTGCCCGCCCCCGCCGGCAGCTCGCTCATCGCCGTGGTCGCCAGAAAACCCTGACACCGGACAACGACGAACCACAGCGACAGCGACGAACGACAAGAACCTCGAACGACAAGAACCTCGAACGACAAACCACGAACGACGAAACGACGAAGGAACAGACATGTCGGAAGATCGTGCGCGGTGGTCCCGCCGCGTCCGGGCCGTCGCCGTCGCGGCGTGCACCGCAGCCCTCGCGGCGGTCGTACCGGGTTCGGCCGGAGCCGCGGAGCCCAGCGCCGCCGCGGTGGACGAGATCGCCTGGGCCGACTGTGGTGAGGGCTCGGTGCCCGATGCCCAGTGCGCGGCGATACAGGTGCCGCTGGACTGGGCGAAGCCCGACGGCGAGAAGATCACCCTTGCCCTCTCCAGACTGCCCGCCCGGGACCCGGAGAAGCGGATCGGCCCGCTGCTGTTCAACCCCGGCGGCCCCGGAGGCTCCGGCGCGGCCGTGGTGGCCTACAGCGATCTGCTCACCGCCGCCCCCGAGTTCGAGCCGCTGCGGGACCGGTTCGACCTGATCGGGTTCGACCCGCGCGGTGTCGGCCAGAGCACGCCGATCACCTGCCCGAAGCCGCTGCACGACCCGGCGGTCAGCGTGTTCCCGCGCACCCGGACCGCGTTCGAGGACCTGAAGCGGACCAACCGCACGGCGGGGCGGGCCTGCCGCGAGGCGACCGGCCCGCTGATCGACCATGTCGACACCGCCAGTGTCGTCTCCGACGTCGAGGCCCTGCGCAAGGCCCTCGGCACGGAGAAGATCTCGTGGCTGGGCCTGTCGTACGGCACCGAGATCGGCTCGCTGTACGCCCAGCGCCATCCGGACCGGGTACGGACGATGGTGCTCGACGGAGTCGTCGACCACAGCCTGTCGGCCCGCCGGGCCGCGGTCGACGAGGCCCGCGCCACCGAGAAGGCACTGCGGCGCTTCGCCCGGTGGTGCCGCGGCGACGAGCAGTGCGCACTGCGCGGCACCGACGCGGTCGCCGTGTACGACACCGTCATGGCCCGCGCCGGGACCTCCGGCATCCCCGCGGCGGGCCTGGGCCGCGACGCCGGCGCGGAGGAACTCGCGAGCGGCGCCTACACCTACCTGACGCAGCCGTCCACGTGGCCGTACCTGGCCGGCGCGCTCGCGGCAGCCTCGGGACAGGCCGGGGACGCCGACGCCACCGACCTGGCGGCTCCCGCGTCCTACCTGCAGCCGGAGTACAAGGCGTACCGAGCCGTGGGCTGCCACGACTTCGCGCCGGACACCCGCGACTTCCTCGACCTGCGTGCGCAGACCGCCCACCTGCGTGCCGTCGCCCCGCACACCTGGCGTTACTCGGAGTTCTGGGACTGGACCAGCGGCTGTCTGGACTGGCCGGTGGCCGCCGCCAATCCGCCGGCCCCGCTGAAGGTCCGCAATGCGCCGCCCATCCTGCTGGTCAACACACGCCACGACGCGGCGACCCCGTACCGCTGGGCGGAGCGGGTCGCGGCGAAGATCGTCGGCGGCAGGCTGCTCACCGTCGAGGGCGACGGCCACACCGGCATCCTCAACTCCTCCTGCGCACGCGCCCACGAGGCCGAGTACCTGGTGACCGGGAAGACGCCCGCGGCGGGCACGACCTGTGCCGCTTCGCAGTCGGCCGAGGTCGCCGCCTCGATCACCGGAGGCGGTCCGCGGTGACCGGGACACCGGACGCGCCCGTCGCCGAGGACACCGAGGCCCCGCACGGCAAGGCCACGTACCACGAGTGGCTCGGCCTCGTGGTGATCGTGCTGTGCTGCGTCCTCGTGGCGATGGACATCAGCGTGCTGTTCTACGCGGTGCCCTTCGTCGCGGCCGACCTCAGCCCCACCACCTCCGAGGTGCTGTGGGTGATGGACATCTACGGCTTCCTGCTGGCGGGCCTGCTGATCACGATGGGCGCGCTGGGCGACCGCATCGGGCGGCGCAGGCTGCTCATGCTCGGCGCGGCCGGGTTCGGGGTCGCGTCGGTCCTCGCGGCCTACTCGAGCAGTCCCGGACTGCTCATCGCCAGCCGGGCCCTGCTGGGCGTCGCCGGCGCGACGCTGGCACCGTCGACGCTGTCCCTGATCCGCAACATGTTCCACGACGAGGGACAGCGCCGCGCGGCGATCGGTCTGTGGACCGCCGGGTTCGCCGCCGGCGCGATGTTCGGTCCGATCACCGCCGGCGTGCTGCTGGAGCACTTCTGGTGGGGCTCGGTGTTCCTCATCAACGTGCCGGTCATGCTCATCGCGCTCGTACTCGGCCCCATCCTGCTGCCGGAGTACCGCAGCCCGAGCCCGGAACGGTTCGACCTGTTCAGCGCGGCACTGTCGCTGTCGGCGGTCCTGCCCGTGGTCTACGGGGCCAAGAGGTTCGCCGAGGGCCACCTCGACGGGAGGGCGGTGGTGTCGGTCGTCGCCGGACTCGCGGTCGGCGTGCTGTTCATCCGGCGGCAGCGCCGCTCGCCCGACCCGCTCATCGACACCAAGCTGTTCCGGGACCGCGCGTTCAGCACCGCCATCGCCACCACCACGGTGGTGCAGTTCGCGATGCTCGGCATGATGATGCTCACCTCGCAGTACGCCCTGTCGGTCCTTGGACTGCGACCGCTCATCGCGTCGTTGTGGCAACTTCCCGCGATCGTCACGCTGTTCCTCGGGCTCACGGTGGCGGGGGTGCTGGCCCAGCGGGTCCGGCCCGCGGCCGTCGTGTGCACCGGCCTCACCCTCGCCGGTGCGGGCTTCGCGGTGATGAGCCTGGTGGAGTCGGACGGCGGGCTCGCCGTCATCGTGACCGGCGCGAGCATCATGACCTTCGGGGTGGGCATGGTCGTCCTGCTGGCGACCGATGTCGTGGTCGCCACCGCGCCACGGGAACGCGCGGGGTCGGCGTCGGCTCTGTCGGAGACCAGCAACGAGTTCGGCGGCGCCATCGGCATCGCGATGCTCGGCAGCATCGCGCTGACGGTGTACCGCCGCGAGGTCGAGGACGTCATCCCGGCCGGTCTGCCTCCCGAGGCGGGCGAGGCCACCCGCTCCACCCTGCAGGCGGCGGTGGAGGTCTCCAAGACCCTGCCCGACCCCGCGGGCCCGGCCCTCGAACAGGGCAGCATCGAGGCGTTCACGGACGGGTTGCAGGTCGCGGTGCTCACCGGATCGGCGATCCTGCTGGTCGTCGCCGTGGCGGCGGCGATCGCGCTGCGACCGGTACGCATCGAGGCGCACCCCCCGGGGGACTGACAGCGACTCCCCACCACGCGGCCTTCCCCGACAGCGGGGCCCGGCCCCTTCCCACCACCCGGGGCCGGCCCCTTTCTCCTCTGCCCCTGCCAATGTCTTCCCTGCCTCTATCAATCGATCAATGGATCGGAGGTCCAAACGGTGAACGGGACCTGGCCATGACCATCGACGGAACGGCCCTGCGCACCGCCCTGCGACCGTACGCGTCGGGGGTGGCGGTGCTCACCGCCACGGACTCCGCAGGCCCTGTGGGGGTGACCATCACCTCGCTGACATCGATCAGCACGGAACCCGCGCTGGTCTCCTTCGCCCTGGCCGACACCTCTTCGACGTGGGCCCGGATCAAGGACAGCCGCTGGTTCGGCATCCACATCCTGGCCGGGGACCAGATGGAGCTGGCCGGACGCTTCGCCACCCGCGGCGTCGACCGCTTCGCCCCTCCCACCCGCTGGCACATCGGACCTCATGGTGTCCCCCTCCTCGACGACTGCCTGTCCTGGCTGGTCTGTTCCCGCTACGACCGCATCCGGCTCGGAGACCACCACCTGGTCGTAGCCGCCGTGGATCACGCGCAGACCGGCGCGGAAGGAGACAGCCTGATCCACCTCCACGGCGCCTTGCACCCGGTCGCCCCCATCGTCCTCACGACAGGCATGTAGGGCAGGCAGGCAGGACACGTCTCCGTCGCTCATGGCCCCATACAAACCGATGCCTCGGACATCGCGGGGACGAGCAGGTCGAGCTGTGGACAACTGCTGACGCGGTCATGCCCGAACTTGTCCACAGGTCAAAGCGGAACTCCAAGATCCGCGAGATGGTCGCCGCATGACGAATCACAGCGAAGCAGCCGGGACCGCCGGCAACGGTGACATCAACGGGCAGAGCGAGTACGGCGAGCCCGCCCCGCACACGGGACACCGGCACCCCGCGCCCGCCCCGTACACGGGACACGGCCACCTCGTACCCGCCGGGCCCTCCTCGTACGCAGGACAGGGCATGACCGGCCGCCTCCGTGGCGAGCAGCAGGTCACGCTGCGCACACCGGCCGAACTCGCCGACGCCTTGCCGTATCTGCTCGGCTATCGGCCCGAGGACAGCATCGTCCTCGTCGCGCTGCACGACGGCGACGGACCCGGACGGTTCGGCGGGCGGGCCCGGCTCGGGATCCCGGCCCACGCGGACGACTGGCCGTCCGTGGCCCAGCAGTTGGCCCACGGGCTCGTGACGGGAAGCGAGCGCCGCGGCGTCAAGCCGGGGAGCATGGTCGCCTTCCTCTGCCAGGACCCGTCGAGCGGTGAGTCGGGCCGAGAGGTCATGGAGCGACTTCGGCCGCTGGCCCAGCTGTTGCGGCGGGCCTGCGGCAGCCTCGACGTCCCCGTGGTGGAGGCCCTGTGCATCTCCGACGGCCGCTTCTGGTCGTACTGCTGCCCGGGCAACGGGTGTTGCGCGCCCGACGGCCAGCCGATGGGCCTGCCGGGCACCTCGGTGCTGGCCGCCGCCGCGACCTACGCGGGTCTGCGGGTGCGCGGCAGCCTGCGGGAGCTGAGGGCGCGGCTCATGCCATGGGAAACCGCCGCCGCGCTCCGGCAGGAGGAGGCCCTCGACGCCGCACAGTCGGCCCTCGTCCCACGGATCCTGGACGCGGAGAGCCGAGCGGCCGTGGGCGAGGAGACGCTGGCGCTCGCCCACCGCGTCATCGGCCGGCTCACGGACACCCCGCCCCCGTCCGACACGCTCGACGCGGACCTCCGCGACGACGAACTCCTCGGACACGAGGACGCCGCCACCCTGATCCTCGGCCTTCAGGACCGCGCGACCCGCGACCGCGCCGCCGAGTGGATGGAAGGCGACGAGGCCGCCCCGGCGGTTCGGCTGTGGCGCGCCCTGGCCCGTCGCTGCGTCGGCCCCTACGGCGAGCACGCGGCGGCGCCGCTCACACTCGTCGGCTGGGTCGCCTGGTCCACCGGCGACGAACTGGAGGCCCGTGAGGCCCTGGCCATGGCCCTCGCCGCAGACCCCGACTACCTCTTCGCCCGCCTCCTGCACCAGGCCTGCAACGAAGGCCTCGACCCGGAGTCGATCCGCCGCTGCCTGCGCGCGGAACGCAAGGGGCGCGACCGGGCGGAGCCGATTTTGGAGCCGGCATCGACGGACCGGAGCGGACCCGTGGGCCGTCAGGACCAGGCAACGGCCTCGCAGAAGCCTGTCGCGCCGGAAGACGCGGTGATCCCCGATCCCGCCGACGAGCCGACCCCCTCCGAGCGGCCCCGAGACACGGACTCCCGCTCCGACCAGCCGTGCGCCACCTCCACCCGGCGCCGACGCAGGCCGCGCCCGGAAGAGGGCACCCGTGCTCGCGGCCCCCGACGATCCCCAGGAGGGGCCGACGCCCGACGCCCACACCCCCACGACGACACCTCGGCCCCCACCCGACGACCGGGACGTACGGCCGACGGCGCGACCGGCCGGGCCCGTGCCCGGCACGGCGACGGAGGACAGGGCACTGAGGGTGACACGTGAGTGCGCCACCCCCACCGGACGAGCACGAGCACGCGTGGACCACGACCCACCACGACATCCCGCCCCGCGCGACCCCGGCTCATTGCCTTTCGGCCCCCCCGCGCCACACCACCCCGCGGCCATTCGGTCGGCTTCCCGGAACGGGGGCGTGACCCGGAGCGGAGCCGCTCCGTTCACCTGAGTGGCGGTACCCATGGTTCGCATGCCGCCGTGTCAGTCCTGTCCCGCCCGATCACCCGGTGCCGAGCACACCCCACGCGCGCCGAGCGCGGAAGAAGCCGCCCCATGCCCCTGCACTCCTCGCCCGACGCCTTCGATACCTCAGACGACGACGGCCTGCCACTGCGCGGGCTCACAGAGCCCTCCACGCGCGGGGCGGGCACGCGGACACCGCGCACGGACACGCGCAGCCCGACTCCACACCTCATGGGCGCGCGCCCAGCGGCCACGGGGGGCACCGCGCCGCTTCCCATGGGTGCGGGCGGCGCTCCGGAGCGCGCCCCCGCCGGGGCGCGCGGCCAGGTGCCCCCGCCGGCGCCGCCCGCCATTCCGCGCAAGCCCGCAGAGCTGCCGCCCGCCCACACCACGCTGATCTGTGTCGCCCTGCCGGGCCTCGCGATCTCGACGGACCAGGGGCAGTTGACCGGGCAGGGCCTGGAAGGCTTCTACCGCGCGGGCCGGCGCATGCTCTCCCGCTGTGAGGTACGGGTGGCCGGGCGGGAACCCCTGGCGGTGCAGGCACGGATGGTCACGGCCGACCGGGCCAGATTCATGGGCACCCTGCGCATGTCCGCCGACGCCGGGCCCGACCCGGACGTCATGGTCGAGCGCACACGGCACGCGGACGGCACGGAGCGGATCACCCTGCACAACACGGCCCTCCGCCCGATGCGCCTGCCCGTCGAGGTGGCCCTGGGCACGGACCTCGCGGAACTGGGCGCGGTGGCCTCCGGCAGAGCCGGGCCGGAGCTGCCGGCCAGCGTCCACGACTCCGGCCTGCGCTGGTCCGGAGCCACAGGGCAGTCGACCGTCACGGCCCACCCGCCGCCCGCGGACGCGCTGGCCTCCGCCGGGCTGCTGCGCTGGGAGCTCGAACTACCACCGGGGGGCACACGCAGCGTGGAGCTCCGGGTACGGCCGGACGGGGCGGGACCCATCCGGCCGGTCGGGCGCGGTGCCACGAGCCCCATCGCCCAGGCCCGTGCTGCGGGTGACGACCCCGGAGCCCAGGCACTGCTGCACACCTGCCTGGAGGACCTCGAAGCGCTGCTGCTCCGCGATCCCGCGAACCCGTCCGACACCCACCTCGCGGCGGGCGCGCCCTGGCGCTGCGGCATGGCACCGGCCGACGCGCTGGCCGCCGCCCGGATGACGCTGCCGCTCGGCACCCGCCTCGCCGTAGGCACCCTGCGCACGCTCGCGCGCACCCAGCTCGCGGGGCCGGGAGCACAGTTCGGCCTGATCCCCGGCCCCCGGCGGGACGTGGGCCCGCACCTGCCGCCGGGCTGCACCGGCACCGAGGCGACCCTCCTGTTCCCCGTACTCCTCGCCGAAGCCAGACGCTGGGGTCTCCCCGAGCAGGAGACAGCGGAACTGCTGCCCGCCGCCGAGCGCTGTCTGCAGTGGCTGCGGACCACGACCGGAGACATCACCTACCTGGCCGACCCGCGCCCCGGCGGACCACTGCGCTGCGAGACACAGGCACATGCCCATCGGGCCGCACTGCTGGGCGCGGACCTCCTCGACGCGTACGCCAGGCCGGGCGGAGCGGAGCTGAGGGAGTGGGCCCGGCTGCTGCGGCACCGGTTCCGGGCGGACTTCTGGGCAGAGGACCGCGGCGGCGGCAGACCCGCTGCCGCCCGCACCCCGGACGGCCGCCTCGTGCCGCACCTGGGCGCCGCCGCCGTCCACCTCCTCGACACCGGCCTGCTCGGCGCGGGCACCCACGCGCCAGGACTGCTCGACAAGGTGCAGACCGAGCAACTCGCGCGGCTGCTCGGCGGCCCGGCCATGGACTCCGGGTGGGGACTGCGCAGCCTGGGCGCGAAGGAATCGGCGTACAACCCCTTCGGGCATCGCAGTGGAGCCGTACGTGTCCACGAGACGGCGGTCGCGGTCGCGGGGCTGGCGGCCGCCGGGTACGAGAAGGAGGCGAGTTCGCTGTTGCGGGGGGTGCTGGCGGCGGCCGACGGCTTCGGCCACCGGCTGCCCGAGATGTACGCGGGGGAGCAGCGGACGGCGGGCGGCGCGCCCCTGCCCCATCCCGCCGCCTGCAGACCGGCCGCGACGGCGGCGGCCGCCGGGGTCCTGCTCCTCACCACCCTCGCCGGTATCCGCCCCGACGCCCCTGCCGGGACGGTGACGCTGCGCCCGGTGTGCAGCGCGCCGCTGGGCGAGATCGGCCTGACCGGACTGCGAGTCGCGGGCGCCCCCTTCGCCGTACGCGTCAGCAGACTCGGACTGGCCATGGTCGAGGAGGCGGCCGACGGGCTGCAGTTGGGAGTGTGACCCCAGGTGAGAAGTGATCGCACGATCAGTGGCGGCTCATCAGCGCCGCCTCGGCCGGAATTCATGAGTGCCGATGGGACAGAACGCAGGAGAGCGGTATCGGACAGAAGTGGATCAAGCTGGCCGTGACCGGTGAAGGGAGTGTTTATCGTCAGGCAGACGACTATGATCGCGGCATGCCCTACGACCCGTCGGCCTACCCGCCCTTCGCCGTAACCGTGGACCTGGTCGTACTGACCGTCCGTCGTCACGCGCTCTGCGCGCTGACGGTACGGCGGGGCGAGCAGCCGTTCCAGGGCCGGTGGGCGCTGCCCGGCGGCTTCGTGAGACCGGACGAGGACCTGGCGCAGGCCGCGGCACGCGAGCTGGGCGAGGAGACCGGGCTGAGCGCCCACGACCCGTCCGCCCCCGCACAGGACAACGGCGCCCACCTGGAACAGCTCGCGACCTACGGCGACCCGAAGCGTGACCCGCGGATGAGAGTCGTCAGCGTCGCCCACCTCGCGCTCGCCCCCGATCTGCCGGCCCCCCGGCCGGGCGGCGACGCCAACAGCGCACGCTGGGCACCCGTCGAGGAACTGCTCCAACAGGGCGGTTACGGCCGAGACGGCGAACCGGTGGCGCCGCTGGCCTTCGACCACGCGCAGATCCTCGCGGACGGCGTCGAGCGCGCCCGCTCCAAGATCGAGTACTCGTCGCTGGCCACCGCCTTCTGCCCGCCGGAGTTCACCGTCGGTGAGCTGCGCCGGGTCTACGAGGCCGTCTGGGGCGTGGCCCTCGACCCACGGAACTTCCACCGCAAGGTGACGGGCACCCCCGGCTTCCTGGTGCCGACCGGCGGGACCACCACACGCCAGGGCGGCCGCCCGGCCCAGCTCTTCCGCGCAGGTGGCGCCACCCTCCTCAACCCGCCGATGCTGCGCCCCGAGGTCTGACGGACGCGAGTGCGGGGTGCGCTCCGCGAACGCCTGCCCAAGCCGTGAGAGGCCTGCCTCGAAGCGACCTGTGGCCTGCCCCCGAAGCGAGGCTCGAGCTGCCCGGAAAACCGGACATACCGCGCTATCTTGCTTTGGGTGATCCAGGCCATCGGACTGACCAGCAACCCTCGCAGGGAGCTTCCGCCAACCGTCGACGACGTGTCCTTCGAGGCCCGTTCCGGCCGCGTCACCGCACTCCTCGGCACCCCGGGCGCGGGCAAGACGACGGCGCTGAGGCTCGCGCTCGAACTCCAACAGGGCCGCGGCATCACCTACTTCAGAGGCCGCCCCCTCCACCGCATCGCCCACCCGACCCGGGAGGTGGGCGTGCTGCTCGGCGACGTACCCGGCCACCCGTCCCGTACGGTCCGCGGCCACCTCCGCATGCTGTGCGCCGCCGCGGGCCTGCCCGTACGGCGCGCCGACGAAGTCCTCGAAGTCGTGGGCCTGATCGGCCTGTGCGACGCGCGCCTGGGCACGCTCTCACGGGGCATGGACCGCCGTCTCGGTCTGGCCTGCGCCCTGCTGGCCGACCCGCACACGCTCGTGCTCGACGGCCCCGCCGACGGACTGTCGATCCGTGAAAGCCGCTGGCTGCACGGGATTCTGCGGGCCCACGCCACCCAGGGCGGCACCGTCCTGTTCGCCACGCGTGACCCCAAGGAGGCGTCCCGGACCGCCGACCGGGTCCTCACCCTCGAACAGGGCAGGCTCGTCGCCGACCAGGAGGCCACCGACTTCTCCCGCACCAGGCTGCGCCCACGCGTCGTCGTCCGCACGCCGCACGCCGCACGCCTCGGCGCTCTGCTCACCAAGGAGGCCAGGTCCGCACGACGATCCGTGGAGATCGTCCGGGAGGGCGGCAACCGGTTGTCGGTGTACGGCAGTACGTGCGCCGAGGTCGGCGAGACAGCGTTCCGGCACGGCATCCTCGTACACCAACTCGCGGACGAGATCGGCGACATGGGGCCGATGCGGATGCCGATGGCAACGCCGCCGTCGACGCCGGGCCTGGATCCGTCCTCGGCCGACGGGCCCCAGCCTTCGGTCGAGGGGTCGCACGCGCCCGCCGCGGGCCCCCGACCACCGATGGCGGATCCTCCGGCCACGATCGAAGACCCTCACCCGTCGGCCGAGCCCCTTCAAACGCCCTCCGGACCCTGTCGGCCGTCGGGCGAGAGCCTGCCGCCCGCCGTCGAAGCACCTCGGTCCACCGAATCACCTCGGTCCACCGAATCACCTCGGTCCACCGAAACGCCTCCGTCCGCCGCCGACGGGGAGCAGACCCCGGCCGAGACCCCGGAGGCACCCCGCGGCCGACCTCGGGCGAGCGTCGGCAATCCGCAGGCGTCAACCCGCGTCCAGGAAGCCGACGGGCCCGTACCTCTTTCGGGGCGGGCCCCGGCGACCGATCCGCTGCCTCCGCTTCCGCCGAGGATCACCGTCCGCCCGGCCCGCAGCCCCCTGCGCCCGGTGCGCTACGAGCTGCGCCGGGCCACCGGGATCGGCACCGCGTACGTCACCGCGGCCGCCGTACTCGTCACCTCCGCGCTCACCGCCGTACTGCTGGCCCGGATCGGGCACACCCCGCAGCCGCGGTTGCTGGCCGCGTGGCCCCGGGAGCTGCCGTTGCCACCGGCGGCGCTCGGCGCGGGGCTGCTCGGCGCGCTCGCCTTCGGTGACGAGTTCCGCCACCCCGCCCTGGCCGCCGACCGCGGCACCGTCCCCCGCCGCCTGGGACTGCTCGCCGCGAAGCTCCTTGTCGCCGCGGCCACCGCGCTGCTGCTGGCCTTCCTCACCGTGGGCTGCGACCTCGAAGTGCTGTATCTCGTCTACGGCCGGGAGCTGACCTCGCCTCCCGCCGACTGGTTCGCGCTCGGCGCGAGTTGGCTCGGCCTGGTCGTGGGCTGCGCCTGGGCGGGAGTGCTCGCGGCCGGAGTCTTCCGTTCCACGACCGCCGGGCTCGCGGCCGTGCTCGGCGTGCCCCTCCTCGTCGTACCCCTGGTGCAGAAGGTGCTGGAGGGGCCGACGGTACGGACCGCGGCCGGTCTGCCGCTGCGTCTGCGTGAGCATGTGCTGGTCCAGTGGCCGTTCGGAGGGGAGCGGTACCTGGCCGCTGCGGCGCGTGTGATCGCCCAACCCGTGGGCGGCGCCCTGCTGTTGTCGCTGACCGTGCTGCTGTGCGCGTATCTCATGACGACCATGCGAAGCCGGGTTCGGTGACGACCGTTCGTATCTCTCTGCGGTCACCGTTCGTGACCCTGTGTTCCCCTCGCGCGCACAACTCCTCGAAAAACGCCCATTTCTTTCAGATAAGGCGTCAATTGCGACGGGGTGAGCGATCACCCTTTCGTGTGCTTTTCACCAAAGACCTCAAGGGAGTTGAGACGGCAGCCGACAAAGGATGCGTGAGTACCCTTGCGCACACCATGATGACCGCCGCCCGCTCCGCCGACTCCGGCCTCGCAGGACCGGGCGAACTCGACCGCTATCACTACGCGGAGCCCCCCGGCGTCGACCGCGTCGGTGCCCCCGTCTGGGACACCACGGACGCCGAGCTCGGGCGCGTCGGCCGACGCGCCGCGGGGAGCCGCGGCCGCGGGCTGCACGGCCAACTCGTCCAACAACTGGGCCAGATGATCGTCTCCGGCGATCTCGGCGCAGATCGCCCCCTCGTACCCGAGGAGATCGGCCAGCGGTTCGAGGTCTCCCGCACCGTCGTCCGTGAGTCCCTGCGTGTCCTGGAGGCGAAGGGGCTGGTCAGCGCCCGTCCCAACGTCGGCACGCGCGTGCGCCCGGTCAGCGACTGGAACCTCCTCGACCCGGACATCATCGAGTGGCGCGCCTTCGGCCCGCAGCGCGACGACCAGCGGCGAGAGCTGAGCGAGCTGCGCTGGACCATCGAGCCCCTCGCCGCGCGCCTCGCCGCCGGGCACGGCCGCGACGACGTCCAGCAGCGGCTCGGCGACATGGTCGAGCTCATGGGCCACGCCATGGCCCAGGGTGACGCACTGACCTTCTCGCGCGCGGACGCAGAGTTCCACTCGCTGCTCATCCAGGTCGCGGGCAACCGCATGCTGGAGCACCTCTCCGGGATCGTCTCGGCCGCCCTGCAGGTCTCCGGCGGCCCGGTCACCGGCTGTGACAGGCCGGGCGAGGTGTCACTCGCGCACCACGCCCGGATCGTCGACGCCCTCGCGGCCGGCGACGGAGCGGCGGCCGAGACGGCCGTGCGGCAACTGCTCACCGTTCACCCCGAGGTCGAGCGCGTGGTGCCCGCACCGCGCGAACACTGAGCGCGCCGAGAGCACCGCAAGCGTGGCACGGCCGCGGGCCTGAGCCCTTTCGCGGCATCGCTCGACCGGCGACCCCTTGTGCCGCCGGACCCCATCGGATCCTTCCGGGACCCGACGGCGTCCGGCGGCGCGCCGGAGCACGGACATCACGCGAGGCATGAGGTGGCGCACGTCACGTGCGCACCACGTGCCCACCGCCGGGCGGCGCCGGGAAGCGACGGGACGGCGATCCCCGCTCTGCCGCCGGGGCCCTCTTCGGCCCCGCCGAAGATCGCCCGTGAGCGGTTCAGAAACTCATCGAACGTTCGGGAACCCGTCGAACGGGTATGACCCCGACTGTGATCGATGACCTCTGACCATATTTGACCTCTTTTGCGCGCTTACGGGGTGTGACTCGGGCCACGCAGATTGGGCGTAACGCTCGTGGGACCAGCGCGATGACCTAAGAGGTGACAGCCGAGGAGGGAATACGGACGCCGTTCACGGCGCTGTGCATCTTCCCGGCCCGCGCCCGCGCCGTCGGCCCATCCCCAAGCCGGTGGTCGGCTCCTGTTCGCTATGGACGGGGCCGGAAGCCGTTTTCCAACGTTCCGAGAGGTTGTTCGTGTCGGCCAGCACATCCCGTACGCTCCCGCCGGAGATCGCCGAGTCCGTCTCTGTCATGGCGCTCATCGAGCGGGGAAAGGCTGAGGGGCAGATCGCCGGCGACGATGTGCGTCGGGCCTTCGAAGCCGACCAGATCCCGGCCACTCAGTGGAAGAACGTACTGCGCAGCCTCAACCAGATCCTCGAGGAAGAGGGTGTGACGCTGATGGTCAGTGCCGCGGAGCCCAAGCGCACCCGAAAGAGCGTCGCAGCGAAGAGTCCCGCCAAGCGCACCGCCACCAAGACGGTCGCGGCGAAGACGGTGACCACCAAGAAGGCCCCCGCAGCCACCGCCCCCGCGGCGCCTGCGGTCGACGCCTCCACCGAGGACGCCGCGCCCGCCAAGAAGGCGGCGGCGAAGAAGACGACGACCGCCAAGAAGGCGGTCGCGAAGAAGACCGTCGCCAAGAAGACGGCGGCCAAGAAGACGACCGCCGGCAAGGACGACGCCGAGGTCCTCGAGGACGAGGTCATCGAGGACATCAAGCCCGGCGAAGAGGAAGAGGAGGGGGCCGAGAACAAGGGCTTCGTCCTCTCCGACGACGACGAGGACGACGCGCCCGCCCAGCAGGTCGCCGTGGCCGGTGCCACCGCCGACCCCGTCAAGGACTACCTCAAGCAGATCGGCAAGGTCCCCCTGCTCAACGCCGAGCAGGAGGTCGAGCTCGCCAAGCGCATCGAGGCCGGTCTGTTCGCCGAGGACAAGCTGTCGAACGCCGACAAGCTGGCGCCGAAGCTCAAGCGCGAGCTGGAGATCATCGCCGAGGACGGCCGCCGCGCCAAGAACCACCTCCTGGAGGCCAACCTCCGTCTGGTGGTCTCCCTGGCCAAGCGCTACACCGGCCGCGGCATGCTCTTCCTGGACCTCATCCAGGAGGGCAACCTCGGTCTGATCCGCGCGGTCGAGAAGTTCGACTACACCAAGGGCTACAAGTTCTCCACGTATGCCACCTGGTGGATCCGCCAGGCGATCACCCGCGCCATGGCCGACCAGGCCCGCACCATCCGTATCCCGGTGCACATGGTCGAGGTCATCAACAAGCTCGCGCGTGTGCAGCGCCAGATGCTCCAGGACCTGGGCCGCGAGCCCACCCCGGAGGAGCTGGCCAAGGAACTCGACATGACCCCCGAGAAGGTCATCGAGGTCCAGAAGTACGGCCGCGAGCCCATCTCGCTGCACACCCCGCTGGGCGAGGACGGCGACAGCGAGTTCGGTGACCTCATCGAGGACTCCGAGGCCGTCGTCCCGGCCGACGCGGTCAGCTTCACGCTCCTGCAGGAGCAGCTGCACTCCGTCCTCGACACCCTCTCCGAGCGCGAGGCGGGCGTCGTCTCCATGCGCTTCGGTCTCACCGACGGTCAGCCGAAGACCCTCGACGAGATCGGCAAGGTGTACGGCGTCACGCGTGAGCGCATCCGCCAGATCGAGTCCAAGACGATGTCGAAGCTGCGCCACCCGTCCCGTTCGCAGGTGCTGCGCGACTACCTCGACTAGGACACCCGTCCGGACGGCCGTGTTCGAGGCCGTTCCGTACGACCGTCAAGGCCCGGTTCCCCCGAGGGAGCCGGGCCTTCGGCGTGTGTGCGGCATGCGGGCGCCCGGTCCGTGGATGACGCTGGGTGTGCCATCAACGCCCCAGAGTGAGGAGTGCGAATGCGTCCGTCCTTCGCTCGGCTGCTGGCCCTTGCGGCCACCACGGCCGTGATACCGCTGGCGTCACCCCCGTCCGCGACCGCCGATGTCGTCATCGGTGGTCATCCGGTCGACATCTCGACCGCGCCCTGGACGGTGGCACTGTCCAGCCGTGACCGGTTCGGGGGTACGCGGGCCGGACAGTTCTGCGGCGGTGTCGCGGTCGACCGCTCGACGGTGCTGACAGCCGCCCACTGCCTCAGCGAGGACGTACTGGGGGCGCCGCCCGACCTCATTGGGGACCTGAAGGTCATCGCGGGCCGCGGCGAGCTGATATCGAACGAGGGCCAGGAGATCCCGGTGCACGGCACCTGGATCGACCCGGACTACGACGCCGATACGAACGCCGGGGACTTCGCCGTCATAACCCTCGCCTCGCCGCTGCCGGCAGACTCCGTCATCCCCGTGGCGAGCGCGGGTGATCCGGCGTACGAGCCGGGCACGGGTGCCGTCGTCTACGGCTGGGGCGACACCACAGGGGCCGGAAACTACCCGCGGAGTCTGCGGGCCGCGAACGTCACAGTGCTCTCCGACAGCGTCTGTCAGCAGGCATACCCAGGAAGTGTGGAGGGCCGATACCTGGCCGACTCCATGATGTGCGCGGGGGAGATCACCGGTGGTCGGGACGCCTGCCAGGGGGACAGCGGCGGGCCGCTCGTCGCCGAGGGAAAGCTGATCGGGCTGGTGTCCTGGGGGATCGGCTGCGGGGTAGCCGGAAACCCCGGTGTCTACACCGGGGGCTCGTACATCGCCCGGAAGCTGGCCGAGGCCGCTGAGAGCGGCCGGCGGCCGCTGACGGTCGACCGGCCGACGATCACCGGCGGCGCCGTCCCGCTTGTCGCGGCGGGTGCGGTACGCGAGCGGGCGGCCACCCCGAGGGTACGGGAGTGGCCGCCCGGTCACCGGCCTTGAGCCGGCGGCGGCTCGTCGTGGACGCGAAGTGTCAGCGTTCGTCGTCGTTTGCGCTCGCGGGAACGGACGTCAGCCGCTCCGTCTCGTCCTGTATGTCCGCGGCGATCTTCTTGAGTTCCGGCTCGAACTTACGCCCGTGGTGGGCGCAGAACAGCAACTCTCCACCGCTGAGCAGAACGACGCGCAGGTAAGCCTGGGCGCCGCAGCGGTCGCATCGGTCTGCGGCCGTCAGCGGGGTCGCGGGGGTCAGAACAGTAGTCACGTCGCCTCTTCTCTAGCTCGACGAGCTGTCGTACCAGGGTCAACATCCAACCAGGCCGAAAACGTTCCCGCTCGCGGCTTTAACTCGAAAAAATCTTTCCGGGCCGGCTGTCTGCTGCCGGTTGGCGGCGAATGAGCCGTAGTGCGTGTCTTCGTGTCGTACGGGTTCGCGCTGGCTGTTGGGGGGTTCTTGTTGGTTGCTTTTTCGGTTGTACGGTCCTCCCGGCTGCGTTGCCGGTTGTTCATGAGGACGTGCCCGGAGCCTAAATGGTTCATGCCTCGAAGGGAACGTGATATGTACTTCACTCCATCGAGGGATCGAACACGCATACGACTCTGGACTAGTCTGCGTTCAGACGAGGGTGGCGTTACAACGGCTCTACCAGGCCTCGGTACCCTCGGAGCGGCAACAGAGCCGGGCCCCTTACCCAAAAGGGCCTCACCTGAAATTCAGCGAGGAGCGAACCGCGTGACCGCCGAGACGTCCGTGCCGTCCACAGCGTTGCTGACCGGAGCCGACCGGGACGGTTCCAACTACACCGCGCGGCACCTGCTCGTCCTCGAGGGCCTCGAGGCCGTACGCAAGCGCCCGGGTATGTACATCGGCTCGACAGACAGTCGTGGCCTGATGCACTGCCTCTGGGAGATCATCGACAACTCCGTCGACGAAGCCCTCGGTGGCTACTGCGACCACATCGAGGTGATCCTCCACGACGACGCCTCGGTCGAGGTGCGGGACAACGGCCGCGGCATCCCCGTCGACGTCGAGCCCAAGACCGGCCTGTCCGGTGTCGAGGTCGTCATGACCAAGCTGCACGCCGGCGGCAAGTTCGGCGGCGGCTCGTACGCGGCCTCCGGTGGTCTGCACGGCGTGGGCGCCTCCGTGGTGAACGCGCTCTCCGCCCGACTGGACGTCGAGGTCGACCGCAGTGGCTCCACGCACGCGATCAGCTTCCGGCGCGGTGTGCCGGGAGCCTTCGCCGGGGCGGGCCCGGACGCCAAGTTCGAGACGGGCGGTCTGCGCAAGACCAAGCGGATCCCCAAGACCCGCACCGGCACGCGCGTGCGTTACTGGGCCGACCGCCAGATCTTCCTCAAGGACGCCAAGCTCTCGCTGGAGCACCTGCACCAGCGGGCCCGCCAGACCGCGTTCCTCGTGCCGGGCCTGACCATCGTGGTCCGTGACGAGTTCGGGCTCGGTGACGGCGGCAGCAAGGGCGAGGAGTCCTTCCGCTTCGACGGCGGCATCAGCGAGTTCTGCGAGTTCCTGGCCACCGACAAGGCTGTCTGCGACGTGCTCCGCTTCACCGGCACGGGCACCTTCAAGGAGACGGTCCCGGTCCTGGACGAGCACGGTCAGATGACCCCCACCCAGGTCACCCGCGAACTCGGTGTGGACGTCGCCATGCGCTGGGGCACCGGCTACGACACGACCCTCAAGTCGTTCGTGAACATCATCGCCACGCCCAAGGGCGGCACGCACGTCGCCGGCTACGAGCAGGCCGTGGCGAGCACGATGAACGAGGTGCTGCGCGCCAAGAAGCTGCTGCGTGTCGCCGAGGACGACGTCGTCAAGGACGACGCCCTCGAAGGCCTGACCGCCGTCGTCACCGTGCGCCTCGCCGAGCCGCAGTTCGAGGGCCAGACCAAGGAGGTCCTCGGTACCTCGGCGGCCCGCCGCATCGTGGCGCAGGTGATCGCCAAGGAGCTCAAGGCGTTCCTGACCTCCACCAAGCGGGACGCCGCCGCGCAGGCCCGGGTCGTGATGGAGAAGGCCGTCGCGGCCGCCCGTACGCGTATCGCCGCCCGTCAGCACAAGGACGCGCAGCGCCGGAAGACGGCTCTGGAGTCCTCGTCGCTGCCCGCCAAGCTCGCCGACTGCCGCAGCGACGACGTCGACCGCAGCGAGCTGTTCATCGTCGAGGGCGACTCGGCGCTCGGTACGGCCAAGCTGGCCCGGAACTCCGAATTCCAGGCGCTGCTGCCGATCCGAGGCAAGATCCTCAACGTCCAGAAGTCGTCCGTGACCGACATGCTCAAGAACGCCGAGTGCGGCGCGATCATCCAGGTCATAGGGGCTGGGTCCGGGCGTACGTTCGATATCGACACGGCCCGGTACGGCAAGATCATCATGATGACCGACGCCGATGTGGACGGCTCCCACATCCGCTGCCTGCTGCTGACGCTGTTCCAGCGCTACATGCGGCCCATGGTCGAGGCCGGCCGTGTGTTCGCCGCGGTGCCGCCGCTTCACCGGATCGAGCTGGTCCAGCCGAAGAGGGGCCAGGACAAGTACGTCTACACGTACTCGGACCGTGAGCTGCGTGACAAGCTGCTGGAGTTCCAGACCAAGGGCGTGCGCTACAAGGACTCCATCCAGCGGTACAAGGGCCTCGGCGAGATGGACGCCGACCAGCTGGCGGAGACGACGATGGACCCGCGTCACCGGACGCTGCGGCGGATCAACCTGTCGGACCTCGAAGCCGCCGAGCAGGTCTTCGACCTGCTGATGGGCAATGACGTGGCCCCCCGCAAGGAGTTCATCTCCAGCTCTGCGGCCACGCTGGACCGCTCGCGCATCGACGCGTGACCGCTCACGCGGGAGGTGCCCACGCACCTCCCGCGGGCCCGGTGACTTCGCCGAGAGTCACCTGATGGGGTGAAGAATGGTGAAGGGGAGAGTCGGGGATCTTCCCGTTCTGCCCATGCTTGGGCATGCAGTCAAGCACCGGTCACCCCCGCAGACGCGGGGGCGGTCCTGAAAGTCCGGTCGAGCGGCACGAGGGCCATGACCCCGTCCCCGCCGATGTGCGGTTCGACGACCCCTGGTACGACGCGTTGGCCTCCGGCTGGGGCGAGCTGGACGGTACGGGCGCTCCGGCGCCGATGGTTCCGTCCGCCCGGGAGGAGAGGAGCCGGGGCGCGGCCGACGTCTATCTGGAGGTGCAGCGCAGCGCTGCCTTCCAGGAGGTGCGCAGCCGCTACCGCAGGTTCGTGATCCCGGGCGCCGCCGTCTTCTTCAGCTGGTACGTGGGCTATGTGGTGACGGCGACCACGGCCCCTGCGCTGATGGCGAGGCCGGTGGCCGGCGCGGTCAACGTGGCGATGCTGGCCGGGCTCGGACAGTTCCTCACCACCTTCCTGTTCACCTGGGCGTACGCGCGCCACGCACGGCTGCGCCGGGACCGGGCCGCGCTCGATCTGCGCTGGGACACCCAGGAATTGACGCGCGGGATCGGAAGGGGCGAGCGGTGACGGCCGATCAGCAGACCCTGGCGCTGCTGCTGTTCAGCGCGTTCGTCGCGGTCACACTGGGGATCACGACCTGGGTGAGCCGCAACCGACATGGCTCCGCGGAGGAGTTCTACGCCGGTGGGCGGCTGTTCTCGCCGATGGAGAATGGTTTTGCCATCGCGGGCGACTACATGTCGGCGGCCTCGTTCCTCGGTATCTCCGGGCTCATCGCCCTCTTCGGGTACGACGGGCTGCTGTACTCGGTGGGCTTTCTCGTCGCCTGGCTCGTGGTTCTCTTCCTGGTGGCCGAACTGGTACGCAACTGCGGCCGGTTCACGCTCGCCGACGTGGTCGCGGCGCGGATGAGCGAGCGGCCGGTGCGGATCGCGGCGGGAACTTCCTCGGTGACCGTGTCCGTTCTGTATCTGGTGGCGCAGATGGTGGGAGCGGGCACCCTCGTCGCGCTGCTGCTGGGGGGTACGAGCGGGGCGGCGCAGGCCTGGACGGTCATCGGCGTCGGCGCGCTCATGGTCGTCTATGTGTCGTTGGGAGGGATGCGGGCCACCACGTGGATCCAGATCGTGAAGGCGGTCCTGCTGATGGGCGGGGCGATCGCGCTGACCGTGCTCGTCCTGGTGCGCTTCCACGGCGACTTCGACCAGCTGTTGCGGACGGCGGCCGCGCGCAGCGGACACGGGGACGCGTTCCTCGCACCCGGACTGAAGTACGGCGGTGACTGGGCCGCGCGCCTCGACTTCATCAGCCTCGGTCTCGCCCTGGTGCTGGGCACGGCCGGGCTGCCGCACATCCTGTCGCGCTTCTACACGGTGCCCACCGCGCGGGCCGCACGCCGCTCGGTGGTCTGGTCGATCGGCCTCATCGGGGGCTTCTACCTGATGACGATCGTGCTGGGCTTCGGCGCGGCCGCGATCGTCGGCCCGGACGCCGTACGTGGTTCGAACGCGGCCGGGAACACCGCGGTGCCGCTGCTGGCACTCGATCTGGGCGGCGGCGCGGGCTCCACTGGCGGAACGGTTCTGTTCGCGATCGTCGCCGCCATCGCCTTCGCCACGATCCTCGCGGTCGTCGCCGGGATCACCCTCGCCTCGTCAGCGTCCGTGGCCCACGACCTGTACGCCTCGCTGCGGCGCCGACGCGCCAAGCCGTACAGCGAGGTCGCCGTGGCGCGCGCTGCCGCCGTCGGCATCGGCGTGGTCGCGATCGGCCTCGGCCTGCTCGCCAAGGACCTCAACGTGGCCTTCCTCGTCGGCCTCGCCTTCGCGGTCGCGGCCTCGGCCAATCTGCCCGTGCTGCTGTACTCCCTGTTCTGGCGCGGCTTCACGACCCGTGGCGCGGTCTGGTCCGTGTACGGCGGCCTGGTCCCGGCGGTGGTTCTCGTGCTGCTGTCGCCGGTCGTGTCGGGCAGCCCGGACTCGCTCTTCCCCGGCGTCGACTTCCAGTTCTTCCCGCTGCAGAACCCCGGCCTGGTCTCGATCCCCCTGGGCTTCCTCGCGGGCTGGCTCGGCACGGTGACCTCCGCCGAGCCGCCGGACGAGGGGAAGCACGCGGAGACGGAGGTGCGGTCGCTTACGGGCGCGGGGGCGGTGTGACGGCTCTGTCGGCGCCTTCATGCGCCTTCACCTTCAAGCGCCTTAAGCGGCTTCTGGGGCTTTCCGGGCTTCCTGGGGCTTCCTCTCCTCAGAGGTTGCCCAAGGGCCGGGACACATCGGTCTCAGGCGCGTGTGGCCCACTCGTAGCGGTGCTCCGGGCGTCCGGCGTCGCCGTATTTCAGGGTCAGCCGGGCCCGCCCCGTGCGCTCCAGGAGCTTCAGATAGCGCTGGGCGGTCTGGCGGCTCAGGCCCGTCCGGTCGGCGATCTCCTGGGCGGACAGCGGGCCCTCGGCGGTCATCAGGGCGCGGCGCACCACTTCGGTGGTGGTGGCGGAGTGGCCCTTGGGCAGGTCCGGCTCGCCGCCCGCCGAGAGCGCGCCGAAGATCCGGTCCACCTCGGCCTGTTCGGCCTCGCCGCCGCCGTCCAGCGTCCGGCGCAGCTCGGCGTACGCCTCGAGCTTCGCGCGCAGCCCGGCGAACGCGAACGGCTTGACCAGGTACTGGAGCGCGCCCTGCCGCATCGCCGCCTGGACCGTCGAGACGTCTCGGGCCGCCGTCACCATGATCACGTCGGTCTGGTGGCCACGTCTGCGCATCTCCTGGACCACCGCGAGACCTGTGCCGTCCGGCAGGTAGTGGTCCAGGAGGACCAGGTCCACCTGGACCAGTGACTCCAGCCGGCTCAGCGCCTCGGCCGCGCTGTGCGCCTCGCCCGCCACGTGGAAGCCCGCCACCTTTCCCACGTAGGCGGCGTTGACCCGGGCTACGCGGACATCGTCGTCCACGACCAGGACCTCGATCATCGCGACTCCTTTTCGGCGAAGGTGGCGGCTGGGGCTGGGGCCGGGGCTGGGATTGGGGCCTCGGGTGTGGTTGTGGCTCTGGCTGTGGCTTCGGGTTCCTCGGCCGTATCCGGACTCGGTCCGTTCCCGGGCGCCCTGGACGTAGGCGTTTGCGTCGACGTTTGTGTCACCAGACCCGGCTCCGTCAGGGCCTCCGGGAGTACGACGGTGAACTCCGCGCCCCCGCCCTCCGCCTCCGCGACCCGGGCGCTGCCTCCCTGACGTTCGGCGAGGCGGCGCACCAGGGAGAGCCCGATGCCGCGCTCGCGGTGGGCGGGCGGTGTCTTCGTGGACCAGCCCTCCGTGAAGATCAACTCCCGCTGGTCGGCCGGGACTCCGGGGCCGGTGTCGCGGACGCGGAGCGTCGCCGCACGTCCTTCGGCGCGCAATTCGACCTCCACGCGCGCGTGCGGTGTGCCCGCGACGGCGTCGAGCGCGTTGTCGACGAGGTTGCCGACGACGGTGACCAGCCCACGCGGGTCGACCACGCGGTCGGGTAGCAGCGTCCCGTGGGCGATCGACAGGGCCACTCCGCGCTCGGCTGCGACGGCCGCCTTGCCGACCAGCAGTGCGGCGAGGAGCGGATCGTGGATCTTCTCGGTGACCTGCTCGGCGGTCGCCCTGTGGTCGCCGACCACCTCGCCGACGAACTCCATGGCCTCGTCGTACATCTCCAGATCGAGCAGACCCAGGAGCGTGTGCATCCGGTTGGCGTGCTCGTGGTCCTGGGCGCGCAGGGCGTCGATCAGGCCGCGCGTCGAGTCGAGTTCGCGGCCCAGCTGATCCAGTTCGGTGCGGTCGCGCAGGGTGGCGACGGCGCCCCCGTCGTCGGTGGGCATGCGGTTGGCGATCAGCACGCGCTGGCCGCGCACGGTGAGCAGATCGGTGCCCGTGACGCGGCCGGTCAGCACATCGGTCGTACGGCCGGGTCCGAGCGCGTCGTCCAGCGAGCGGCCGACCACCTCGTCGCCGATGCCGAGCAGTCGCTGCGCCTCGTCGTTGAGGAGGCGTACGCGCCCCGCGCGGTCCAGCGCGACCACGCCTTCCCGGATGCCGTGCAGCATCGCCTCGCGCTCCGCCAGCAGCCCCGAGATATCGGAGAAGGCCAGGTCACGGGTCTGACGGTGGACCCGGCGGGAGATCAGATAGGCGGCCAGCGCACCGACTGCCATGGCCCCGCCGGCGTAGGCGAGGAGCCCCGGGATCGCGTGGATCAGCCGGGCGCGCACACTGTCGTACTCGATACCGACCGAGACCGCGCCGACGATCTTCCCGTCCGCGTCGCGCAGCGGCACCTTGCCACGGGCGGAGCGCCCGAGGGTGCCCGAGTCGATCTCCATGATCTCGTCCCCGGCCAGGGCCCGCCTGGGGTCGGTCGAGACCTTCCTGCCGATCTCCGCCGGGTCGGTGTGCGACCAGCGGATTCCCGTCGTGCCCATCACGACGACGTACTCGGCTCCGCTGGCCTTGCGGATCCGCTCGGCCTCGGCCTGCACGGGCCCGTCGGCGGACGGCTCGCTCGACACGAGATCCTCGGCGAGCTGCGGCTGGGCCGCCGTGGTCTGCGCGATCGCGAGGGCGCGGCGCATCGCCTGGTCGTCCAGCTGTTCGCTGAGCGGCGCGAGGAACAGCCCGGTCGCGAGCACGGCGACGCCGGCGGCGATCGCCACCTGCATCAGCAGCACCTGCGAGAACACCCGCCGCGGCAGACCTAGACGCAGGCGGCGTGCGGGGGGAGTGGGGCTCATACCCATGACGGTACGTGGCCGGATGGGGTCGGTCGTAGAGGGGTGTGGCGTGGATCTCAGGCGAGAGGTGTTTGCGTCCCGGCGTCGACAGAAGAGGAGCCTGGCCGGTGCGAGGGGACGGTGACCGTGCTGAGTGGTGCGAGCGCGACGAGGGGGGTCCGCCGGTCACGAGAGGGTGCGACCGCGACGAGGGGGGTCCGCCGGTCACGAGAGGGCGCGACCGTTCGGTCGGTCCGCGAGTCGGTCAGCCCGCGAGCACCGCCGGGAACAGCTCCCTTACGGCCACCACGTCCATCCGGGCCGGGGAGCCCAGCGCCGAGCCGCAGCTCTCCTGGCGGGGCGGCAGGGAGGCGCCCTGGGCGACCGCGACGCTCCAGCGGCGGCCGTCGGCGTGGGCGACGGTCACGTCCCAGTGCGGAGCCGCTCCCTCCGTCCGGATCACGGCGAGCGCGTCCGAGGCCTCCTCACCGGTCGCCGCGCGCACCGCGAGTTCGGCGGCCTGTCCGGGCCGCTCCCAGGCGGAGGCGCCACGGCAACCCTCGGTGACGATCCGGCCCTCCCGTACGCCCCGGAGGACCTCCTTGACGTGTTGGGCCTCGGCGCGGCCGTACACGTAGCCGAACGGCAGTACGAGCAGGGTGGGGGAGAAGCGGTGGCCGCCCAGGTGGGTGACCTCCCAGGTTCCCCTCACCCCGGAAGCGCTCAGTTCGGCGGCGAGCGGCCTGCCGAGCAGGGCGCAGCAGCGGTCGCGCTTGCCGTTGGTGCAGATGAACGCGAGCGGGTCGCCGATGTGGGGTCGGCCCCCCAGCACCGCGTCGAAGGTGCGGTGGTCGCCCATGCCGAGCGCGGTGAAGTCGAGGTCCAGCAGGGTTCCGGGGTCGGTCGTCGTGGCTTCGCGCAGCCATGCGTTCCCCGGAACGGTGTGGGCGACGTACACCTGACGCTCGCGGACATCGCGGCAGTCCGCGTGGCGGCCCGGACGGCGGATGAGCGCCACGCGTACGCCGGTGCCCTCAGCGGCGGCTTCCAGGGCGCGGCCGAGCACGGGGTCCAGGTGGCTCGAAGTGAGCGCCCTGACACCCCAGGGACCCGGCTGTTCCAGCAGCAGCCATGTCCGCGCCGTGGGGGCGGTCCCGGCGAGAGGCTCGGCGAAGTGCCGGGACGCGGATGTGCACGTACTCACAGAGGTGAGCCTAACCTGACTTACGCGCGGGTGACTGCCTGCCGGGCCGAACGGGTGTGAGAGCCGGGCCGAACGGCGGCTGGGGCGGTCGCGTCCGCACGTACGCCCCGCTCGGGCGCCTCCGCCGCGGGCGCTCCCCGTACTCCTCCAGGGTGTGGACGATCCAGCCCGCCGTGCGTGCCACCGCTGGCAGTGGCCAAGCCCGGGACACGGCGGCGGCCCGCGCGCGATTCCTCTGCGACCACCGGGGCGGCGCTGCCGTGGTCCAGCACGTCGAGGAGCCGCCGGTGGGCAGTGCGCCGGCTGCGCCGTGCAGCGGGCCCTTCCAGGCGCCGAGTCCGGCCGGGACGGCGGCGTACGCGTGGCGGGGGCCGACGCGGCGACGCGGACCGTGAAGGTGGAGGCGGCAAGGTCGTGGTCGACGAGCAGCCCGAGTGCCCTGTCCTGGACACGCGGTGACGTCTCGTCGGGGGCGCGGTCGCTGAGTCGTGTCCAGGGGGCGGTGGGCCGGCGGGACCGAGTCGCGGTGACTGCCCAGGGAGCCCGGGGAGGGTGATCCGGGTGGGTGCGGACGGACACCGCTGGTCGGGGCGGGAGGCCCGGCGGCGACCCTCAAGTCGGCGACAAGGAGTTGCCTGCCACCTGCCCGGGGACGGCGCACAGAGACTCAAGGCGGGTCGGCGGCCGATCAGCGGCCCCTCGGGGGCCTGTCCGCCCACTCGTATCCTGGGGCGGCATTCCAAGGTCGTACGAAAGCCGCAGCGTTCCGGCGATGCGATGGTCGAGAGAGAGCGTGTGTTGAGTCAGACGTCGAGTTCCGGTTCCCGGGGTTCCCAGCAGATCCCGGTCGTCGTCCTCGCCGGGTTCCTCGGCTCCGGCAAGACCACCCTGCTCAACCACCTCCTGCACCGCAGCGGCGGCAGCCGTATCGGTGCCGTCGTGAACGACTTCGGGGCCATCGAGATCGACGCGATGGCCGTGGCCGGGGCGCTCGGGGACTCCACCGTGTCGCTCGGCAACGGGTGTCTGTGCTGTGCCGTCGACGTCAGCGAGCTGGATCTCTATCTGGAGCGGCTGGCCGACCCGTCGGCGCGGATCGACGTCATCGTCATCGAGGCCAGCGGGCTCGCCGAGCCGCAGGAACTCGTGCGGATGGTGCTCGCCAGCGAGAACCCCAGGGTCGTCTACGGCGGGCTCGTCGAGGTCGTCGACGCCGCCGAGTTCCTCGAGACCCGGCAGCGGCATCCCGAGATCGACCGGCATCTCGCCATCGCCGACCTCGTCGTCGTCAACAAGGTCGACCGGGCCGAGGACGGGGACCGCGTTCTCGAACTCGTGCGTTCGCTCGGCGAGGGCGCCGCAGTCGTACCCGCCACCTACGGCCGCATCGACCCCGAGTTCCTCTTCGACTGCCGCCCGAGCGAGGAACGCGTCGGGCAGCTCTCCTTCGACGACCTGCACCGCCACGACGACGGCGACGACCATGGCGACGGGCACGGCCACGGCGGCCATGACGGTCACCTCGGCCACCTGCACACCGCCTACGACAGCGTCTCGTTCACCTCCGACACGCCCATGAACCCCCAGCGGCTCATGGAGTTCCTCGACACCCGGCCCGACGGGCTCTACCGCATCAAGGGGTACGTCGACTTCGGGCCGCACGACGCCCGTAACCGCTATGCCGTGCACGCCGTCGGACGGTTCCTGCGGTTCTATCCCGAGCCCTGGGCGGCGATCGCGGGCGAGGAGCGTCGGCTCACCCAGCTCGTCCTCATCGGCGCCGGGATCGACGCCACAGCCCTCGCCAAGGAACTGGAGGCGTGCAAGGACGACGCCCCACACGCCGACGAGCACAGCATGTGGGGCGTCCTCCGCTACGTACCGGAGAAGGACGGCGACGAGGTCTAGGGCCTGACCGGCGGATCATGCTGGCGCCGCGGGGCAGGCCCTACGCGGACCTCCGCACTCACACCGGCCCGGCCGCCGACCACACCGTCTTCTGCAGGGACACGCCCGAGCCGTCGCGGCGCGGGTCCATCTCCGGGAGGTCCGCCGGCATGCCGGTCTTCTGCGCGGCGCGGGCGGGGGTGGGACCGGCCCAGGCGAACGACAGGCAGTCCTCGCCCTTCAGGAACCGCTGGCAGCGGACGCCGCCCGTGGCGCGGCCCTTGCGCGGGTACTGGTCGAAGGGGGTGAGCTTGGCGGTGGTCTGGACGGAGTCGTCCAGCGTGCCGCGGGAGCCCGCCACGGTGAAGACCACCGCGTCCGCGGCCGGGTCGATCGCCGTGAAGGAGATCACCTTCGCGCCCTCGGTGAGCTTGACGCCGGCCATACCGCCGGCCGGGCGGCCCTGCGGGCGGACCTGTGAGGCCTGGTAGCGCAGCAGCTGGGCGTCGTCCGTGATGAAGACCAGGTCCTCCTCGCCCGTGCGCAGCTCGACCGCGCCGACGATCCGGTCGCCCTCCTTGAGCGTGATGACCTCCAACTCCTCCTTGTTGGACGGGTAGTCGGGGACCACACGCTTGACGACACCCTGCTCGGTGCCGATGGCCAGACCGGGCGACGACTCGTCGAGCGTCGTCAGACAGACCACCGTCTCGCCGTCCTCGAGGGTGAGGAACTCGGCGAGCGGGGCGCCGCCCGACAGGTTCGGGGCCGCCGCCGTCTCCGGCAGCTGCGGCAGGTCGACCACGTTCAGCCGCAGCAGGCGGCCCGTGGACGTCACCGCGCCCACCTCGCCGCGCGCCGTCGCCGGCACCGCGGAGACGATGACGTCGTGCTTGGTGCGCTTGCCGTCCTCGTCCTCCGCGAAGGGCTCAATGCCCGCCGTACGGGCCAGCAGACCCGTCGAGGACAGCAGCACCCGGCACGGGTCGTCCGCCACCTGGAGCGGGACCGCGGCCGTCTGGGTGCCCGCCGCCTCCAGCAGGACCGTACGACGCTCCGTGCCGAACTTCTTGGCCACCGCGGCCAGTTCGGCCGACACGAGCTTGCGCAGCTCCGTGTCCGACTCCAGGATGCGGGTCAGCTCCGCGATCTCCGCGTTGAGCCTGTCCTTCTCCGACTCCAGCTCGATACGGTCGTACTTGGTGAGGCGGCGCAGCGGGGTGTCCAGGATGTACTGCGTCTGGATGTCCGACAGGGAGAAGCGCTCCATCAGGCGCTCCTTGGCCTGCGCGGAGTTCTCGCTGGAGCGGATCAGCCGGATGACCTCGTCGATGTCCACCAGCGCCGTGAGCAGGCCCTCGACCAGGTGCAGACGGTCCCGCCGCTTGCCGCGGCGGAACTCCGAGCGGCGGCGTACGACGTCGAAGCGGTGGTCGAGGTAGACCTCGAGCAGCTCCTTGAGGCCGAGCGTGAGGGGCTGGCCGTCGACCAGCGCCACGTTGTTGATGCCGAAGGACTCCTCCATCGGCGTCAGCTTGTAGAGCTGCTCCAGGACGGCTTCCGGGACGAAGCCGTTCTTGATCTCGATGACCAGGCGCAGGCCGTGCTGGCGGTCGGTGAGGTCCTTGACGTCGGCGATGCCCTGCAGCTTCTTCGAACCGACCAGGTCCTTGATCTTGGCGATCACCTTCTCCGGGCCGACGGTGAACGGCAGTTCTGTGACGACCAGGCCCTTGCGGCGCGCCGTGACCGTCTCCACCGCCACCGTGGCGCGGATCTTGAACGTGCCGCGGCCCGTCTCGTAGGCGTCCCGGACGCCGGAGAGGCCGACGATCCGGCCGCCCGTGGGCAGGTCGGGGCCCGGGACGTACCGCATCAGGGTGTCCAGGTCGGCGTTCGGATATCTGATGAGGTGGCGGGCGGCCGCGATGACCTCGCTCAGGTTGTGCGGCGGCATATTGGTCGCCATGCCGACGGCGATGCCCGACGAGCCGTTGACCAGCAGGTTCGGGAAGGCGGCGGGCAGCGCCACCGGCTCCTGCTCCTGGCCGTCGTAGTTCGGGGAGAAGTCGACCGTGTTCTCCTCGATCGACTCCGTCATCAGGCTCGTCGCGTCGGCCATCCGGCACTCGGTGTACCGCATGGCGGCCGGCGGGTCGTCGTTGCCCAGCGAGCCGAAGTTGCCGTGGCCGTCGACCAGGGGCAGGCGCATGGAGAACGGCTGGGCGAGGCGCACCAGGGCGTCGTAGATCGACGAGTCTCCGTGCGGGTGCAACTTACCCATGACCTCGCCGACGACGCGCGCGCACTTCACATAGCCGCGGTCGGGGCGCAGGCCCATCTCGTTCATCTGGTAGACGATCCGGCGGTGTACCGGCTTCAGACCGTCGCGAGCGTCGGGCAGGGCTCGGGAGTAGATGACCGAGTACGCGTACTCCAGGAAGGAGCCCTGCATCTCGTCGACGACGTCGATGTCGAGGATCCGCTCCTCGAACGCGTCGTCGGGCGGCGGGGTCTTCGTGCTGCGGCGGGCCATCGCTGCCGGCTCCTTGCTGAGGCGTGAACGGGATCTGACGCGACCATTGTGGACTGCCGCACTGACAACGCGGACACGACCCGGCCCCGACCGCCCGGCCGGGCCGTCCGGGCCCCGCGTCAACATGGTGTGCCGACCTTGATCGGCCCGTGGTGTCGGTAACTCCGGTCTCGCTCTGGGCGTACGACCTCCGGGAACTTCGCCGGACGTCCGCGCGCTTGCATACAGTGACAGGACCGGCAGGAAAACTGCGGTAGCGAACGACCGCTCTCGCGATCGAAGGGACGTACATGCCCATGGGTCACACGGCCACAGCCGAGGCAGGCTCCGGAGGCCTGACAGCGACCGAGCATCGTCTGGCCAACGGCCTGCGCGTGGTGCTCTCCGAGGACCACCTGACCCCGGTCGCGGCGGTGTGCCTCTGGTACGACGTCGGCTCCCGTCACGAGGTCAAGGGCCGTACCGGCCTCGCCCACCTCTTCGAGCACCTGATGTTCCAGGGCTCCGCCCAGGTCAAGGGCAACGGCCACTTCGAACTGGTCCAGGGCGCGGGCGGCTCGCTGAACGGCACGACCAGTTTCGAGCGCACCAACTACTTCGAGACCATGCCCACCCACCAGCTGGAGCTCGCCCTCTGGCTGGAGGCCGACCGCATGGGCTCGCTGCTCGCGGCCCTCGACGACGAGTCGATGGAGAACCAGCGGGACGTCGTCAAGAACGAGCGCCGCCAGCGCTACGACAACGTCCCCTACGGCACCGCCTTCGAGAAGCTGACCGCCCTCGCCTACCCGGAGGGCCACCCCTACCACCACACCCCGATCGGGTCGATGGCGGACCTGGACGCGGCCACCCTGGAGGACGCCCGCGCGTTCTTCCGCACCTACTACGCGCCCAACAACGCGGTGCTCTCGGTGGTCGGCGACATCGACCCCGAGCAGACGCTCGCCTGGGTCGAGAAGTACTTCGGCTCCATCCCGGGGCACGACGGCAAGCCCGCCCCGCGTGACGGCGCGCTGCCCGAGATCATCGGCGAGGAACTGCGCGAGATCATCGAGGAAGAGGTCCCCGCGCGCGCGTTGATGGCCGCCTACCGGCTGCCGGAGGACGGCACGCGCGCGTGCGACGCGGTCGACCTGGCGCTGACGATCCTCGGCGGCGGCGAGTCGTCCCGCCTCTACAACCGGCTCGTACGCCGTGACCGCACCGCCGTCGCCGCCGGCTTCTACCTGCTGAGGCTGGCCGGCGCACCCTCCCTGGGCTGGTTCGACGTGAAGACCTCCGGCGACGTGGAGGTACCGGTCATCGAGACCGCCGTCGACGAGGAGCTCGCCCGGTTCGCCGAGGAGGGCCCCACGGCCGAGGAGATGGAGCGCGCCCAGGCCCAGTTGGAGCGCGAGTGGCTGGACCGCCTCGGCACGGTCGCGGGCCGCGCCGACGAACTGTGCCGCTTCGCCGTCCTGTTCGGCGACCCGCAGCTCGCCCTGACCGCCGTCAAGCGCGTCCTCGAGGTGACCCCCGAGGAGGTCCAGGAGGTCGCCAAGGCCCGCCTGCGCCCCGACAACCGCGCGGTGCTCGTCTACGAGCCGGTCGCCCCCGAAGCCGACGACGCCGAGACCACCGACGAGAACGAGGAGTCGGCGAAGTGACCGAACTCGCGAACATGGAGTTCCACCCGCAGCCCCAGGCCGGCGACGCCAAGCCCTGGGCGTTCCCGGCGCCCGAGCGCGCCGCGCTGGACAACGGCCTGACCGTCCTGCGCTGCCACCGCCCCGGCCAGCAGGTCGTCGCCGTGGAGGTCCTCCTCGACGCGCCCCTGGACGCCGAGCCGGCCGGCCTCGACGGCGTCGCCACGATCATGGCCCGCGCCTTCTCCGAGGGCACCGACAAGCACACCGCCGAGGAGTTCGCCGCCGAGCTGGAGCGCTGCGGCGCCACCCTCGACTCGCACGCGGACCACCCCGGCGTACGCCTGTCCCTCGAAGTCCCCGTGTCGCGGCTGCCCAAGGCGCTCGGTCTGCTCGCCGACGCCCTGCGGGCCCCCGCGTTCGCGGACAGCGAGGTCGAGCGGCTCGTCGCCAACCGCCTGGACGAGATCCCGCACGAGACGGCCAACCCGGGCCGCCGTGCCGCGAAGCAGCTCTCCAAGGAGCTGTTCCCGGCGGCTTCGCGCATGTCCCGCCCGCGCCAGGGCACCGAGGAGACCGTCGAGGGCATCGACTCCGCGGCCGTACGCGCCTTCTACGAGAAGCACGTACGCCCCGCGACGGCCACCGCCGTGGTCGTCGGCGACCTCACCGGTGTCGACCTGGACGCGCTCCTCGGCGACACCCTGGGCGCCTGGACCGGCTCCTCGGCCCAGCCGCGCCCCGTGCCGCCGGTGAGCGCCGACGACACCGGACGTGTCGTCATCGTGGACCGTCCCGGCGCCGTCCAGACGCAGCTGCTCATCGGCCGCGTCGGCGCCGACCGCCACGACCGCGTGTGGGCCGCCCAGGTGCTCGGCACGTACTGCCTCGGCGGCACCCTCACCTCCCGCCTGGACCGCGTCCTGCGGGAGGAAAAGGGCTACACCTACGGTGTGCGCGCGTTCGGCCAGGTGTTGCGTTCCGCGCCGGACGGCTCGGGTGCCTCGATGCTCGCCATCAGCGGTTCGGTCGACACGCCGAACACGGGCCCGGCGCTCGACGACCTGTGGACGGTCCTGCGCACGCTCGCCGCCGAGGGCCTGACCGACGCCGAGCGCGATGTCGCCGTGCAGAACCTCGTCGGGGTCGCCCCCCTCAAGTACGAGACGGCCGCGGCCGTGGCGAGCACGCTGGCCGACCAGGTCGAGCAGTACCTGCCGGACGACTACCAGGCGACGCTCTATCAGCAGCTCGCCGCGACCGGCACGGTGGAGGCCACCGCGGCCGCGGTCAACGCCTTCCCGGTGGACCGTCTGGTGACGATCCTCGTCGGCGACGCCGCGCAGATCGAGGAGCCGGTCAGGGCCCTCGGCATCGGCGAAGTCACCGTCGTACCGGCCGAGTAGAGGACCGGGCGGATCCGGGCGGAAGCTCGCAAACCGCAGGGGCCCCAGTGACTGAAGAGTCACCGGGGCCCCTGTTTGTCCCTATTAATGGGGGAGGTTGTGTGTCTGACCTGTGGCGTACGCAACAAAACCCGTGATCCGTTTGTTATTTCGAAGTGGCCCACTTAGCGTCGGTCCGGCTGTTCGCCAGCAGTTCGCCGCAGCCGCGGCACCGGACAGTCATCGCCGAGTCCCCGTACGGCGCGAGCCAGGGGAGCCGGGGACCCAACCGCAGTCCCTGGGGTGAATCGGACGCCCTTCACCAGTTGAGGGGTTTCCGTAGGAGACCTTCCTGCTCCGAACCCGTCAGCTAACCCGGTAGGCGAGAGGGAAGGAAAGGACCAGCCACTTGATGGCGTTCACCCGTGCCGCTGGGAAGCATCGCCGTCCCGGCCGTGTGAAGCGCTCGACCACGAGGACCGTGGGCGTCGCCGCTCTCACCACCACCGGTGTCATAGGCACCCTTTCGGCTCCGGCGCTCGCCGCGGGCGCCTCCGTCCCGGAGTCACCCTCCGAGCAGACCGGGCTGAACCAGATCATCACCCTCGGCGACACGGTCGCCGAGCAGGTCGACACCCAGGCCGCCGCCCAGCAGCAGGCCGCCGAGGTGGCCGCCGCCAAGAAGCAGGCGCAGGAGCAGGCCCGGGCGCAAGCCGCCGCGAAGGCCAAGGCGGACCGCGAGGTCGAGGTCCGCGCCGCCCGCGCCGCCGAGCGCAAGCGCCTCAACACCTTCGTCTCCCCGATCAGCGGCTCGTACATCTCCACCGGCTACAAGGCCGGCGGCGCCGTCTGGTCCTCCGGCACCCACACCGGTGTCGACTTCCACGCCGCGTCCGGCACGGTCGTCCACGCGGTCGGCTCCGGCACCGTCGTCGAGGCGGGTTGGGGCGGCGCGTACGGCAACAACATCGTCATCAAGATGAACGACGGCACGTACACCCAGTACGGCCACCTGTCGTCCATCGGCGTCTCCGTCGGCCAGACGGTCACCCCCGGCCAGCAGATCGGCCTCTCCGGCGCGACGGGCAACGTCACCGGCCCGCATCTGCACTTCGAGGCCCGTACGTCGCCCGACTACGGCTCGGACATCGACCCCGTCGCGTACCTGCGCTCGCACGGCGTGAACGTCTGACGAACCGCTCAGCGCTTCCCGCGAGGCCCCGGCTCACCGAGCCGGGGCTTTCGTCGTTGTGCGGGACCTCCTCGTTGTGACGTACCTCCTGTCCAAAAAATATCCATGGATTCCGGCCCGCCATCGGAAATTCCGGCCCGCTGCAATAGAGTCGCTGGAACACACGTCAATCATCGACGTTTCACGGGGATTAAGGCGGAGGTCGGTCATGCGTATTCCGGCGCATTCGGTATGCACGGCGATCCGTGATGACATCGTCGCGGGTGTCTACGAGCGCGGCGGCCGTCTCACCGAGGAACTGCTCGCCCGCCGCTACGGCGTCAGCCGCGTCCCCGTGCGCGAGGCGCTGCGCACGCTGGAGGCCGAGGGCTTCGTGGTGACGCGCAGGCACGCGGGCGCGTGCGTCGCCGAGCCGACCGAGCAGGAGGCCGCCGACCTGCTGGAGATGCGCATGCTGCTGGAGCCGCTGGGCGCCGCCCGTGCCGCCCAGCGCCGTACGGAGGCGCACCTCAAGGTGCTGCGCGGCCTGGTCAGGCTGGGCCAGGAGCGGGCCAGGCGGGGCAACAGCGAGGACCTGCGCTCCCTGGGCGGCTGGTTCCACGAGACGCTCGCCCAGGCCTCCGGCAGCCCCGCGCTGACCTCGACGCTCGCCCAGCTGCGGCACAAGATCGCCTGGATGTACGCGGTCGAGGCGCCGGCCAACCCCGTGGAGTCCTGGGCGGAGCACGGCGGCATCGTGGACGCGGTCGCGCGCGGCGACAGCGACCGGGCGCGGACGATCACCGCCCTGCACACCGAGCGGGCGACCGCCGCACACCGTCTCCGATTTCCGGGCGGGCCCGCCGGGGCGGAGCGCGCGGACCGTGTGAGGACTTCGCAACATCACGTAAACATGACGGGCCCGCGGCTTTAACACGGGAGCCGTATACAAAGACAGTGGGAATTCGCGGGGCATTATTTTTGCTGCCCGCAGAAAGATTTCCCTGCCAACGTCCCGTCGTTCGCCGAACGAAAACAGGCCGCCTGCGGAACGGAAATGCGAAGGGCCCGCCCGATAAATCGGACGAGCCCTTCGGTGTCGCGTGCGGGTGGTGGTGGCCCTCAGGGCCTCACCGCGTCGCTCAGACCGTCTCGGGAAGCTCCTCGAGCCCCTCGGAGACGAGCTTGGCCAGACGGTCGAGCGCGATGTCCGCGCCCTCCGCGTCGGAGGCCAGGACGATCTCCTCGCCGCCCTGGGCGCCGAGGCCCAGGACCGCCAGCATGGAGGCCGCGTTGACGGCGTTGCCGTCGGCCTTGGCGATCGTCACGGGGATACCGGCGGCCGTGGTGGCCCGGACGAAGATGGATGCGGGGCGGGCGTGGAGGCCCTCGGCCCAGCCGACGTTGACGCGGCGCTCAGCCATGTGATGCTGCCCTTCGGATGTATTGAGTGACTCAAGAGGTCTAGACCGGGTTGTCTAGACCAGTTTCCCATATCGTGAAGCGCGCCGGAATCGGGCCCACGGCCTGACCGTCAACCGGCAGTTGTGCTTCCCCAGACTGCCTCGCGCCGCACACGGACGCGAGCCGTACTCTGGGGCCCATGCAGACCTCGTCGGACCGGCACGAGTACCCCGCCCACTGGGAGGCCGACGTGGTGCTGCGCGACGGCGGCACCGCACGCGTCAGGCCCATCACCGTTGATGACGCCGAGCGCCTGGTCAGCTTCTACGAGCAGGTCTCGGACGAGTCGAAGTACTACCGCTTCTTCGCGCCGTACCCTCGCCTGTCCGCCAAGGACGTCCACCGCTTCACGCACCACGACTTCGTGGACCGGGTGGGACTCGCGGCCACGGTCGGCGGCGAGTTCATCGCCACCGTACGCTATGACCGAATCGACGCCGACGGCATGCCCGCGTCGGCCCCCGCCGACGAGGCCGAGGTCGCCTTCCTCGTCCAGGACGCCCATCAGGGGCGTGGCGTCGCCTCCGCTCTCCTCGAACACATCGCCGCTGTCGCCCGCGAGCGCGGCATCAGGCGCTTCGCCGCCGAGGTGCTCCCTGCCAACAGCAAGATGATCAAGGTGTTCACGGACGCCGGGTACCAGCAGAAGCGCAGCTTCGAGGACGGCGTCGTACGCCTCGAATTCGGCCTGGAGCCCACCGACCGCTCCCTCGCCGTGCAGCGCGCGCGGGAGCAGCGCGCCGAGGCCCGGTCCGTGCAGCGACTGCTCGCCCCCGGCTCGGTCGCCGTCGTCGGCGCCGGGCGCGCGTCCGGGGGAGTGGGCCGCAGCGTGCTCGCCAACCTGCGGGACGCGGGGTTCTGCGGGAAGTTGTACGCGGTGAACAAGGGCATGCGGGAAGAGGAGAAGGAACTCGACGGCGTCCCGGCGTACCGCTCCGTCGGGGACATCGAGGGGCCCGTCGACCTCGCGGTCGTCGCCGTCCCGGCCGCCTACGTCCCCGAGGCCGTCGCCGAGTGCGGCGAGCACGGCGTGCAGGGGCTCGTGGTCGTCTCCGCCGGGTACGCCGAGAGCGGTCCCGAGGGGCGTGAGCGCCAGCGCGATCTGGTCCGCCAGGCGCGCACGTACGGCATGCGCATCATCGGCCCGAACGCCTTCGGCATCATCAACACCTCCCCCGAGGTACGGCTGAACGCCTCGCTCGCCCCCGAGATGCCCCGCTCCGGCCGTATCGGCCTCTTCGCCCAGTCCGGCGCCATCGGCATCGCCCTGCTGTCCCGGCTGCACCGACGCGGGGGAGGAGTCACCGGGGTCACAGGCGTGTCGACATTCGTGTCGTCGGGCAACCGGGCGGACGTCTCGGGGAACGACGTCCTCCAGTACTGGTACGAGGACCCGGACACCGATGTCGTCCTGATGTACCTGGAGTCCATCGGCAACCCGCGCAAGTTCACCCGCCTCGCCCGGCGCACGGCCGCGGTCAAGCCGCTCGTGGTGGTGCAGGGGGCGCGTCACGGCTCCGCTCCCCAGGGGCACGCCGTACGAGCCACGCGGCTGCCCCACGCCACGGTGTCCGAGCTGCTGCGCCAGGCAGGGGTGATCCGGGTCGACACGATCACGGACCTGGTCGACACGGGGCTGCTGCTGGCCCGGCAGCCGCTGCCGGCGGGGCCGAGGGTGGCGATCCTGGGGAACTCGGAGTCGCTGGGGCTGCTCACCTACGACGCGTGCCTCTCCGAGGGGCTGCGACCGCTGCGTCCGCTGGACCTGACCACGGGCGCCTCGGCGCAGGACTTCCACGCGGCGTTGTCGCGGGCGCTGGCCGACGACTCGTGCGACGCGGTGGTGGTGACCGCGATACCGGCGCTCGGGGAGGTGTCGCCCGGCGATGCGGAGCTGGCGGAGGCGTTGCGGGCAGCGGCGGCGGCGACGCCGTCGAAGCCGGTGCTCGTGGTGCACGTCGAGCTGGGCGGCCTGGCGGCGGCGTTGTCCGCTGCGGCCAGCACCGGGCCCCAGGCGGCCGAATCGGCACCCGGCGCCGCAGGCGGTGCCCACCCGTTCCGCCCTGCGGAACGACCTCCCACCGAAGTGCGGGAGGCGTCGGACGCGCCCTCTTCGGACGCCCGCCTCATCCCCGCCTACCCCGCCGCCGAGCGCGCCGTCCGCGCCCTCGCCGAAGCCGTGAAGTACGCCCAGTGGCGGCGGGACGGGGTGGACCCCGGGAAAGTGCCCGTGTACGAGGACATCGACGAGAAGGGGGCCGCCGAGCAGATCGACGGGCTGCTCGCGCGAGGCGAGGGGCTCACGCTCGGTACGGCCGAGACCTGTGAGCTGCTCGCGCGCTACGGCATCCGGGTGCGGGAGGCTCGGCCCGCGCCCACCCCGGACGAGGCCGTGGCCGCGGCCCGCGCGATCGGCTACCCCGTGGCGCTCAAGACGACCGCCCCGCACCTGCGGCACCGCGCCGACCTGGGCGGCGTCCGCCTCGACCTGGCGGACGAGGAGCAACTGCGGCGGGCGTACGCCGAGTTGACGGAGCTGTTCGGCGGGCCGGAAGAGCTGCGTCCGGTCGTCCAGGGCATGGCCCCGCGCGGCGTCGACACGATCGTGCGGACGGTGATCGACCCCGCGGCCGGAGCGGTGCTGTCCTTCGGGCTCGCCGGGCCCGCGTCGCAGCTGCTCGGAGACATCGCGCACCGGCTGATTCCGGCCACCGGGCGGGACGTGGCCTCACTGGTCCGGTCGATCCGGACGGCACCCCTCCTCTTCGGCTGGAGGGGCTCGGCCCCGGTCGACACGGGTGCGCTGGAGGAACTGCTGTCCCGGGTGTCGCGGCTGGTCGACGACCACCCCGAGGTCGTCGCGGTCTCCCTGGAACCGGTCGTCGTCGCCCCGCGAGGACTGAGCGTGCTCGGCGCCACCGTGCGGCTCGCGCGCCCGCCCGTCCGCGACGACCTCGGCCCGAGGACGCTCCCGGTGTACTGACCGGGCGCCGGTCAGGTGCCGACCGGGCGGCGGGCGGGTACCGATGGTGTGCGGCCGGGTACACATGGAGTACAGACCGTCGTACCGATCCGTCCATGACAGAGAGGGCAGAGCGGTCCCTCGCAGTCAGTGCGCCACCGTAGGATGGACGTCATGGCCAAGACCAGTACGACGACCCAGGGGCTGCGTGCGGCGATCGAGCGCAGCGGCTACTACCCGGCCCTCGTGGCCGAGGCGGTGGAGGCCGCTGTCGGCGGCGAGGCCATCAAGTCGTACCTGGTCCATCAGGAGACCACGTTCGACGCCAACGAGGTGCGGCGGCACGTGACCGTGCTGGTCCTCACGGGCAACCGCTTCATCGTCAGCCACACCGACGAGCAGGCCGCGGACAACACCTCCCCGACGCCGTACGCCACGACGTCCACGGAGTCCGTGAAGCTCGGCCGGATCTCATCGGTCGTCGTCAGCCGCGTGGTCGCCAACCCGGAGTCGTACAAGCCGGGCACGCTGCCCCGTGAGGTCGTCCTGACCATCGGCTGGGGCGCCGTCTCCCGCATCGACCTGGAGCCCGCGGCCTGCGGCGACCCCAACTGCGAGGCGGACCACGGATACACGGGCAGCTCGACGGCGGACGACCTCAGCCTGCGCGTCAGCGAGGCCGGGGACGGCCCGGAGACCGTGCGTCAGGCGCTCGCCTTCGCGCAGTCCCTCTCCGAGGCGACCGCGGACCTCGCCCGCTGATGGCACTGCCCACCTGGGACCACCCGGAGCCCCTCGCCGTCGGATCCGCGCCCGTCCCCGAGTACGGCGCCGGCTCGCTCGCCGACCTCCTGCCCACCCTCGCGGCGGGCATGAGCGTCCCCGGGGCGACCGCCGCGATACCGGAACTGACCGCGGCCGACCGCAACTGCGTCTTCCTGATCGACGGGCTGGGCTGGGAGCAGCTGAGGGCGCACCCGGACGAGGCCCCCTTCATGACCTCGCTGCTGGCGTCCTCGCGCGGCGGCACGGGCCGCCCCATCACCGCGGGCTACCCGGCGACGACGGCGACCTCACTGGCCTCCGTGGGCACGGGCCTGCCGCCGGGGGCGCACGGCCTGCCCGGATACACCGCCCGCAACCCGGAGACCGGCGAGCTGATGAACCAGCTCCGCTGGCAGCCGTGGACCTCGCCGCGCGCATGGCAGCCGTACCCCACGATCTTCCAGCTGGCCGACGACGCGGGTGTGCACACCGCCCAGGTCTCGTCGCCGGCCTTCCAGAACACCCCGCTCACCCAGATCGCCCTCAGCGGCGGCACGTTCCACGGCCGTCTCTCCGGCGAGGACCGCATGGACCTGGCCGCCGAGCAACTGGCCGCCGGGGACCGCTCGTTGGTCTACACGTACTACTCCGAGGTGGACGGCAAGGGGCACCGCTTCGGCGTCGACTCCGACGCCTGGCGCGGACAACTCATGTACGTCGACCGGCTGGTCCAGCGCCTCGCGGAGCAACTCCCGCCGCGCACGGCCCTGTACGTCACCGCCGACCACGGCATGATCGACATCCCGTTCGACGAACAGCACCGCATCGACTTCGACGAGGACTGGGAACTGCGCGCCGGGGTCGCCCTGCTGGGCGGCGAGGGCCGCGCCCGTCACGTCTACGCGCTGCCCGGCGCCGAGTCGGACGTGCTGACCTGCTGGCGCGAGGTGCTCGGCGAGCAGTTCTGGGTGGCCTCACGGGACGAGGCGATCGCGGCGGGCTGGTTCGGCCCGCAGGTGGACGAACGGGTGTACGCCCGGATCGGTGACGTGGTCGCGGCCGCCCGGGACGACGTCCTGATCATCGCCTCCGAGCGGGAGCCCAAGGAGTCGGCGATGGTCGGCAACCACGGCTCGATGACGCCGGTCGAACAGCTCGTCCCACTCCTGGAAGTACGTTCCTGAGCCGCGGGCCGTCCGCCTTGCCTCTCCCGCATCCTCTCCTCCGCCGAAAGGTCCTCAACTCCCCATGCCCGAGCTTGTGTTCTTCTCCGGAACCATGGACTGCGGGAAGTCGACGCTGGCCCTCCAGATAGAGCACAACCGCTCCGCGCGCGGCCTCCAGGGCATGATCTTCACGCGTGACGACCGCGCGGGCGAGGGTAAGCTCTCCTCCCGCCTCGGCCTGGTCACGGACGCCGTGGAGGTCGAGGACGGCCAGGACCTCTACGCCTACCTCGTCGACCACCTCTCGAAAGGCCGCCGCGCGGACTACGTGATCGCGGACGAGGCGCAGTTCCTCGCCCCCGAGCAGATCGACCAACTGGCCCGCGTCGTCGACGACCTGGGCCTAGACGTCTACGCCTTCGGCATCACCACCGACTTCCGCTCCAAGCTCTTCCCCGGCTCCCAGCGACTCGTCGAACTCGCCGACCGGGTCGAGGTCCTCCAGGTCGAGGCCCTGTGCTGGTGCGGCGCCCGCGCCACCCACAACGC
The DNA here is from genome assembly GCF_030294945.1 of Streptomyces graminofaciens. Classification (NCBI taxonomy): domain Bacteria; kingdom Bacillati; phylum Actinomycetota; class Actinomycetes; order Kitasatosporales; family Streptomycetaceae; genus Streptomyces; species Streptomyces graminofaciens. The sequence continues at coordinate 4,119,296 of NZ_AP018448.1, read as the reverse complement.
CCGCACCGTCGGCGGCCACATGGTCGTAGAGGGCGCCCAGGTGGTCGTAGGCGACGTCAACCAAGCGGAAGCCGTGGGCTACGAGGTCCTCTGCCGCCGCCACCACCGCCGCCGCATGACGGCGGCCACGGCCCGAGCGGCAGCCCTGTCCCCGGACGTACTGCCGGTGTCCCAGACCTAGGTCTGTCCCTGGCCCGACGTCGGCGGAGAAGCCGCGCCCCCGTACGACCTCTTGGCGGCCCGACCCCTCAGTCTTCACCCCGCACCATGTGCACCAGTGCGAACACCGCCCCCTCCGGGTCCGTCACCTTGGCCACACGGCCCTGGGGGGTGTCGTGGGGCGGGGTCAGAACATGGCCGCCCAGTTCGACCGCTCGGGTGGCCGCCTCGTCGGTATCGGCGACCTCGAAGTAGGTGAGCCAGTGGGCGCCGCGGTCGCGGGGGAGGGTGTTGCCGACGCCGTGGATGCCTGCGACCGGGTGGCCCTTGATGTTGAGGGTGACGGGGTCGAGGTCGGCGGAGACGACCGTCTCCTCCTCGTAGCCGAAGGCGGTCCGGTAGAACTTGGCGACGTTCGCGGAGTCGTAGGTGAGGAGTTCGTCCCAGGCCGGGGTACCGGGCACCCCCGTGATGTCCGTGCCGAGGAGTTCGGCGGCCTGCCAGATGCCGAAGACCGCGCCCATGGGGTCCGAGGCGATCGCCAGCCGTCCGGCCGCGCCCGCGTCCAACGGACCGACCCCCACCGTGCCACCGCAGTGCCGTACCGTCTCGGCAGTCAGGTCCACGTCGTCCGAGGCGAAGTACGGCGTCCACGCGATGGGCAGGTGCCGGTCGGGCGGCAGCTGGCCGATGCCCGCCACCTCATGCCCGTCGAGCAGTGCGCGCACGTACGGCCCTAGCTGCTGGGGACCGGGTTGGAATTCCCAACCGAACAGCTCACCGTAGAACTCCTGGGTCGTGGCCAGCCCGTGCACCATCAGACTCACCCAGCAGGGTGTGCCGGGCGGGTGCCTCTCACCGTGCAGGCCGGTCGACCCCCGTGCCTCGGTCATCGTCACTCTCTCCTCGGCCCCTCGCGGCGGCCGTGTCCATCCGCTCCGCGATACACGCGCACCGCGGTCACACGCGATCACACTCCGTGCCGATGCTCGCACCACGCGTCGCGCCCCGCGCCCGTGCCGCACCGTCGTGACTCGGTACGGCGAAAGGGTGCCCGGCCTGCCTTCGCTCATCCGTGTCGGCGCCCTTGCCAACCGCGATGCCCATCGGCTGTACGGCATGTGCCCGATCCCATACGCCACGTGATCGGACCCGCCGGCGGGCAGAGTATCCGGAGCGGAGCCAGGCGGCCACCCCGTGCGCAAGGATGGGCACCATGAACGCCATCATTTCCGCAGCCGAACTCGCCGACGAGCTGGCGGGATCCAATCCGCCCGTCCTCCTGGACGTCCGCTGGCAGTTGGGTGGCCCGAAGCTGCGCACCGAGTACGAGAAGGCGCATCTGCAGGGAGCCGTTTTCGTCGATTTGGATTCCGAACTCGCCGGCCCGGCCGGCGACGGAGGCAGGCACCCGCTGCCCGACCTGGAGGTCTTCGGCGCGGCGATGCGGGCCGCCGGAGTCTGCGCCGACCGGGACGTCGTCGTGTACGACGGCGGTCTGGGCTGGGCAGCCGCGCGCGCGTGGTGGCTGCTCCGCTGGACGGGACACCCGTCGGTACGCGTCCTGGACGGCGGCCTTGCGGCCTGGGACGGTCCGCTGACCGACAAGATCCCGGAGCCGTTCCCCGGCACCTTCGCCCCGGCCCCGGGCACCCTCCCGCTGCTCGACGCGGACGGCGCGGCCGCGCTGGCCCGTTCGGGGCTGCTGCTCGACGCGCGCGCGGCCGAGCGGTACCGCGGTGACGTGGAGCCCATCGACCCTGTCGGCGGCCACATCCCGGGCGCGGTGTCCGCACCGACCACCGAGAACGTGACCGAATCCGGTCGGTTCCGCCCGGCCGCCGACCTCGCCGACCGCTTCGAGTCCCTCGGCGCGACGGGCGCCACCGAGGTCGGCGTCTACTGCGGCTCAGGTGTCTCCGGCGCCCACCAGGTGCTCGCCCTGGCCGTCGCGGGCATCCCGGCGGCCCTGTACGTCGGCTCGTGGTCGGAGTGGTCCCGCGACGGCGATCGACCGGTGGCGACAGGCCCCGACCCGCAGTGACACATGACGTGGGGTCCGCGTCTGAACGACGCGGACCCCACGCACGTATGAATGAACGGTCCTGCAGTAACTGAAGAGCGGAGATCACCGCAACCGAAGGCCGTCGAAGCTCGACCCTGTTTCCGCTACTCCTGTTTCTTGCGCCGTGTGCCGAACACGATCTCGTCCCAGCTCGGCACCGCCGCGCGGCGGCCCGGCCGGACGCCGTCGGCCTCGGCCTGGCGGTCGGTGGCGCCGATGAGCCGGTCGCGGTGGCCGTTGACCGACCGCGGCGGCATGAGGACGTCCGCGTAGGCGGAACCGGCCGAGGCGGCAGGGGCCGCGGACTCCTCCTCCGCCGCTTCCTCGACGGACTCCTCCTGAGGCTCCCCGGAGGGGAGTTCGGGCACCACCAGGTCGCCGCGATAGCTCGGCACGGCTTCCAGAATGCTGGTGAGCGAGTCACGTTCGCGCTCGCTGACGCTCTCCTCGTCGAGCTCGGACGACTGCCCGGGCAGGGCGGGACGTTCCGCCTGGCGGTCCAGGGGGCGATCACGCGGAAGCCGCGCGATCCTCGGTACGAACGGAAAGCTGGGCTCGGGCGCGCCGAGGTCGTCGGACTCGCCGATCAGCGAGCGCGCCTCCTCGTCGACGGCCTGGACGAGCCGCCGGGGCGGGTCGTACGTCCAGCTCGCCGAGTGGGGCTCACCCGCGACGCAGTAGACCAACAGGACTTCCCAGGTGCCGTCGTCGCGGCGCCACGAGTCCCACTGGACGGTGTCCTTCTCGGCGCCGCGCAGCAGCAGCCGCTCCTGGACGGCTTCTCCGAGCTGTGGCCCCGCCGCGTTCTCACCGGGGCGGCGGACAGGCGTCTTGCGCGCCCGCTCGGCCATGAAGGCGCGCTCGGCGAGGACGGGTCCCTCGAAGCGGCGCACGCGGTCGACGGGGATACCGGCGAGCTGCGCGACCTCCTCGGCCGTCGCACCCGCGCGTATACGCGCCTGGATGTCACGGGGGCGGAGATGGCTCTCGACCTCGATCTCGATCTGGCCGAGGCGCGGGCGGTCGCCGCGGACGGCGGCGCGCAGCCGTTCGTCGATCGGAAGCGTGTACTCCGTTGCGTCGGCAGCCTTCAGCACCAGCCGTGTGCCGTCATTGGAGACGGCCACGACACGCAGTTCGGGCATGGGGACCTCCCGGGTGGTGCCTGCCGACGTCACGTGCGTCGCTGCTTCCGCTAGTCGAGTGTGGCCTGCCCGGGTGCAGCCTGCCACAACCTTGCCGAGTTGCCCGGCGTGTCGGGCGTGAGCCCGAGGTCGCCGTTATGGCACGGTTATCTATTCGCAACGCTAAGTGACGAACTTCATCACCCTGTGCAACGATCCCCCTCCCGGCGGTCCTCGTAGGCCCCGGACACCCTGGCGGGAGTCCGGTCCCAGGGCTCGCAACACTACTCCATTCGGGCCACTTGCGTGGATCGGCACGCCGCTCAACTTCTCATGAGAGGCGGGAGTTGGCTGCCCGAAGCGCCGTTTTCGTACCCTCGAAACGTGGTCCGGTTCGCGTAATCACCACAAACGGAACCAATCGCTTCGCTCGTACGTCCCCTTCTCGTACGGCCGATCGCGGCGCCCGGCGTCCCGGCTACGGACCCAGGACGCGGCGCAAGTAGTCGTTCTGGAAGCGCCGGTCGGGGTCGAGCCGGTCCCTCAGAGCGGTGAACTCGCCGAAGCGGGGGTACACCTTGGAGAAGTAATCCGCGTCGCGGGTGTGCACCTTGCCCCAGTGCGGCCGGCCCTCGTGCGCGGTGAAGATCCGCTCGGCGGCGGTGAAGTACGCCTGATAAGGCGTGCCCTTGACCATGTGGACGGCGATGTACGCGCTGTCGCGACCGGAGGCCGTGGAGAGCGTGATGTCGTCGGCCGGGGCGGTGCGGACCTCCACGGGAAAGCTGATCCGCAGGTTCGACTTGTCCACCATCGCCTTCAGTTCACGGAGTGTCTCCGCCAGCGCCTCGCGCGGCACGGCGTACTCCATCTCCACGAAGCGCACCCGGCGCGGAGAGGTGAAGACCTTGTAGGGGATGTCGGTGTAGGTCCGCGCGGACAGGGCCCGGCTGGAGATCTGGGCGATCGTCGGGATGGTCGCGGGCACGGCCTGGCCGACCCAGTTGGCCACCTGGAAGACGCCGTTGGAGAGGAACTCGTCCTCGAACCAGCTGTTCAGCTGGGGCACCGGCCTTTCCGGGCCTGCGCTGCGGTTGTTGCGCTTGGTGTTGGTGTTGCCGGTGTGCGGGAACCAGTAGAACTCGAAGTGCTCGTTCTCGGCCCAGAGTTCGTCGAAGTCGGCCAGCACCTTCTCGAACGGCATCGGCTCCTCCCGTGCCGTGAGCAGGAAGAGGGGCTCCACGGCGAAGGTGATCGCGGTGATGATCCCCAGCGCGCCGATGCCGACCCGGGCGGAGGCGAAGACGGCTCGTTCTTCGTCGGTCCCCGTCTCGGAACAGGTGAGGACAGAGCCGTCGGCGGTGACCAGCTCAAGGCCCTTGATCTGGGCGGCGATCGAGGCCGACTCGCGACCGGTGCCGTGCGTGCCGGTGCTGGTCGCGCCGGACACCGTCTGCTCCATGATGTCGCCCATGTTGGTGAGCGACAGACCCTCACGCGCGAGCGCCGCGTTGAGACGCTTGAGCGGGGTGCCGGCCTCGACGGTGACGGTCATGGCATCGCGATCGATCTTGCGTATGCCGGTCAGCAGTTGAGGGCGGATCAACACACCGTCGGTCGCGGCGGCGGCCGTGAAGGAGTGGCCCGTGCCGACGGCCTTCACCCTGAGGTCGTCCTCGGCGGCCTGCCGTACGGCGGCGGCGAGTTCCTCCACCGAGGCAGGGGTGACCTCCCGTACGGGCCGGGCGGTGACGTTCCCCGCCCAGTTACGCCACGTGCCGCTCTTCCCGATCACTGTGGTGCTCATGGGGCCCTCCCCGCCTTGGAGCCGGCCTGCGCAGCCGGCGGTACCCGAAGAAACCGACCGTGACCGCGACGGCTCCGGACACCGCCGGAACCCCGTACCCCGCGTCCGCACCGGCCGTGTCGATCACCCAGCCGGACGCGGAGGAGCCGAGCGCGACCCCGACCGCGAGCCCGGTGCTCACCCAGGTCATGCCCTCGGTCAGTTGCGCGCGTGGTACGTGCTCTTCGATCAGGGACATCGTCGTGATCATCGTGGGTGCGATGGACAGGCCCGCGACGAAGAGCGCCACGGCCAGAAACGGCAAGTTTCCGACCAGTAGGAGTGGGATCATACTCACGGCCATGCCGCAGACACCCAGCAGCCAGCGAAGCTCGGCGGCTCCGGTGAAGCGCAACAGCCCGAAGACGATGCCCGCGAGACACGAACCGGCCGCGTAGACCGCCAGGACCACGCTCGCGGCGGCCTTGTGGCCCCGCTCGTCCGCGAAGGCCACGGTGACCACGTCGACGGCTCCGAAGATCGCCCCGGTCGCCACGAACGTGGCCACCAAGACCTGAAGTCCGGGCGAGCGCAGTGCCGAGCGACCCTCGTCGTGATGCTCACGCGGGTGCGGCTCCGGCTCGGTGGCGCGCTGGGCCGTCAGCCAGAAGACGCCCGCGGCGAGGAAGCAGGCGGCGAGCAGTGGACCGGCCTCCGGGAACCACGCGGTCGACAGCCCGATGGAGAAGATCGGCCCGAAGATGAAGCAGACCTCGTCCACCACGGACTCGAAGGAGTACGCGGTGTGCAGTTGCGGGGTGCCTCGGTACAGGGCCGCCCAGCGCGCGCGGGTCATCGCGCCGAGGCTCGGCACACAGCCGATGCCGGCCGAGCAGATGTACAACACCCAGTCCGGCCACCCGTAGTGCGCGGCGAACAGCAGGCCCGCGGCGGCGGCCAGGGCGAAGAGCGTCGCGGGGCGCAGCACCTGCCGCTGCCCGTGCTGGTCGACCAGGCGCGAGATCTGCGGGCCGATCACGGCGGCGGAGAGCGCGATGGTCGCCGACAGGGCGCCCGCGAGGCCGTACCGCCCGGTGAGCTGGGAGATCATCGTGACCACGCCGATGCCCATCATCGACAGGGGCATCCGGCCGAGGAGGCCCGCGGCGGTGAAGCCCTTGGTGCCGGGAGCGGCGAACAGGGCGGTGTAGGGGCTGGGCACGAAGGTCTCCGGTGGGTCCGGGAAGCGGAGGAACGGGCTGCGGCAGGGGTGCCCGCGTGTCTCCGCAAGGCGTGTGGCAAGCCTCTGTAAGGCGCGAAGCGAGCTGATACAGCTTACGGGTTAGGCAAACCTAATGCATGCTCGAACGAGGGCCGGGATCCCGGCTGTCGGCGCCGGGTGGCAGGATCGAGGACATGCGAGACGCGCTCGAAGCCACCCCCCACGGTGCCACCCCCTACGACGCCCTGCTCCTGCTCTCCTTCGGCGGTCCCGAGGGCCCGGACGACGTGGTTCCGTTCCTGGAGAACGTGACGCGGGGCCGCGGCATCCCCAAGGAACGCCTCAAGGAAGTCGGGCAGCACTACTTCCTGTTCGGCGGGGTCAGCCCCATCAACGACCAGAACCGCGCCCTGCTCGACGCCCTCCGCAAGGACTTCGCCGAGCACGGCCTGGACCTGCCGGTCTACTGGGGCAACCGCAACTGGGCGCCCTATCTGACCGACACCCTGCGCGAGATGGTCGCCGACGGGCGCCGCCGCATCCTGGTCCTCGCCACCAGCGCGTACGCCTCGTACTCGGGCTGCCGCCAGTACCGCGAGAACCTGGCCGACTCGCTCGCCGCCCTGGAGGCCGAGGGCCTGGAGCTGCCGAGGATCGACAAGATCCGGCACTACTTCAACCACCCCGGCTTCCTTGAGCCCATGATCGACGGCGTCCTGGAGTCCCTCGCCGACCTCCCCGAGGACGTCCGTGACGGCGCGCACATCGCCTTCTGTACCCACTCGATCCCGAACGCGTCCGCGGACACCTCCGGCCCGGTCGAGGACCACGGGGACGGCGGCGCGTACGTCGAGGAGCACCTGGACGTCTCGAAACTCGTCGTCGAGGCCGTGCGCGAGCGGACCGGCGTCGAGCACCCCTGGCAGCTCGTCTACCAGTCCCGCTCCGGGGCCCCGCACATCCCGTGGCTGGAGCCGGACATCTGCGACCACCTGGAGGAGTTGCACGGCGCCGGGGCCCCGGCCGTCGTGATGGCGCCCATCGGCTTCGTCTCGGACCACATGGAGGTCCTGTACGACCTCGACACCGAGGCCAGGGCGAAGGGCGAGGAGCTGGGCCTGCCGGTGCGCCGCTCGGCCACCGTGGGCGCCGACCCCCGGTTCGCCGCCGCGATCCGCGACCTCGTCCTGGAGCGTGCCGCGACCGAGCGGGGCGAGTCCGTCGCGCCCTGCGCCCTCGGCGCGCTCGGCGCGAGCCACAACCTGTGCCCGGTCGGCTGCTGCCCGGCCCGCGCCCCACAGCCCGCCGCCGCGGGCGTCGACAGTCCGTACGCGTGAGGAGCACCGTGACCGACAAGCCGGAGCAGCCGGGCGGCCTGAAGGCCGAACTGCTGGAGATCGCCCTCGACGCCGCCCATCGCGCGGGAGCCTTCCTGCGCGACGGCCGGCCTGAGGACCTCGGTGTGGCCGCCACCAAGTCCAGCGCGGTCGACGTCGTCACCGAGATGGACATCGCCTCCGAGAAGCTGATCACCGGTCTGCTGGCCGAGCGCCGCCCGGACGACGGCGTGCTCGGCGAGGAGGGCGCGAGCGTCGAGGGCACCAGCGGTGTCCAGTGGGTGATCGACCCCCTCGACGGCACGGTCAACTACCTGTACGGCCTGCCCAGTTGGGCCGTCTCCATCGCGGTCCGGGTGGACGGCGAGACGGTCGTCGGCGTCGTTTACGCCCCGATGCGCGGCGAAACCTACCGGGCCGTCCTCGGTGAGGGCGCGTACGTCAACGACCACCCCGCGCGCGTACGCCCCGCCCCCGACCTGGAGCTGGCCCTGGTCGGCACGGGCTTCGGCTATCGCGCCGAGCGCCGCGCCCGCCAGGCCGACGTGGTCCGCGCGCTGATCCCCCACGTGCGCGACATCCGCCGTGGCGGCTCGGCCGCGATCGACCTGTGCGACGTGGCCCTGGGCCGTCTGGACGCGTACTACGAGCGCGGGCTCAACCCCTGGGACTACGCGGCGGGCGACCTCATCGCCCGGGAAGCGGGCGCCCTGACCGGTGGACGCCCGTCAGAGCCCCTCTCACCCGATCTGACGGTCGCGGCCCCGCCCGGCCTCTTCGAGGTCCTCCAGAGCCGCCTGGACGAGCTGGGCGCCTGGCACGACTGACACCACGCGCGACCGCGTGGACAACACAGTGGGGCCCCGGCCGGATCGCCGGGGCCCCACTGCCGTACGGGTTCTTAATCAGACGCTGTACGCGCCGACCTCCACACCGTGATCGGCGGCGAGGCGGTGCAGGTCGTCGAGCTCGGCCTGCTCCACCTCCGCGAGGAAGTCGTCGCCCTCGTCACGAGCCCGTGTCAGGTCGGACTCGGTCGCCCTTATGCGCTGCAGAAGTCCTGCGGTGAATGCGTCCATGCTGCGCCCCCTCGTCCTGGGTCGTGGGTCGGTGGCACGGGGGTGTGCCGTTCGGAAGGGGCGATCACGTCTCATGCGGGTGCCCAGCGCTGCCCAGCCTGGGCGGCGACGGCGCCGGACTCCCACACCCGCTCTGCGGAAAGCGGATCGCTGCGTGCCGCATGGTGGTACGGCACAAGCAGAGGGTGATCGCGGGGTGTAAAGCCGTCCTCCCCCCGCTTTCTTTCGTGGAAACCTCAACCGGACGAAAAAAACACGCATTCCCGGCTCCCGCCTCCGACCCTGCCCGCGCACCGGAGGGCCCGCAGCCGCCTTACCGCCGACTTATGGCCGAAAAGGGCAGGATGGAGGTCACACACCCACGTACCCCTGCCCGTGCGCGCCTGAAGGCGCGCTGCGCGGGTTGGCCAGAGGAAGGACAAGCGACGTGCGCGTACTCGTCGTCGAGGACGAGCAGCTGCTCGCGGATGCGGTGGCCACGGGACTCCGCCGGGAGGCCATGGCCGTCGACGTCGTGTACGACGGCGCGGCCGCCCTGGAGCGCATCGGCGTCAACGACTACGACGTGGTCGTCCTCGACCGAGACCTCCCGCTCGTGCACGGCGACGACGTCTGCCGCCGGGTCGTCGAGCTGGGAATGCCCACGCGCGTGCTGATGCTCACCGCCTCCGGCGACGTCAGCGACCGCGTCGAGGGCCTGGAGATCGGCGCCGACGACTACCTGCCCAAACCGTTCGCGTTCAGCGAGCTGATCGCACGCGTGCGCGCCCTCGGACGGCGTACGAGCGTGCCGCTGCCGCCCGTCCTGGAGCGCGCCGGCATCAAGCTCGACCCCAACCGCCGAGAGGTGTTCCGCGACGGCAAGGAGGTCCAGCTCGCGCCCAAGGAGTTCGCCGTTCTGGAGGTGCTCATGCGCAGCGAGGGAGCGGTGGTCTCCGCCGAGCAGCTGCTGGAAAAGGCCTGGGACGAGAACACCGACCCGTTCACCAACGTCGTGCGCGTGACGGTCATGACGCTGCGCCGCAAGCTCGGTGAGCCGCCGGTCATCGTCACCGTGCCCGGCTCCGGCTACCGGATCTGATCCCCGTGACGACGACACCCGCGCCGCCCCTGGCGCCTCCCAAACCCACCTGGGACCCCAGGAGGCCGCAGACCTCGTTGCCGTGGCTGCGCCCGACCATCCGCATAAGGCTCACGCTGCTCTACGGCGGCATGTTCCTGATCGCCGGGATCCTGTTGCTGTCGATCATCTACCTGCTGGCGGCGCAGGCGCTCCACGAGGGCGGCGGCCCGTCCTTCCAAGTGACCGGGGCCAATCTCGACATCACCAGTTCGACCTGCCCTGCCGTGAACACGGTGCCTGACAGCGAGATCAACTCGGTGCTCAAACAGTGTGACGCCATCGAGCGCCAGCAGGCCCTGGACACGCTGCTCAGCCGCTCGCTGCTGGCCCTGCTCGGCCTCGCCGTGATCGCGTTCGCCTTCGGCTACGCGATGGCGGGCCGGGTGCTCGCGCCGCTCGGCCGGATCACCCGCACCGCGCGCGCGGTGGCCGGCTCGGACCTGTCCCGCCGGATCGAGCTGGACGGTCCGGACGACGAGCTGAAGGAACTGGCGGACACCTTCGACGACATGCTGGAACGGCTCCAACGGGCCTTCACGGCCCAGCAGAGATTCGTCGGGAACGCCTCGCACGAACTGCGCACACCGCTCGCGATCAACCGCACACTGCTCGAGGTGCATCTGTCGGACCCGCACGCGCCCACGGAGCTCCAGCAGCTCGGCAGGACGCTGCTGGCCACCAACGAGCGCAGCGAACAGCTCGTGGAGGGCCTGCTGCTGCTCGCCCGCAGCGACAACCAGATCGTCGAGCGCAAGCCCGTGGACCTCGCCGAGGTCGCCTCCCAGGCCATCGACCAGGTGCGCACCGAGGCGGACGCCAAGGGCGTGGAGATCCGCGGTGAGCACGCCCCGGCGGTCGTCCAGGGCAACGGCGTACTGCTGGAGCGCATCGCGCTGAACCTCGTCCAGAACGCCGTGCGGTACAACGTGGCGGAGGGCGGCTGGGTCGAGGTGACGACGGAGCTGCAGCACGGCCGGGCGGTCCTGGTGGTCACGAACACGGGGCCCGTGGTCCCCGCGTACGAGATCGACAACCTCTTCGAGCCGTTCCGGCGGCTGCGTACGGAGCGCACGGGCAGCGACAAGGGTGTGGGCCTCGGCCTGTCCATCGTCCGGTCCGTGGCGCGCGCCCACGGCGGTCATATCGCCGCTCAGCCGCGTGAGGGAGGCGGGCTCGTGATGCGCGTGACCCTACCTGTCTGAGACCATGGCGCCCGGCAATGGGACGTGTTCGCTTTGCGCGGAATTCTCCGGGCGCCTGCTTTAAATGGTCGTGCGCGATCGATGTGTGATCGATCACAAGGGCGAATTTCCGGCCATATACTCTCAGTGATCATGAGACCGTCGGAAAGCCGGGAAAATCCGGGTTTTCGGGGGTTGAGATCACGGGAAGTACATGCTGAGACGCCTTTGAAGTGCGGCATCGGACCGTGTACGGTCCCGTTCGCCATCCATGCCGATCACTCTTGAGGAGTGCGGTTGGGTGTCGATTGAGTAACAGACCTTGATGTGAGGCAAAATCTCCGCCTCAGGTCGGGCACAAGTCCGGCCTCTCACGCGTTACGTGCGCTGAGACACCGCAGACACCCAGAGGGGGAGAGCGACATGGCAACGGATTACGACACCCCACGCAAGACCGACGACGACGTCGACTCGGACAGCCTGGAAGAACTCAAAGCCAGGCGGAACGACAAGTCGACCTCTTCGGTGGACGTCGACGAGTTCGAGGCCGCAGAGGGCCTGGAACTGCCGGGCGCCGACCTCTCGAACGAGGAGCTGGCCGTCCGAGTGCTGCCCAAGCAGCAGGACGAGTTCACCTGCATGAGCTGCTTCCTGGTGCACCACCGCAGCCAGCTGGCCCGCGAGAAGAACGGTCAGCCGATCTGCCGCGACTGCGACTGAGGCAGGGTCGGCCGTGACTGGCTCGACCCCTCCTTGGAAGCGCCGCTTCCGAAAGGGGGCGGACCTGGAGCCGCATGGCGGCTCCGACGGCCTGCGTGACGACGAGCGGGGCTCCTCCGATCAGGGAGCGGCCTCGCTCGAAGGTGCGTCCGGCGAGGCGTCGGGGGGTGCCACGGATGAGCGGGGACGCCTGCCCATTCCGGTGGACACTCCGGCGCCCGTCTCCCGGCGGCACGGTGCCGTCGTCCTGGACGGCCTCAAGGAGGGCCTCAAGGAGGGCTTCAGGGTCGGAGCCCGCAAAGGCGGGGTCCGGGCCAAGGCCGGTCTGACGTATGTCGCAGACCGGATCATCGAGATGGCCCCGCGGATCCCCGTACGGGACCTCGCGACGCTCCGTCGGCAGTTCCCGGGTCTCGGGCCAGAGGAGATCGCGGACAAGCTCGTCGCGGGGGCCGCGAACGCCTCTTCCACGGTCGGCGCCGGGATCGGCGCCGCCGCCATGCTGCCGACACCACCGGCCATGCCGGCCGAGCTGGCCGCCGAGATCACCGGTGTCGCCTCGATCGAGCTCAAGCTGATCGCCGAGCTGCACGAGGTGTACGGGGTGCGGCCGCCGGGGAATCTGTGGGAGCGCAGTACCGCCTATCTGAACTCCTGGTCCGGTGAGCGCGGGGTCGAGGTGACCAAACCGTCGACGATCAACGCGGCGCTCGGTGGCCAGATGAGGCGTGAGCTGCGCCAGCAGATCATGAAACGTATGGTGCGCAATCTGCCGAACCTGATTCCGTTCATGGTCGGGGCCGCGGTCGGAGCGTTCATGAACCGCCGCGACACCACACGCCTCGCACAGCGCATCCGCAAGGACCTGAGACGTCTACAGGTGCCGTGGGACGCGCTGCCGGAGCTGCCGCCGCTGGACAAACAGCCGGACGCCCTCCGCCCCCGGGAACAGCCGAAGGAACTGGGCGAGGGCTGAGAAGGCCGATCGGGCCGCCGTCGAAGGCGCGAATCATCGGGCGCCGACGGTAAGAATCGGGCGAGAAACCACGCCGCCGCGCGAGCGGTCCCAAGGCCGCCGGGGGCACCGGACCTGCCGTCACGGCCGCCCGCCGCCGCGCTACGCCGTCGTGCGCGCCGCCTCCAGCGCCGCCGCCAGACGCTCCGGCTCCCTCGTCGACAGGTACAGGTACGGCGTCGGGTCCGCCGGGTCGGTCACCGGGATACGGATGGCCGTGGGGATGTAGGCGCGCAGGAGCATGAAAGCGCGGGCGTCGGCTTTGTAGGTGCGCCAGGCGCGGGCCTCCTCCGGCACGAGGATCTCGGGCTCTCCCAAGGCGCTCACCGGGATCTTCGCTTCGCCTGCCACCAGGGCGTCGCCGACCACGCGGATACGGACCGAGCCGTACGAGCTGGCCGCGACCGCCGCGGCCGCGGTGCCACCGGCCAGGCCGGCCAGCAGGGGCAGCGTGCCGAACGGCAGCAGGATCAGGGCCATGGACACCCCGACCAGGAAACACACGAGCCACCAGGTGCGGGGAGCGGTGAGGCGTTCTTCGTACGGCGAGGCGGAGAGCTGCATGGCGTCAAGCTTGGCACGCGCACCGTCCCGCCCCGGAAATGGGGGCGTCCGAGGGGAAACCCTGCCCCTCGGGACGATGGCCGGGGGCTGACGGACGGGTAAGGTCTGCGGCTGTGAGAGGTACTTCCGCGGCACTGCAGCCGCCGGCCGACGCCACGGCGCCCGTGCGGCACCCCGAGGCACCCGCCCCGGGTGAACTGCTCGGCGCGCATTACGAGCAGTGCTTCGGGTGCGGCGGAGATCAGCCCCATGGGCTGCATCTCGAGGCAACGGCCGGGGAGGGCGTGTCCCTCACCGCCGAGTTCACCGTGAAGCCCGCCCATCAGGGCGCGCCCGGGCTGGCGCACGGCGGGGTCCTGGCCAGCGCCCTCGACGAGACGCTCGGCTCCCTGAACTGGCTGCTGCGCACCATCGCGGTGACGGGACGGCTGGAGACCGACTTCGTCCGGCCCGTGCCCGTCGACACGGTCCTGTACCTCCAGGCCGAGGTGACGGCCGTCGCCGGGCGGAAGATCTACGCGACCGCCACCGGACGCGTCGACGCCCCCGACGGCCCGCTGGCCGTCCGCGCCGACGCGCTCTTCCTGGAGGTCAAAGTCGATCACTTCATCGACAACGGCCGCCAGGAGGAGATCCAGGCGGCCATGAACGACCCGGACCAGGACCGGCGCGTCCGTGCCTTCGAGGTGAACCCGTGAGCGGCAGCCGTACCCCCGTCGACGTCCTCATCCGGCGCGTCGACCCGGACGTCCCGCTGCCCGGCTATGCGCACCCCGGGGACGCCGGCGCCGATCTGCGCACCACCGAGAGCCGTGAGCTGAAGCCGGGGGAGCGGGCCGTACTGCCCACGGGTGTGTCCATCGCGCTCCCGGAGGGGTACGCGGCCTTCGTGCACCCGCGCTCGGGTCTTGCCGCCCGCTGCGGTGTGGCCCTGGTGAATGCCCCGGGGACGGTTGATGCCGGGTACCGTGGGGAGATCAAGGTGATCGTGGTGAACCTCGACCCGCTCGAACCCGTGCGGTTCGAGCGCTTCGACCGGATTGCCCAACTCGTCGTCCAGCAGGTCGAGAAGGTCCGCTTCCAGGAGGTGGCGGAGCTTCCCGACTCGGCGCGGGCCGAGGGGGGCTTCGGGTCCACCGGCGGTCATGCCGCCGTGGGCGTCACAACGGGTGGGAATCGATACGCTTCGGTCGTATCCGACCGGGAAGGACAGTGACGTGTTCGGACGTCGCAAGAAGAAGGGTGCCGCCGAGGACGCGGCCGGCGAGGCCGAGCAGGTCGTCGACAGCGTCGACACTGAGGCGGACGAAGAAGAAGAGGGCGAGCGCGAGCGCGTACGCCTGGAGCCCGAGCCGCGCCCGGACGGGCCCTGGGACAGCACCGAGGTGCGCGAGCCCGGCGAGGGCCGGGTGGACCTCGGCGGGCTGTTCGTGCCCGGGGTCGAGGGCATGGAGCTGCGGGTGGAGGTCGCGGGCGACGCGATCGTCGCGGCGACCGTCGTGCTGCGCGACAGCGCCGTCCAGTTGCAGGCCTTCGCCGCACCCAAGCGTGAGGGCATCTGGGGCGAGGTGCGCGAGGAGATCGCCTCCGGGATCACCCAGCAGGGCGGTGTCATCGACGAGGTCGAGGGCCCGCTGGGCTGGGAGCTCCGTGCTCAGGTGCCGGTGCAGCTGCCGGACGGCACGGGCGGCTTCCAGGTCGTCCGGTTTGTCGGCGTGGACGGCCCGCGCTGGTTCCTGCGCGGTGTGATCTCCGGCCGGGGCGCGGTGGAGCCGCAGACCGCCGGGCTGCTGGAGCAGATCTTCCGGGACGCGGTCGTCGTCCGTGGCGAGGG
Organism: Streptomyces graminofaciens; assembly: GCF_030294945.1. NCBI lineage: Bacteria > Bacillati > Actinomycetota > Actinomycetes > Kitasatosporales > Streptomycetaceae > Streptomyces > Streptomyces graminofaciens. The sequence goes on along the minus strand of NZ_AP018448.1, from coordinate 4,104,087 downwards.
CCCCATGGCGCCGCGCGACCCGATCGTCCTGAAGCTGCCGAACGACGCCCAGATGGTTCCCGAGGGCGTCCAGCAGGAGGAGCAGAGCGGTTCCCGCTTCTCCGGCGGCATGGGACAGCTGCAGCGCGGACCGGAGATCACCGAGGTCCGGTAGCTCCGCTCCGCGCGCGTACCCCTCGTACATGCGCATGGGCCGTACCCCTTCGCGGGGTGCGGCCCATTGTCATGTTCGCGGTCTTCCGGGCTGTCCGTCGGGGCTCTTCGGGCGCGGCAGGCATTCCAGCGCGATGGTGACGCCCCGCACGGCGCGGGCTCGGCCTCGCGGTCGCCAGCGGCTTCGCCGAAGCCATGGGGGGACCCTCACGCCGAGGACACACTCGGCGGGGGCCTCACCATGGTGCTCACTGTGCGGGCGGCGGAGAACGGCGGTCAGAGCCCCTCTCCGGCCACGTGCCCGGAGAGGGGAGAGGGGACGGAGACGGCTACGGCCTCGGACCGGCCGCTTCTGCGGGGGAGGCTGCGACCGTGCGCACGGCAGAGGCGGTCACACCTGAAGAAGCGCACGGCTGCGTGCCGCCGTCCGCCGTCCCGAGCCCGTCGGGGGCGACGAGGGTGACGAGGGCGACATGATCGTGGGAGAGCGACGACTTCACCGTCGGAGCGCGGGATACCGGTTCGAGCGCTGGTTCCGGGGGTCGGTGACGGGGGTTACGGTGCTGTCGGTGGCCCCCGGTACGCTTTCGGTATGAGTGCTGTCCCTCGTTCCGAGAAGCCGGTCGGCCGGTTCCGGCGCATGCTCGACCGGCTCTCGTCGTCCCAGGAGGACCTGGAGTCGGAGGAGCTGCGCGAGGACGCCGAGACAGCGGGCTGCACACGGATCTGCGACTGCCACGACCGACAGATAGTGACGGTTACTGGTACCTTGCGCACGGTCACGCTACGGCCGCGCGCCGGCGTCCCCGCCCTGGAGGCCGAGCTGTTCGACGGTTCGGCAGCGCTGGACGTGGTGTGGCTCGGCAGGCGCTCCATCGTCGGCATAGAGCCGGGGCGCAGGCTGATCGCGTCCGGGCGGATCTCGATGAGCCGGGGCCGTAAGGTGCTGTTCAATCCGAAGTACGAACTCAGACCGCTCGGACGGGAGTAACCGGTGACGTCGCTCGACAAGCCGACGGAGGGCGCCCAGAGCGCCCAGGGTGTCCAGGACACCCCGCAGGACTCCAGAGCCGTGACCGAGGCCGCGCTGTTCGAGGCGTTCGGCGGCGTACGGGGCATGGTCGAGACGGTCGTGCCCGGCCTGCTCTTCGTCACCATCTTCACGATCAAGAAGGACCTGCACGCGGCGGCCATCGCGGCCCTCGCCGTGTCCGTGCTGCTGGTCGTGGTGCGGCTCGTCATGAAGGACACCGTCAAGCACGCCTTCAGCGGTGTCTTCGGCGTCGCCTTCGGTGTGGTCTTCGCGATGATGACCGGCAACGCCAAGGACTTCTATCTGCCGGGCATGCTGTACACGCTGGGGCTCGCCCTCGCGTACATCATCACGACGCTGTGCGGGGTCCCGCTGATCGGGCTGATCCTCGGGCCGGTGTTCAAGGAGAACCTGTCCTGGCGGACGCGGAATCCCGGCCGTAAGAAGGCGTACGCGAAGGCGAGTTACGCGTGGGGGCTGATCCTGCTCGCCAAGTGCGCGATTCTCTTCCCGCTCTACTGGTGGGCCGACACGGAGCACCTCGGCTGGGTGCTGGTGTCGCTGAAGATTCCGCCGTTCCTGCTCGCGGTGTGGCTGACGTGGGTGTTCCTGGCGAAGGCGCCGGCGCCCATCGATGTGTTCGCCGAGATGGAGGCCGAGGAGCGGGCCGAGGAGGAGCGGAAGGCCGCGGAGCGGGCGGGTGCCGCCGGGGAGTGAAGTCGCCCCCGTCACTACCCGTCCCATCCCAGGGGGCATCCCTGTCCCTGGGGGCATCCCTGAGGGCTGCCGCCCCCAGACCCCCGCTTTTGGCCTGAACGGCCTCGTCCTCAACCGCCCGACGGGCCGAGAAGAGGGCGCCCGGAGAATTCCGGGCGCCCTCTTCTCGTATCGGAGACCCTGTCAGCTCGTCGCGTCCTCGCGCCGTACCGACAGCAGGTCCTCCAGCTGTTCCTCGCGGGCCTGGGCGGCCACGAACAGCAGCTCGTCGCCCGCCTCCAGGGAGTCGTCCCGGGTGGGGGTGAGGACTCGGGTGCCGCGGATGATCGTCACCAGGGACGTGTCCTCCGGCCACTCGACGTCGCCGACCTGGGTGCCGGCCAGGGCGGACTCCGGCGGCAGGGTCAGCTCCACCAGGTTCGCGTCGCCGTGGCTGAAGCGGAGCAGACGCACCAGGTCGCCGACGCTCACCGCCTCCTCGACCAGGGCCGACATCAGGCGCGGCGTCGAGACGGCCACGTCCACGCCCCAGGACTCGTTGAACAGCCACTCGTTCTTGGGGTTGTTGACGCGGGCGACGACGCGCGGGACGCCGTACTCCGTCTTCGCCAGCAGGGAGACGACCAGGTTGACCTTGTCGTCGCCCGTCGCGGCGATGACGACGTTGCAGCGCTGGAGGGCCGCCTCGTCCAGGGACGTGATCTCGCAGGCGTCGGCCAGCAGCCACTCCGCCTGGGGGACGCGCTCGACCGAGATGGCGGTCGGCGCCTTGTCGACGAGAAGGACCTCGTGGCCGTTCTCCAGAAGTTCGCCCGCGATCGAGCGACCGACCGCGCCGGCTCCGGCAATGGCGACCCTCATCAGTGACCGCCCTCCTCGTCGGGGCCCTCGGCGAAGGACGCCTCGACCTTCTCCACGTCGTCCGTACGCATCATCACGTGCACGAGGTCGCCTTCCTGCAGCACCGTCTGGGAGGTGGGCAGGACCGCCTCGCCCAGGCGGGTGAGGAAGGCGACGCGGACGCCGGTCTCCTCCTGCATCTTGCTGATCTTGTGGCCCACCCAGGCCGACGAGGCGTGCACCTCGGCGAGCTGGACGCCACCGGTGGGGTCGCGCCACAGCGGCTCCGACCCGGCGGGCAGCAGCCGGCGCAGCATCTGGTCGGCCGTCCAGCGGACCGTGGCGACCGTGGGGATGCCCAGGCGCTGGTAGACCTCGGCGCGGCGCGGGTCGTAGATCCGGGCCGCCACGTTCTCGATGCCGAACATCTCGCGGGCGACGCGGGCGGCGATGATGTTGGAGTTGTCGCCGCTGGAGACCGCGGCGAACGCGCCGGCCTCCTCGATGCCCGCCTCGCGCAGGGTGTCCCGGTCGAAGCCGACACCGGTGACCCGGCGACCGCCGAATCCCGAGCCCAGTCGACGGAAGGCCGTGGGGTCCTGGTCGATCACGGCGACCGTGTGCCCCTGTTGCTCCAGGGTCTGGGCGAGGGTGGAACCCACTCGCCCGCAGCCCATGATGACGATGTGCACGACCGTCCTTCCGGTGTCAATAGCTACTGTTCAGCCGAAACATCAAAAACAGGGTCTCAGACCGTCGCCCAAGCTACACACGCGCGGTCAGCAAAGGGCACCCCTGTGCACCGTCGTACGTTTCCGCCTGCGGTTTTCGCCGGCCGGGCGCGTGGTCCCGCTCAGGTCGGCGATCGTCTGCGGCTGATCCGGCGGACGCTGATCACCGTCAGGACGCCGAGGCCGACGAGGGACACCAGGGCGCCGATCAGTTCGGCGGTCGCGGCCTGCATGGGGCCTCCAGGGGGAGAGTGAGCGGATCTGTCCTATAGGCCTACAGGCATCTATAGACATGAGGACGCGCTTCATTAGGCCCGAGGATGCGTGGCGTGACTCACTTCGTGGTCGGTACCGGACAGATTTCACTCCGGGGCCCGCCGGGATTTCACCCGGATGTGCCCAGAACCAGTCACGGCGCTTACGATCCTCTCCGTGTCCAAACTGACCGACGTGCCCAAACGGATCCTGATCGGGCGGGCCCTGCGCAGCGACCGGCTCGGAGAAACGCTCCTGCCGAAGCGCATCGCACTCCCCGTCTTCGCCTCCGACCCGCTGTCCTCCGTGGCGTACGCACCAGGCGAGGTGCTGCTGGTCCTCTCGATCGCGGGCGTGTCGGCGTACCACTTCAGCCCCTGGATCGCGGTCGCGGTCGTGGTGCTGATGTTCACCGTGGTGGCGTCGTACCGGCAGAACGTGCACGCCTACCCGAGCGGTGGCGGCGACTACGAGGTGGCGAACACCAACCTCGGCCCCAAGGCCGGGCTGACCGTCGCCAGCGCGCTCCTCGTCGACTACGTCCTCACCGTCGCCGTGTCGATCGCCTCCGGCGTCGAGAACCTCGGCTCGGCCGTCCCCTTCTTCGTCGAGCACAAGGTGCTGTGCGCGGTCGGCATCATCGTGCTGCTGACGCTGATGAACCTGCGCGGGGTGAAGGAGTCCGGCAAGCTCTTCGCGATCCCGACGTACGTCTTCGTCGTCGGCGTCTTCGTGATGATCGCCTGGGGCGCGTTCCGCGGGCTGGTCCTCGACGACACCATGCGGGCGCCCACCGCCGATCTGGAGATCAAGGCCGAGCACCAGGGGCTCGCCGGCTTCGCGCTGGTCTTCCTGATGCTGCGCGCCTTCTCCTCCGGCTGTGCCGCGCTCACCGGTGTCGAGGCGATCTCCAACGGCGTGCCCGCCTTCCGCAAGCCCAAGTCCAAGAACGCGGCGACGACGCTGGCCGCGATGGGCCTGCTCGCCGTCACGATGTTCTGCGGCATCATCGGGCTCGCGATGGCCACCAACGTGCGCATGGCCGAGAACCCGGCGAACGACCTGCTGCGCGACGGCTCCCCGGTCGGCGACTCCTACGTCCAGAACCCGGTGATCTCGCAGGTCGCGGCCGCCGTCTTCGGTGACGGCACGTTCTTCTTCATCCTGCTGGCCGCCGCCACCGCGCTCGTGCTGTTCCTGGCCGCCAACACCGCGTACAACGGCTTCCCGCTGCTCGGCTCGATCCTCGCCCAGGACCGCTACCTCCCGCGCCAGCTGCACACCCGCGGGGACCGCCTCGCCTTCTCCAACGGCATCGTGCTCCTCGCGGGCGCCGCCGGACTGCTGGTGTGGATCTACGGCGCGGATTCGACCCGCCTCATCCAGCTGTACATCGTGGGTGTGTTCGTCTCCTTCACGCTCAGCCAGATCGGCATGGTCCGGCACTGGAACCGCCATCTGGCGGCGGAGAAGGACCAGGCCAAGCGGCGCCACATGGTCCGCTCCCGCGCGATCAACGCGTTCGGCGCGTTCTTCACGGGCCTGGTCCTGGTCGTCGTCCTCGTCACCAAGTTCACGCACGGAGCCTGGGTCGCGCTGCTCGGCATGGTGATCTTCTACGCGACGATGACGGCGATCCGTAAGCACTACGACCGGGTCGCCGAGGAGATCTCGGCACCGGAGGGCCCGAGCGACGACGTCGTACGGCCGTCGCGGGTGCACTCCGTGGTGCTCATCTCGAAGATCCACCGCCCGACCCTGCGGGCCCTCGCCTACGCCAAGCTGCTGCGCTCGCACACCCTCGAGGCGCTCAGCGTCAACGTCGACCCGGCCGAGACCAAGGCGCTCCAGGAGGAGTGGAACCGGCGCGGCATCGACGTACCGCTGAAGGTCCTCGACTCGCCGTACCGCGAGATCACGCGGCCGATCATCGAGTACGTCAAGAGCCTGCGCAAGGAGTCGCCGCGGGACGTGGTGTCGGTGATCATCCCCGAGTACGTGGTCGGTCACTGGTACGAGCAGATCCTGCACAACCAGAGCGCGCTGCGGCTCAAGGGCCGGCTGCTGTTCACGGCGGGCGTGATGGTGACGTCCGTGCCGTACCAGCTGGAGTCCTCCGAGGTGGCCAAGCGGCGGGCGCGCAAGCGGCAGGAGTGGAGTGCGCCGGGCTCGGTGCGGCGTGGTCCGGCGGACGAGCGGGCCAAGGAGTCGGACAAGGCGTCCACGAAGGCGTCCGCGAAGGCGTCCACCAAGGGTTCGGCCGCCGAGTCCTCGGACGGCAAGAGCTGAGGTCGTCCGGGCCGGTGCCCGTCGGCGGCTCGTGGTGAACGGCCGGGCGCGGTCCACGTAGACTGGTGGGCTGTTGTCCGGCCGTTCCCTTTCCCGATCGTTGTGGAGTCACCCCGCCATGCAGGCAGAAGAGAAGAAGTCGCTGGTAGGGGAGGAGTACGAGGTCGAGGTCGGCCCCGTCGCCCACGGTGGACACTGCATCGCCCGTACGTCCGAGGGCCAGGTCCTCTTCGTACGGCACACACTGCCCGGTGAGCGGGTCGTGGCACGGGTGACCGAGGGCGAGGAGGGCGCGCGCTTCCTGCGGGCCGACGCGGTGTCGGTTCTGTCGCCGTCCAAGGACCGCGTCGAGGCCCCCTGCCCGTACGCCGGTCCGGGCCGCTGCGGAGGCTGCGACTGGCAGCACGCCAAGCCGGGTGCCCAGCGGCGGTTCAAGGGCGAGGTCGTCGCCGAGCAGCTGAAGCGGCTCGCGGGCCTCACGCCCGAGGAGGCGGGCTGGGACGGCACGGTGATGCCGGCCGAGGGGGACAAGGTTCCGGCGGGCGAGGTCCCGGCCTGGCGTACGCGGGTGCAGTACGCGGTGGACGACTCGGGCCGGGCCGGGCTGCGTCGGCACCGCTCTCACGAGGTCGAGCCGATCGACCACTGCATGATCGCGGCGCCCGGGGTGAGCGAGCTGGGCATCGAGAAGCGCGACTGGTCGGGCATGGCGTCGATCGACGCGATCGCGGCGACGGGTTCGCAGGACCGCCAGGTGATCCTTGAGCCTCGGCCGGGTGCGCGACTGCCGCTCGTCGAGCTGGACAAGCCGGTGTCGGTGATGCGCGTCGAGGAGAAGGACGGGGGCGTGCACCGCGTCCACGGGCGCCCCTTCGTCCGCGAACGCGCCGACGACCGTACGTACCGCGTGGGCAGCGGCGGCTTCTGGCAGGTCCACCCGAAGGCCGCGGACACCCTCGTCAAGGCGGTCATGCAGGGCCTGCTGCCGCGCAAGGGCGACATGGCCCTCGACCTGTACTGCGGGGCGGGCCTCTTCGCGGGCGCCCTCGCCGACCGGGTCGGTGACAAGGGTGCCGTCCTCGGCATCGAGTCCGGCAAGCGCGCGGTGGAGGACGCCCGGCACAACCTGGCCGACTTCGACCGCGTACGCATCGAACAGGGCAAGGTCGAGGCGGTGCTCCCGCGCACGGGCATCACGGAGGTCGACCTGATCGTCCTGGACCCGCCGCGGGCCGGGGCGGGCAAGAAGACGGTCCAGCACCTGTCGTCGCTGAAGGCGCGCCGGATCGCGTATGTGGCTTGTGATCCGGCGGCGTTGGCTCGGGACCTGGGATACTTCCGGGAAGGGGGGTATCGGGTGCGGATGTTGCGGGCGTTTGATTTGTTCCCGATGACTCATCATGTGGAGTGCGTGGCGATCCTGGAGCGGGTGCGGGAAGGCTCCTGATCTGCGGGTTCGCAGTGTCCGTCGTCTGCTCGACCTGTTCCCACCCATCCAACAGTCGAAGCACAGGGCTTATCTGTGATGCCCGCCTGACCTGCGGTTTCAGGCGGGCACGCCGATGGTGGCACACGGCGTATCCGCGCGGTCGTCGGGTTGCTGACGCTCGTTCTGAAAGCTCATCACATCAGGCGGGTATCGTTCGAGGTGGCTGTGAGGTCCTGTTGACACGGCTCCGTGATTGCCGGGGTCTCGGGGCGCCAACCAGGGGCACTGACGCCATCGCGGTCGATGCAATTCGGTCCGGCTTTCGTCCGTGCGGATCACGAGGCGCTATGTGCCTACGACGAGGCGCTTGGGTGGCGTAGCACTCCCCAGATGGTCGCACTGCGTGACATCTTCATGGGGCTGTATGTCTCTCTCGTCTTGGCGGCTGAGAATGAGCCCGATCCGGGCGCGATGCATCTCGCGCTCGACGGGCTTTCGCTTTCCCGGTTCGTCAGGGGAGGGGGGCCGGGAGAGCCGGTGTGGCGTGGGTCCAGGTCGCGTCGAATTGGCGCAGGGCAGCGGTGTACAGAAGGCCGGGCGCCCGGGCGTACAGGCACGGGGAGTTCCTGCCGTGTGCCGACGCACTGTAGAAAGTGAGGTAGGCGGCGCGATCCGTCGCGATCACACGGCAGTTGTTCGGCAGGTTGAAGGTGCGCAGTTCGATGCCGTCCCTCGCCTGCGTCACCCGGGCCAAGTAGTCGATGTTCGTTCGGACCTGGCTTCTGAGCAGACCCCGCGTGAAGCCCGGGTCGAACCGAGACACCTCCTGAGAGCGTCGATCGAGCCACGAGTCCTCTCGGGGATCGGGGTCGGGCAACAGGATCTGCACGGACGGCGGGGACGGCTCTGCCGACCACAGGGGTGAGAAGACCTCACGAGTGAGCACGTTTCCCCGGCCTGCCAGGACTTTGACCCAGCGGGCTCGCCGCAGGTCGCGGGCGATGTCCTGTTCGGCGGAGGACTGGTGACGGTAGACACGCCCGAGCCCGGTCCCCGTGTACCGGGAGCAGGCCGCGAGCAGCCACCACAGGGGACGGGCGCCGCGTAGCAAGCCGAGGACGAGGAGGATCGCGCTGGCTGCCAGCGAGCCGAGGATGCCTAACAGGAAATCGGTCATGTGGAGCCCTCTCCCGGTGTCGGATCGCATTCGGCTGGGCATCGATCGCGTCAGCAGACGAAGGGCAGCAAGAGCCGCAGGACGTGGGCGGCGTTTCGGGCCGCGAGTTCGTGGTGTGCGTGCCCCTTCTTTTCGTCGGCGTTGTCGGACACGCCTCGGACGACGATCCAGCCGGGGTTCGTCTCGTCGTGGACGGAGTTCTCCTGCCAGTACTGGCTCAAGCCGCCCGCCTCCATGTCCACCGCCAGTACCTTCTCGTTGTAGTGCGCGAGATATCGGCGGATGTCGCTGTCGCGGTCGGCGACGACTGCTTCACCGGAGCCGATCAGCCCCGGATACACCTCGTATTCCTGTGAGGATCGCGAGGCGAGCTGACCGTGGATACGGGCGGGGGTGCCGTGCTCCGTGAAGAAGGCGTTCACGGCGTGCACCACCTGGGCCGGGGCCTGCCGGTGTTCGCCTCGCCTGCGGACGTCACCGAGCGGATTGATCTTGCGGTTCTCGTAGTAGACGACTTCGGTCGAGACGATGACGTTCCCGATGCGGGCGTGCTCGTCGTGAATGCCTCCCCCCACGCCGACGAGGGCCCACAGTCGAGGCGCGTAGTGGCGTCGCAGATTCTCCAAAGCGGCCATGGTGGACCGTTGCCCCTGGCTCTGAGCCTGAATGGCGACGATGCGGGCGGTCGAGTCCGGGGCGGGGTGTTCTCCGCGATAGAAGTAGAGGCCGCCGGGCTCCTTGTGCCGTTCGAGTTGCAACTCGTCGCGCAATGCGCGCAGTTCCTCGCTGAGGATGGTGACGATCCCCATGTCCCACGTGCCGCGACCTGTGGGTGCCACGGAGCTGGCGATCGGTGCGCCGATTCGTTCTGCGGGCGGCGTCGCGATGACTCGGGCGTGGCTGCCCACGGCGTTGTTGCTGATGGTGTTGCCGTTCCCGTAGGAGCTGATGCCTCGGTTGGTGTTCACGGAGTTCCTCCATCGCTGGCGTTGTCGGTCCCCGTGGCGGGGTGTGCGGGTGCGCCGACTTGGGCCGCATCGCCTATGGCGTTGTTGCTGATGGTGTTGTTGTCGCCGAAGTTGAAGATGCCACTATTGATGATCTTGAGCGCTCGATTGTTGAACTCCGACGCGTCCACGTCCTTGGTCAGCAGGAAGTCGCCTGCCGCCCGCAGCAGACGCTGCTCGATCGTCTTCATCCGCCCCAGGATGTCGGTCTTCTCCAACTGAACCTTGGACCACGCCTGGGCCGACTGCTCCCGGATGCTCACGCGACTGCCGATGAGGACGTTGCGTATCGGTGTGGAGGTGAGATCAGGGGGGAGGACGGCGGCTTTGATCAGAGCGCGGAGATACCAGATGATGCGCCACGAGTGCTGGACATGCCGGGGGAGGGCGGATAGTTCGCGGAATGCGGCCCATACGACCGCGACGACGCCGTGCTGGCCGAACTCGGCTGTCCGTTGGAAGGACCTCGGAGTGTGTGCGAGCACGCATGCCGCCGTGGAGATGATCAGGGTCCGTCCCCGTACGCTGACGTGGAGCAGGACGGTCGCGACGTACTCCGCTCCCTCCAGCGGCGTTGTGACCTCAAGGAAATGATGCCCCCTTGATCCTGGCGTGTTGATGATCTCCCGTAGATCCACGTCGGTGAGCTTCCGGGGGAGCAGGGAACGATCGGTGGCCACGTCGGTCTCGGACACGTAGACGCGGTCCCTGACTTGGGCGGGCAGGCGGACGTCGTGGCTGTCGGTGTTCAACAGGCGGACTGCCTCGCGCAGGTGCTCGACGAGTTCGTGGGCATGGAACGGTGGTACGGGGTGTTCCCGTTCGTGCAAAGGGGCGTCATCGTCCTCGACAGGACGCAGGAGTTGGACGCTCATGGGCGGGTTCCACTGGTAGACGATCTCTCCGGCACCTATGAACGGCGATTCCTTTCCGAAGAGGGTGAACACGGCCACGTCATCGTCGGCCGCTCCCTTGTCCTGGTTGTGGCAGGGGCGGCGATACACGGTGTGCACGGCTTTCTGCTGAACGTCGGCCACCCGCTGCCGGGGGGTCAGACGGTCGGGGCGCAGGGTCGGTGCCCGAAGGATTCGGTTGAGTTGCAGTTGACGCATCGCTCCGACGGCGAGGCACATGAGCACGATGTTTGCCCCCACGCCGAGGGCTGTGGCGGCGTGATGGGGGTGGATGAGTCCGATCGCGAGGCCGGTCGTCACCAGGCCGAGCGCGGTGCCTGCGACGCGTTGTAGCGCCTGAGACTTCTCCGATTGCCTTCGCGGGAGGATCCGTCGGAGACGGCGCCGATGACGGTCCTGCCGTTCCTTGTTGCGGAGTCCGGGCTTTCGGTCGGTGCGGGGCTCGCGGTCGCCCCGGTGTATGAGCAGTGCCAGACGGAGCAGCCACAGGAGGGCGAGGCCGCACGCGACGAGAACGCTCGTGGGCAGGGCGTCTGCGCAGGCCGGCGCGATCACGGACCCCAGCAACGTGACGCGCAGAACGGCCGTGAGGGCGGCGGCCCGCCACGCATGGCGCATGACGGGGACGATGTCGAAGCCGTAGGACGGGGCGACCCTGCGGTGCGGCGACGTGCAGACCTTGTCAATCACGAGGTCGCGGAAGTGTTCGTCCACGTATGGGCCCGCGCACAAGTGACGCGTTGCAGCCGTCGGTTCGACGCCGGAATCCTTTGCGGGTGGTACGGAAGGAGCGGCCATGCCCTGCCCTCGCCTCCTGGGTTAAGGTCTGTGTGACCATAAGTGGCAAGGGTGTTCAAGTCAATGTGACCTTTAGGGGTTCTTGTGGATGGCTGGCTGAAAGACTCCGATGAGGTGGAGGCCTCGTGGGTGACGGTGGACCTGGCGATTTTCACGCTGCGGGGCGCCCGCCTGATGGTGCTTCTGATCGACCGGGGGTTGGAGCCCTTCCTCGGTCGGCCTGCGCTCCCCGGCGGGTATGTCCAGAAAGGCGAGACCCTGCGGGAAGGGGCTCTGCGCGAGTTGTGGGAGGAAGCCGGTATCGACGGTGGGCTGTTGCACCTGGAACAGTTGGGTGCTTACGGTGATCCAGGACGAGATCCGAGAGGGCGAGTGGTCACCGTCGCATACCTGGCCCTGGGGCCCGACCTGCCCGTGCCCGTGGGCGGCACCGATGCGGAAAACGCCTACTGGGCACCTGTGGAGGAGCTCGGCCGTGACGGGACGAGGCTGGCATTCGATCATTCCGAGATCCTCGCCGAGGCTTTGGAGGAGGTCCGCCGCAAACTCGAATACACCCCTGTCGCCACAGCCTTCTGTGCCTCGGAGTTCACCCTCAGCGAGTTGCGCACGGTCTATGAAGTGGTCTGGGGGCAGCCGCTGGACCCGAGCAACTTTCGGCGCAAGGTACTGAGGACCACAGGATTCGTAGAGCCCACGGGCGAACAGAGGATGCCCTCGACAGGCCGCCCGGCTGCGCTCTACCGCAGAGGGAGTGCATGGGTGTTGAGCCCGCCACTCCTGCGTGCTGGCGGGTAGCCTGCGTAGTTGGCCGAATTCCGAGGTCCTGAGGTTCCCCCGGCGCGCGGGAAGTGCTGATCAGCTGGTCAGAGCAGGTTGACGGGGTTGAGGTTCGTTCGTTCGGTCGTTGTCCTGGTTGGCGTAGTGCTTCTCCTCGAACTCGACGGGGCTGAGGTAGCCGAGCCGTTTCTGGATGTGCCGGGAGTTGTAGAAGCCGTCGATGGATTCGAAGAGCGTGAGGTTGGCCTCGGCCCGGGTGGTGAAGGTGCGGCCGCGGATGCATTCGGTTTGGATGAGCATCCAGAGGTTCTCCGCGAGGGCATTGGCATAGGAGTCCGCGACGGAGTCCATGGAAGCCTGAACTCCCGCTCGCAGCAAGTGGGTTGTGAGCTTCATGGACGTGTATTGCCTGGACTCAAGCGGTCGTCGCAACACCGGCTTCCTGGACCGATAGCAGGTGCTCATTGAGGGCTTCAGCAGGCGTGTTCCAACCGAGCGTTTTCCGGGGCCTGGTGTTGAGAGCGTGAGCAACAGCATCGAGCTCGTCGGCGTCCCATCGCGACAGGTCTGTTCCTTTGGGAAAGTACTGGCGCAGGAGTCCGTTCGTGTTCTCGTTGGTGCCCCGTTGCCAGGGGCTTTGCGGGTCGGCGAAGTAGACCTGCAGCCTGGTGTCGACGCTCAGTTGGGCGTGCTGGGCCGGCTTCTTGCCGCGGTCCCAGGTCAGTGAGCGGCGCAGTTGCTCGGGCAGCGTGGTGATCGTGGTGGCGATCGCGTCTTTCACGGCCTCGGCGCCGCGGCCGGCCAGGGCCGGGCCGTTCTTGACCCGTAGCTCGACACCGTAGCCGTCCATCCGCGGCAGGTGCAGCAGCGTGGTGAACCGGGTCGTGCGTTCCACGAGGGTGCCGATTGCGGACCGGCCGGTGCCGATGATGAGGTCGCCCTCCCAGTGGCCCGGCACCGCGCGGCCTTCGGCCTCGGCAGGCCGCTCGCTGATCATCATCTCGGGCGTCACGTGACCGTTCGCGCGTTGCCAGGAGCGTGCTTGCAGGACCCGTAGCGCACGCCCGGTGCACAGGCAGGTGACCAGCTCGCGCTTGAGCGCTCCGCGCCCCTGGATATAGAGGGCCTGGTAGATCGCCTCGTGGGCCATGGATCGGTAGCGCGCCGGGCTGGGCGCATGGATCCGTCTCCACGCTCGGGGAGGATTGACACTGGTTGGTCTCGTCAGCGCTTTGCAGATGCGGACTCATCCGGACGTGATCAGTCGATGTCCGGATGCTCGGCCTCTTCGAGGAGACGGGCCGCGAGGTCGTCGGCCCACTCCACGGCCCAAGCACGTAGCGCGGTGATGATGGCGTCATCGATCCCGTAGGCGGCGAAGGCTTCGTCATCGGTCCACTCGGCGCCCGTGAGGTTCGACTGCAGATCCTCGGGCTCGAATCGTCCGCGGGCGTGGCGGCGGCCGAACTCCTCAAGCTCGGCATTGGTCCAGCGGCGAGAGGCTGCGAACACGTCGATCAGGTCGCGGGGCGCTCCGCGGTCGGCGAGGGCGCGGACCTTGGTCCCGATCACGTCCTCCTCCGCGAGGACGGGGCCGTACGGGCTCTGGGCGACCGGCCGCCAGAAGATCTCCTTGAGGATGTCGACTTCTCATTCCTGCCCGGTGGCCGGGTCGGTCACGGTGAAGCGGGCGGACAGCGGGGCGGTCTCCAGGGCGTGTACCTTCCAGCCGTGGGCTTCCAGGCCGACGCGGAGCGTGGCGGCGATGTCGGCCATGGGCGCCGGGTTCTCGGTCGCGACGTCGAGGTCCTGGCTGGGGCGGTTCACAAGGCGGTGTGCCCGTACGGCATATCCGCCGGTGAGGACCAGTGGGTATGGGGAGCCGAGGGCGATTACGTCCGCCAGGAGCCGCGTGTGCAGCTCCGGCATGTCCGTCACGCGGCTGCCCGGGTGCGGGAGGCGAGCTGGGGGAAGGCGTCTTCCCATACGGCGCGCACCGTGCGACCGACGAGGGTGCGCAGCACCGGCCACAGCTGGAGGAGCAGATCCTGGTTGAGGTAGCGGGGCAGGTCGTCGTGCAGGCCCTCGTGCAGGACGGTGCGGTACAGGCCCATGCGCTGGCGCGGCTTGCCTAGGTCGTATGAGGTCATCCCGGACCAGGCCATGTGCAGCGGCAGATCCACGACACCGTGGGTCGGCCCGTGCAGCTCGTCCAGCGACTCCGGCAGACGGCGGCGGAACTTCTCCCGGTACAGCGCGAGGTCCTCGGCGTCCGCGCCCGAGACGACCCTCGGGGTGGGTGCGGGGCGTTGTGGGCTGGAGGGCATGACTCCATTATGGCGGCCGGAGACGTTGCGAGGGTCATGATGTGCGAGCTGGCGTCCGGAGTGAGCGGGGGTGGGTCCCCGGGTGAGCTGGTTGCCGCCGTCCTGCTCAGCCCTGAGCAGGACGGACTCGGCCTTGACGCTCGTTTGACGCTCTGGGCGTTTGCATTAAGGATGATGAGCCGAGCAACCGGCTCTGAACAGGGCTTTTCTGGGATCCGTTCAGGCTGAAATCTTTCCGATGACGGCGCACGTGGAGTGCGTGGCGATTCTTGAGCCTGCTGCGAAGGGCGTTTGACCTGCTGCTTTGTATTTCGGATGCTCGACTCGACTTGTTTTCGCTCGCGGGAACGCGTCGGCCGAGGTTCGTTTGTGCAGAACGGTCTGAGCTGCAGCTTCACGGGCTGGCGAGGGTCTCGCGGGCGACGTGGCGATGCGGAATGCAGAATTTTGGCGCTCGGATGAGGCTCGAATCGGGTCTCAACCTCACGTACCTCTCCGTGGTCCGTGGTCCGTGGTCCGTGGTCCGTGCTCTGTGGTCCGAGCGGCTGGTATCACCTCGCCACCTAGATACCAGTCCGGTATCATCGCTGCATGGCGATGACACTCCGACTCCCGGACGACCTTGACGCGAAGCTCACCGAGCGTGCTCGTCGGGAGCGCCGCAGCAAGCAGGAACTTGCCATTGAGGCCATCCGTGACGCCCAGAATCGGGCCGAGCTGAAGGTCGATGACGTCCTGGCCGAGCTCATGGACAGCGATGCGGAGATCCTGGACTACCTGAAGTGACCGAAGTGCGCTACATCCAGATCGACGAGATCCTGGCCATCGCTCGCACGGTCAACGGTACCGAGCACAGCGTGCGTGACATGGGACTTCTGGTGTCAGCGATCGAACGGCCCCGGACCAACGTGTTCGGGGCCGAGCTGTATCCCACGCTGCACGAGAAGGCGGCGGCACTGCTGCACTCCGTTGCCCGCAATCACGCGCTGATCGACGGCAACAAGCGCACCGCCTGGCTCGCCATGCGCGTCTTCCTGCGGCTCAACGGCGTCAGCGCCGGTACCGTCCCGCCGCCCGTCTCCCTCGCCGGTCCGTTCGTCGAGGAAGTCGCGCAGGACAACATCGATGTACCGGTCATTGCCAAGCGGCTGGCGGCCTGGTTCCCCGTTTCCTGACGTTCGACGTCGTAAGGTCCGGGACGGAACGAGGTTCCGTGAGCGGTGCTGATCACCTGGACTGACGGCTACTCCGGCGCCGGCCCGGCGTCGTGGCCGCCCTTCTTGTACGCGCCCCAGTGCTCGGCCAGCTTCCCGTCCCTGATCCGGAAGACGGTGGGGATGAACCAGTCGTACGTCGTGCCGGGGGCCGTCGGATCGGGCCACGGCTTCTGCATCAGCAGGCATACGAGGTCGCCTTCAACGATCAGCGCGACCGGAGGGGGCGGCGCGTCCCCGGTCAAGGGGATCTTGCGGAATCCGTCCGCCAGGAATGCGCGCCCGTTGCCGGGCACGTTCGGATCGTTCTGGATGTAGTCGTCGACGATGAACTTCTCGAGGACACCGTCGACCTGCTCGTCGACCCGGCCGCTCAGCATCATCCGGGCGAGAGCCGCTTCGAACTCGATGACCAGGCGCTTCATCGCGGTCACCTCGGCTGTCGGCGACTGGGACAGTGCATCGACGAAGTCATCGCGGTGCATCCATGCCTCGAAGAAGGCGGGATCGTGGATCTGTGCAACCCCGCCTGCGATCGTGTACTCCTGCAACGTTTCCTCCGGTGATTTCATCTTCGCTCGCGGCACCGACGATTCGGCTCCTGCGTGACGCGCTCCGAGGTCGCCCCGAGAGGCTGTTAGAGGCTGAACTGGTCCATATGCCTCGAGCGATGAGTGTGGTGCGCGAGCAGAGCCGCGCGCGCGATGGCTTTTGCGTGTGCGATTCGAGCAACTTCGCGTCCGGCCGGAAGTCAGGGTTGGCCAGGGCGTCCAGTTGCAGACTTTTGGCAGCCGTGCGAATAGGCATGCATCGTCGTCCGGCCTGCCGGTATCGACCTCTCTCCGGGCGCCGGCTTCTTCGAGGGGCCCCAGTGCTCGGACGGTCGGCCGTTGCCGAGGCGGAAGACGGCGAGGCTGTACCAGTCGTAGGTGCTGCCGGGGATCATCGGGTCCGGGGTGGGCTGCCGCGTCATCACGCTCGCGAGTTCGCCCTCGGCCATGACGTTCACCACGGCGGGTGGCGGTCCGCCGTCCAGCGGCGCGTGAGGCAGGAATTCGATCAGTTGTTCGCGACCGTTTCCGGGGGCGTTCGGGTCGTGCTGGATGAACTCCTCGGCGACGAATCGGTCATACGAGCTCCTTCTCGGGGGCGGTCACGCCGCGCTGCGGTACGGCGGCGCCGATCATGGGGAACGGTTCGATCCCGAGGAGGCGTCGGCCGTTCTGCTCGGCGAGCGGATCCACGCGGATCGCGCCGTGCGAGGTGACCACGCGCGCGTCGCGGACGAAGCGCTGGATCGGGTTGGACAGCGAGACGGTCGAGGAACCGAGCGTCTTCTGGAGCAGGTTGATCGCGTCCTCGCAGAGGTTCGCCGCGTATGCGACGGCGAGGCTGATCTCCGACTCCTCGTCGTCGCCGAATTCGAGACCGGCCTCGGTGCGTGCGTCCACCTGGTCCGCGTAGCGTTCGATCGTCGAGCCGGCGAGAAGGATCATCGCCTGGGCGCGCCCGGCCGCCACCTGGGCCGACGCCATCTCGGCGACGCTCGGGTAGGGCAGGGTGAACGGCTTGCGCCTGATCGCCTGTTCGGCGAAGCACGACAGCGCACCGCGCGCCATGCCCAGCGCGATCGAGGTGTTGCTGAGCGCCACGGTCATCAACAGCGCCCGGCCGCTCTGCCGGAAGGCGGCGCCGCTGTAGTGGTGTCGGATCTGGTCGAGCCGCGGCGGGAACTCGCTGAGGTCGAGGAAGCGGTGGTCCGGGACGAAGATCTCCTCGGTGACCCGCAGGCTGTTGCTGGACGTTCCGGAGAGCCCCATGACGTGCCAGTCGTCGAGGATCTCGAACTGCTCCCGCTCCAGCACCACCACGCCGCGGCCGGTGCCTCCGGCCTCCGCGGGGTCGAAGGCGACCCCCACCATCGCCCAGCGGGCGTGCTTGCAGCCGCTGCCGAAGGCCCACCGGCCGTCGACCATCCAGCCGCCGTCGACCTTGCGGGCGTTCCCGACCGTGGTCGCGAACACGGAGGCGCCGACGAGAGCCGGACCCACCCAGCCCTCGACGTCCTTGCGGATCTCCTCGATCAGCTTCGGCTGGAGCCCGAGGAAGTTGCGCAGTCCGACGCCGACGAAGGCACTCCAGGCCGCCGACCCGTCGGCCTCACCCAGGGCCGCGACGACCTCGACGAGGTCCCGTGCGCCCAGCGCGCTGCCGCCCCACTCGACCGGCATCGTCATGCGGTAGACGCCCGCCTCGTCCAGTGCCTGAAGCACGTCGGGAGTCAACGCCCCGATCCGCTCCCCCTCGCGCGCCCGCGACCGGATCAGCGGCTTGAGTTCGCGGATGCGGTCGCGCAGCTCGCGTCCGGCGTCGGTGAGCCACTGCGATTCGACTACCCCGACCTCTGCGATCGGACCCGGCGGAGGCATCGGTGGCTCCCTGTGAGTAGTGGGCTGGGACATGGACTCTCCTTGTTGATCGAGAACACGAACTGAATGAACTGTACCGTTCAGTTCAGTGTGACTGTCAAGGCCGACCGACCTCGGCAGAGCGATTCGGTGGGGTCGGAACGGCCGGGTGGGGGATCGTGGTGTCGTAGGCAGTCAGCGCCCTGCCGCGCAGGCCGCGGTCGCAGTAGGGGCCGCAATCACTGGGTGTCCGTTGCCATCGCACCCCTGATCAGGCCGGCAGGCAGCCGTATGCCGGACAGGGCCCGAGCCTGTGCGGCTTCCCGACCGGAGAGGGGCGCCTGGTTCTGCCGACGCGCACCGGTCGACGAACGGCTTCCTGTCTCGGCGGCTCTGCGTAGATGCCGACCTGGCCCTTGGGCGCCTGTGCGAGACCCGGGCCTTGTGGCCCAGGCCCGGCACCGTGGTGAGGGTCGCGACACCGTCGTACGGTCTCGCTTCGAACATGAGCGGGCGGCGGCACTCAGGCGTTGCCCCGGCTTGCGTCAGACCGATTCCGGCTGTGCTGCCTCGTCCGCCGCCGCGGGTTCGAGCTTCTCCTCGGCCGGGTAGCGCGGGAGCAGGAAGACGAGTGCCAGGGTGAGCACGCTGAGCGCGGTCAGGGCGATCAGGGGCCCGTTGTAACTGCCCGTGGCCTCGGCCGCTGCCTGCACAAGGGTCGGGGTCAGGCCGACGCCCAGGAGAGTGATGATGATCAGCGTGATGCCCTGTACCTGTGCGAAGGCGCGCATGCCGAAGTACCGGCCCGCCAGGTACGGCGCGACCGACGACTCCGCGCCCATCACCCCACCGAGCAGAGCCATGGCCAGCAGCAGTGCCCAGGTGCCACCCCTGGCGGCGAAGATCGCGACCGTGCCGACCACGAGACACGCGACGAACGGCACGAAGGCGCGTGGGCTCCTCGAACGGTCCATGGCCACACCGGCGAGGAACATTCCGACGAAGGAGGCCACGAGCAGTACCGACAGGGAGAGGGACACGGTCGTGGCCGAATAGCCACGGTCGCCGAACAGTGAGACGGCGTTCGACCGCACGCTCGTCGCCACCCCTGCGGTCAGGACGATGGCCGTCACCATGATCAGCCAGGCCCGGCTGCGCAGCACGGCGCCGAGCGGCATGCCGGGCAGTTCTCCCGGGCCCCGTCCGTCCTTCTTCGCCGCGACGTCCGCAGGGTTCCGCGTCGGCTCGGTGAGCAGGAAGTACTGGGCGGGGAAGACGATCACGAGGATGCACAGGGCGAACAGGAGGTAGGTCTGGCGCCAGCCGAAACCGTCGATGGACAGCCGGCACAGCGGGGCGATGACCGCTCCGCCCAGGCTGGTGGCGCCGCCGATGAACAGTGAGTAGCCCATGCCCCGGTGGCGGGGGAACCACTCCGCGACGACCTTGTAGGTCAGGCCCATGATGCCGATGTATCCGCAGAGGGAGGCAGCCAGCATCGGCAGGAGCAGGAGCGCGGCGTTGCCGTCGGCGAGTGCGATCGCCGCGGTGAAGAGGCCGTACAGCGCGACGCACGGTACCGCGACGGCGCGGGTGCCCCAGCGGTCGACCCAGCGGCCGGCCAGCGGCAGGATGAGCGGAGAGGCGATGAGGGGGATGTTGAGGATGGTCAGCGTCTGCGACTGCGACCAGCCGAAGTCCTGGGCCACGGGCCCGACGAAGAACGTGATCGTGGCGCTGGAGGCGGCCGGGCTCAGGGCCATGGCCAGCACGCACGCGATCGCGGCCTTCCACGCGGCCGCGGGGTAGCCCCGCAGGGAGGCCGCGTACGCGCGCAGGGAGCCCGTGGAGTGTGTCGGTTCATCCGGTGCCGTGACGTCGGCATGAGGGTTCGGGGACATCGTCGTCCTTCCGTACGCGGCGTGTGGCGCACGCCCGCGTTCGGTCCGGGGCCGGTGCGGTGCGCAGTTGGGCTGCGCGTCGGCACCGAGCGTCCTATGTAGGCTCAGTGACTGTACGGTCCAGTTCACATGGCGGGTCAAGAGGGCTGCACACCTCACGGCAAGTTCACAGGCGCGCCCCCGACGCCCGAACGCGGCCGGGGCGTCTGACGCGGCACCCACGGGGAGACGTTCCCCGCCACCGTCGGGAACCTTCGGCAGCGCCCTCGGCGCCCTGTCCTGTCGCCCGGGAATTCGCGGAGTGTTGACACGCGGACTTTCCGACGGCGGCTTGCCGCGCCGGCATTGTTGGTAGCGTCAGTGGCGTTGGATCGCTTGGCCGGAGCGGGCCCTGGAAGTCGGCCCGGCCCCAGCCCAGTTGGCGCTTGACGTGTTTGCGATCCTGCTCGGTCCGGCCGTGCGCAGCCCGTACATCTGACGATCCCGGCCATGTCGGCGGGCGGCAGCGGGCAGTTCTCGGGGGTGTGGCATCGCGGTGGTGGCGGGTGACATGGCGTCGGGCCCCGACGGGAGGGGGAGGTGCATCGCATCTGTCGGATGGTCTGCGACGGTGTGCGGCCGGTAGTGCACGTGCTCGTCGGCCCGGGCGGTCTTCAAGAGGGCCTGGAGCAGGGGAAACAGGAAGCCGCTGATTCATGGCTGCCCACCCGTCGGATGAAGGGCCGCACTCTCACCGTGCCGCAGGAAGCCAAGATCCGGAGCACCATCCACCGATCACTGCGGAGCACCCCAGGTCGACCGGACGCGGTGGGCGTGTGACCGGCCGGTCGGCGCCCGCGGTGCTGCCCCCGTCGCTGCGCGTGTGGCTCGGGCCGGTCGCGGCCCTCGCCGCGCTGGTGGTCGTCGTGCTCGGGGTCCTGTATGCCGACGACAGCAAGCCCGGCACGGTGGACGCGCGGATCTGGGCGGCGGTGGACGGTGCGGGGCCGTCGTGGCGGTACATCGCTCTGGCCACGGACTTCTTGGGGGAGCCCGTGGGAGCGGCGATGCTGGTCGTGGCCGCCGTGACGGGCTGCCTGCTGCTTCGGCGTCCTCGCGCGGCGGTGCTCGTCGTCGTCGGCGTCGGCATGACCGTGGGGACGGCGAAACTGCTCAAGTCGCTGGTGGGACGCACCATCCACGGCGACGACAACCTGTCCTATCCGAGCGGGCACACCGCCTTCCTCACCGCGCTCGCCCTCGCCGTGGCGCTGCTCGCGACCGGCCGGCTCGGCCTCGGCAGGACGGCCGGCACGTCACTCGTGCTCGGCGCGGCGCTGGTCGCCGGCGCCACCATGGGCTGGGCGCAGGTCGCCCTGGGCGCGCACTACGCGACCGACGTCCTCGGCGGTTGGTGCACCGCGCTGGTGGTGATACCCGCGACCGCGTGGCTGGTCGACCGGGTGGCTGACCGGCTGGTCGACCGGACGGCCGACTCCGGTCGGCTGGAGCGTCGCTGACCTCACGTCACGTCACGTCACGTCACGTCATGCCACGCCACGTCACGCCAAGCGGCGGAACACGGGCTTCACCGGCCGTCCGGCCAGCCAGGGGGTGGGGTCGGCGGCGTCCAGCGCCTTCCGGTACACCGCACATGCCTGGGCCACCACGTCGACGGTGTGATCGATGTCGGCGTCGCTGAGCGCGCCGCTCACCACGAACGACGGGGCCAGCACCCCGCCCGCGAGGAGCCGACGCAGGAACAGCGTGCGGTACTGCTGCGACGGCTGCCCGTTCTCGTCGAGGGTGGCGAAGACCAGGTTGCTGGCCCGGCCCCGGACGACGAGGTGGTCGCCGACGCCCATGCCGGCCGCGGCCTCGCGGACACCGGCGGCCAACCGCTCGCCGAGGGCGTGCAGCCGCGCGGTGACGCCTTCTTCGACGTAGGTGGTCTGCACGGCCATCGCGGCCGCCAGCGAGTGCGTTTCCGCACCGTGCGTGGTGGACAGCAGGAACACCCGGTCGCCGGAGTGACGCAGCCCGCCCAGCTCCATCAGATCGCGGCGCCCCGCCAGCGCGGAGACGGCGAACCCGTTGCCCAGCGCCTTGCCGAACGTGGAGAGGTCGGGGACGACGCCGTACAGGCCCTGGGCGCCCGCCTCGGACCAGCGGAAGCCGGTGATCATCTCGTCGAAGATCAGTACGCAGCCGTGCCGGTCGGCCAGCTCGCGCAGGCCGGATAGGTACCCGGGCGGCGGCTCGGTGTGGGTGGCGGGTTCGAGGATCAGGCAGGCGACCTCGTCCTGGTACCGGGTGAGCAGCTCCTCCGTGGCGGCCAGGTCCCCGTAGGGGAACGCCACGGTGAGCTCGTTGGTGGCCGCCGGGATGCCGGCGGACATCGGCGTGGTGCCGATGAACCAGTCGTCGGTGGAGAAGAACGGATGGTCGGCGCAGAGGGCCACCCGCGAGCGCCCGGTGGCGGCGCGGGCGAGGCGCACCGCGGCGGTGGTGGCGTCGGAGCCGTTCTTCGCGAACTTCACCATCTCGGCGGTCGGCACCGTGGCCAGGAAGCGTTCCGCGGCTTCGACCTCCACGATGGACGGCCGGACGAAGTTGCTGCCGCGGTCGAGTTCCCGTCGCACCGCCTCGGTCACGCGGGGGTGGGCGTGGCCGAGGCTGACCGACCGCAGGCCGGAGCCGTACTCGATGTAGCGGTTGCCGTCGATGTCCCACACGTGGGCGCCGCTGCCGTGGCTGATGACCGGGGCCAGGTTCTCGGGGTACTGGTCGTCACCCTTGGCGTACGTGTGCGCGCCCCCGGGGATCAGGGCGTGCAGCCGCTCGTTCGCCGCCCGCGACCGGGGCAGGAGCAGCTCTCCGGTGTCTGCGGTGTCTTCGGTGTCCACGCCGACCTCAACTCTCTGCTTGCTTCAGGACATAGGCGAGGCTCGGCGCCTCCCGGTCCCGCTGGGACATCGATGTGACCGGCAGCGGCCAGGGGATGGCGAGCTCCGGGTCGTCGAAGGCGATCGTCACGTCCTCGGCCGGATCGTGCGGGCGGTCGATCCGGTACGAGGTGTCGGCGGTATCGGTGAGCGCCTGGAAGCCGTGCGCGCACCCCGCCGGGATGTACAGGGTCGTCTGCGTCTCGTCGGACAGTTCGAAGAAGGCCCGGTTGCGGTAGGTCGGCGAGTCGGGCCGCAGGTCCACGACGACGTCGAAGATCTTCCCGTACGAGCACCGCACCAGCTTGGCCTCGCCGGCGCCGGAGCGCAGGTGCAGGCCGCGCAGCACGCCCCGGACCGAGCGGGACAGGCTGTCCTGGACGAAGGAGTCCGGGTCGAGGCCCACCGAGCGCACCACGTCGGCGTCGAAGGTGCGGCAGAAGAAGCCGCGCTCGTCGGCGTACGGCGTCGGCTCGAACAGGTACGCGCCGGCGATCGCCGGGACTTCGGTCGCTTTCATGGAGTCTCCTGACGGGCGTGGGCTCGGGCGTGATCGGCCGCCGGGAACAGGGCCGCGGTCAAGGCGGCGAACTGGTGCTGGACGCGCCGGGCGACGACCAGATTCCGCTCGGAGAGGGTCCGCCGAACCTCCGCCGACCGCCGCTCCAGTTCGCGGAACTGCTCGAGTAGTCGGGCGGTGTCGACCGCGCGGGCCGGGTGGCAGTACGCGCCCAGCCCCATCTCGGCCATGAGCGTGTCGCTCTTCGCCGAGTAGCTGAGTGCGAGCGTCGGCGTGCCGACCTTCAGCGCGCAGACCAGGTTGTGGTACCGGGTCGCCACCACGCTGTCGGCAGTCGCCATCTCCTTCATCAGGTCGGCCAGCGAAGCCGTCTCGGCGGCGGTGACCAGCGGCGAGTCCACCGCGTCGAGGATCGCCTCGGCCACCGGCCGGTCGAGCTCGTCGCCGGTGAGCAGCCGGACCGGTCTGCCGTCCTCGACCAGCGCGCGGACGAAACGGGTCGTCCCGTCGAGGTAGCGCCGGTGGATCTCCTCGGCCCGGGCGCGCTCGTCGTTGCTCCCGTGGAAGTCCATGACGCCGACGCAGACCACGCCCGGCGGCCCCGGGGGCTCGTTCGTAGGCGGCGTCGGCAGGGCGAACACGAGGTCCGTGTAGACCTCGTCGCGCGCGGTGTCCACGCCCATCGCCCGCATCGCGTCGCGGGACATGGCGTCGCGGTACGACCGGTACGCGGCCAGCCGCGCCGACCAGCGCGTCAGAGCCCGGGTCGGCCGGTTGCCGATCGCGGCGGCGCCGACGCTGACGAGCGCGACCCGGGTGCCGAACAACCGTCCGGTCGCGCAGAGCAGGAACAGCGAGTACGGGAAGCCCCACGGCCGCAGCGGCAGTGTGGTCTCCAGTACGCCCGTGCCCGGCACGATCACCACGTCGTGCCGGCGCGCCCAGGCGGCGGTGCGGACGACGTCGACGAGTTTGCCCAGACCCTTGGCCGCGATCGCGCCCGCACGGGACGCGGTCCGGTACTCCCCGCGGTACCAGTGCAGCCGCGTCGCGGGGATCCCGTACCCGGCCGTGACCTCCTCGGGTCCGCCGCACAGCGCGTCCACGACCGCGTCCGGATGCTCGGCGCGGAGGTAGCCGAGCACGGCCTCGAGCGACCCGTCGTTGCCGACGTTGCCGGAGCCGAGCAGGCCGAACAGCCCGACGCGCACCGGAGATTCGTCCGCGGACGTCATGCCTGCCTCCCCTCACGGCCGGCGACGAGGGCGTCGACGGAGACGGTGAGCCGGCCCGGGTCGACCGGGGCGCGGTCCTCGACCCGCTCGCCGGCGCCCGGCCGGACCCGGCTGGTCATCCACCCGGCCAGGTGGCGGTAGCACGCGCGCCGGTCGGCCGGGGACAACGGCGCCCGCCGGATCGCCGTCACGAAGCCCCAGACGTACTCGGCGAGCAGCCGGGGCGTCGGGTGCAGCGGGCCCGCCCGGCGCGGGTCCAGGTTGACGCATCGGGAGCGCTTGCCGGGGTTGGCCCGCTCGGCGCGGGTGGGGTGGTCGCGGCGGAAGTACAGCAGCTCCGGCACCTGGTGGAAGGGCCCGTGCAGGGTGATCTCGGCGACGAACGTGCGGTCCGCGTGGTGGTAGCTGTCGTGCGGCTTCACCCGGCGCAGCACGTCGGCCCGCATCACCCCGTAGAAGTCGTCGCCACCGGGCTCGAACAGCAGGCTGCGGAAGCGCTCCGGCGCGTGCGGCGAGTCGGTGGCGAGCCCGTACTCGTACGGGACCTTCACCTGGCCGTCGCCGTCGATGACCGCCTGGCCGCTGTGCGCGAGGATCACGTCCGGCCGCTCGTCCAGCGCCTGAACGCAGCGCAGCAGCAGGTCCCGGGCGTACAGGTCGTCGTGCGAGGCCCACTTGAACAGCTCGCCGCGGCATTCGGTGAACACGTAATTGTGGTTGGGCGCGGCGCCGATGTTCCGGGGCAGCCGGATGTAGCGGATACGCGAGTCCCGCGCGGCGTACTTGCGGCAGATGTCCCGGGTGCCGTCGGTCGAGGCGTTGTCGGAGATGACCAGCTCGAAGTCCTCGTAGGTCTGGCCGAGCAGGGCGTCGAGCGCCTCGGCGAGGTACTCCTCGCCGTTGTACACGGGCAGGCCGATGCTCAACCGGGGAAGGGCGGTCATGGTGTCCTCTCTTCGCGAAGGGGGGTGCGGTGGTGCTCGCGCAGGGCGGACCGCAGCTGCAGCCACCACACGGCCGAGCCGCAGGCGGACGCGGCGGCGACGCCCCAGGCCGAGCCGATAGTGCCGCCGACGACCGCTCCGCCGATCCCGCCGCCGGCATAGCAGGCGGAGGCGAACAGCTGGCAGCGCAGGCTGAGCCGGGCCGCGCCGAGCGCGCGCAGCCCGGCCGCAGCGCCGCTGCCGAGACCGGCGCCCGCGACGCTGAGCGTGGCCGGCACGATGAGCTCCGAGGAGGAGTGCCAGACGTCGCCGAGCACGAGCTCGCCCGCCCGGCCCGGCATCATCAGCAGCACCATCCCCCAGAGCAGCGCGGCGGCTGCCTGCCCGCCGCCCAGCAGGAGGCAGAACCTGCCCAGCCGGTGCGGGGCCTGCCGCAGCATCCGTGACGCCTCCGCGACGGTGACCAGCGACAGCCCCATCAGCACGGCGAGGAACGGGCCGAGCAGCAGCTCGGCGCCTCGGACCACACCCACCGCGCCGACCCCGACGATCGCGCCGAGCCCGTACGCCCGCAGCTGACCCGCGCCGCTGACGCTGGTGTTCTCGACGAGGTACCGGTAGCCGAGGTCGCGGTGCTCGCGAACCCACTCGCGCGCTCCGGTCAGGTGGGGCCTGATCCCGGACTGGAAGCAGCCGTACACCGCGGCCACCGCGGCGGACGCGCCCCAGGCGAGCACGAACGCGGCCACGCTGCCCACGCGGGCCGCCACCACCAGGGCCGGGACGAGTGCGACGCCCCACACCAGGTCGTTGACGAACGCCTTGCGCCCGGCGCCTGCGGCGAAGAACGAGTACCGCCAGGCGTCCTGCAGCAGCAGTCCCGGCAACATGACGCCGAGGCAGGCGAACGCGGACCCCACGCGGCCGCCGACAGCCGGTCCGGCCACCAGACACACCGCGCCGATGGCGGCACCGACGCCGAGCGCGGTACCCGACGACCGGGCCACCGCCCCGCGCCAGGAGGTGTCCGACACGCCGCTGAAGCGCACCACGAGCGGGTCGGTGGCCAGGCCGCGGGAGACGCTGAGCACCACGCCGTAGGTCACCCAGGCCAGGCTGAACACGCCGAAGGCGGTCACCCCCAGCGATCGCGCCACGTAGATGCCCACCGCGAAGTTGCTGATGCTGGAGGCCGCCTGGTCGGCCAGTCCCCAGGACAGCCGGCCGACGAAGGCCCGCCGGGCGGATCCGGCCGGTGCCGTCGTCTTCTTCTCGCCGGTGGTCATCGGCGTCATACCTTGATCAGCCCGGCGCCGTGCAGGGCGCCGGCCGCGGCGGCGACGGTGTCGAACGGCAGCCCGGACCGCTCGGTGACGTCCAGCAGACTGTGCTCGCCGTCGGACAGGCTGAGCACCCAGAGCATGGCCATCTGGGCCTGCTTGGTGTCGCTGCGGCCGCCGAGTGCGTCGTACAACCCGCGCCGGCCCAGCTGTGGTTCGCCGTAGGGGCTGAGGTTGACGTACCGCCGGTTGCGGTCGAGGACGGCGAACGCCTCGCGGCAGACGGCGAGCGTGTCCGCCATCGCCTCCGGGGAGACGAAGTCCGGGTTGTCCGCCGAGGTGTGGTACTCGGGGTAGCCGGCGTACGGGGTCCGGCTGAGCGAGCCCACGCCGAGATCGAACCCGGGGGAGCAGTACTGCCGCTCGTCGTAGCCGTACGGAGTGAACTCGGCGACGCTGTGCGGGCGTTCGGAGGCGGCCAGCACGTGCCGCATCACCCGGTCGATCTCCGCGTCGCCGCGCCTGCTCTGCTTGTACGTCAGTTGACCCGGGTCGCCGGCGCAGGCCAGCACCAGCCCGTGCTTGACCCGGTCCACCCGCTCCGCGTTGCGGGCCAGCCAGGTGATCGCGCCGATGGTGCCGGGCGCGAAGATGAACCGGTAGGTGTAGTACGGCGTCCGCTCCGCCAGCGACCGGGCCAGGAACGTCGCCACCGCGATCCCGGCCAGGTTGTCGTTGGCCAGCGACGGGTGGCAGACGTGGCAGGAGACGATCACCTCGTCGGCGATCTGCCCGGGGACCACGTGCTCGGCGTAGGTGAGATGGCCGTCGGCGAGGGTGGAGTCGATACGCACCTCGTACTCGCCGTCCGGCAGCGCGTCCAGGGTCTCCTGGGCCAGGCAGAACCCCCACTCCGGCTTGTAGTAGCTGGTTCGGTACGGCACCCAGGACGGGTGGTCCGGCAGGGTGTGCAGATGTCCGCGCAGCTCCGCCAGCGGCATGGTCGCCGACACCGGCACGCTGTAGCCGAGCACATGCAGGCTGGACGCGGCGAAGTCGACGACCCGGTTTCCGGCGGCGTCGGCGATGTACGCGTCCCGGATGTTCCACTCCTGCGGCACCGTCCAGTCGAGCACCTGAGTCCCGGTCGGCACCTCGTGCACCTGCAGCGGGACGTACTCGCCGACGATCTCCAGGGTGGCGCGCACACCGTCGCCGGTGATGCTCCGGCACAGCGGGTACAGCCGCTCCACCAGCGCGTGCATCTCCTCGCCGGCCGCGGTCATCGGCGCCACCGCAGGGTGTCGTCGACGGCGCCGGCGTCGGACGCCGCGCGCAGCACGGCGAGCCGGGTGAAGCGTCGCTCGAAGTCCTCCCGGGTCAGCCCGTGTTTCCGGTAGGCGTCGGCGAGTTCGAGCGCGCCCTGCTTCACCGTCCACTCGCAGTCGAAGCCGGGGATCGCGGCGCGGAACCGGGCGAAGTCCACCCGGTAGGACCGCGGATCGGCCCCGGTCTCCCCGGTGATCACCACCTTCGAGCCGGACACCGCCTCGGCGACCTGCTCGGCGATCTCGGCGACCGTGACGTTGTTGATCTCGCTGCCGATGTTGAACGCCCGGTCGTGCACCGCTTCCCGCGGCGCGACCAGCGCGGCCGCGAAGGCCCGTGCGATGTCGGCGGCGTGCACCAGCGGGCGCCAGGGGGTGCCGTCGGAGAGCACCAGCACCTCGCCGGACAGGATCGCGTGGCCCACCAGGCTGTTCAGCACGATGTCGGCGCGCAGCCGGGGTGAGTAGCCGAACGCGGTGGCGTTGCGCATGAACACCGGGCTGAAGTCGCCGTCGGCCAGCGCGTGCAGGTCGTCCTCCACCCGCACCTTGGACTCCGCGTACGGCGTCACCGGGCGCAGCGGGGCGTCCTCGGCCACCAGGTCGTCCCCGCCTGCGGCGCCGTAGACCGAGCAGGTCGACGCGTACAGGAAGCGCCGCACTCCGGCGTCGTGGGCCAGTCGGGCCAGCCGTACGGAGGCGTGGTGGTTGATGTCGTAGGTGAGGTCCGGCGCCAGCGATCCCAGGGGGTCGT
This sequence comes from Streptomyces graminofaciens, assembly GCF_030294945.1. Classification (NCBI taxonomy): domain Bacteria; kingdom Bacillati; phylum Actinomycetota; class Actinomycetes; order Kitasatosporales; family Streptomycetaceae; genus Streptomyces; species Streptomyces graminofaciens. Next base: position 4,075,129 of record NZ_AP018448.1, on the reverse strand, counting down.
TGGACAGGGCGGCCAGGTGGATCACGGCGTCCACCCCGGCCACGTGGTCGGCCGTGACGTCGCGCAGGTCCACCCGGTGCCCCTGCGGGTCGGCGGGAGACGGGCCGAGGACGCAGTCGGCGAACAGCCCGGCGTCGAGGCCGACGACCTCGTGCCCGGCGGCCGCGAGGACCGGGGCCATCACGGTGCCCAAGTAGCCCTGGTGTCCGGTCAGTAGTACGCGCAAGGTTCATTCCCCCAGGTCGAGCGTGAGTTTGGTGGCGGCGAACGCCTCGGCGTATCGCGCGTGGCATTCGATGCCGCGGATTCGTGCAAGGCCGAGGAAGGCCTCCCGGTCGTACCAGGGCCGGTGCCGCTGCGAGGGGTAGTGCTCCTGCAGCAGCCGCACCTTCTGTTCGGCGATCTCCGGCGACAGCGGCTGGTACGCCGACGGACGGCCGAGATCGCCGTCCCACTTGACGATCTCGTAGCCGAGTACGAGGTGGTCGCGGAACGCGGTGGTCATCAGCTTCGCCAGGCCGCGGTGATCCTGGTGGGCGTCCTCGGTGCGCGGGGCCAGTACGAGATCCGGCTCGGTCTGCGCGCGCAGCTCCTCGACCGCGGCCTTGGCCTCGTCCCAGTGCGCCGGCAGCCGGCCGTCCGGCAGCTTGTGCACGGTCAGCCGCAGGTCGGCGCCCGGGCAGAAGGCGGTGAGCGCGGCCTGTTCCTCCTGCTCCCGCTCGCTGCCACCGCCGGAGAGCACCAGCGCGTCGACGCGGATGCCCGGCCGTGCGAGGCACAGCGTCAGCAGCGTGCCGCCGGCGCCGATGGCGATGTCGTCGCAGTGCGCGCCCACCGCGACTATCCGGTCCAGGCGCCCGGCCCCGAGCCGGATCACGCCCTCGCTCCGGAGCCGTCCCTGCTGCCGGTCGCCGCGCCGTCCCGTTCCCACACGGCCCACGGGCGGTCGCCCCGGGCGTAGGCGTCGTCGAGCGCGGCCCGCTCCTTCACGGTGTCGGTCGGCTTCCAGAAGCCGCGGTGCTGGTGCGCCACCAGCCGGCCCCGCTTGGCCAGTTGGGCGCATCCGTCGGCGACCAGGTCCCCGCCCTCCGGGATGTGGTCGAAGATCTCCTGGCGGAGCACGAAGTAGCCGCCGTTCTCCCACAGCGGCATGTCGCTCACCGCGGTGATGCCCCCCACCAGGCCGTCATCGCCCAGGTCAACGCAGTGGAACGAGGACTGCGGCGGCACCACCATCATCGACGCGCCGGCGTCGCGCCGGGCGAACCGGTCGATCATCTCCGGCAGCGGGGCGTCGGTGAGCACGTCGGCGTAGTTGGCGAGGAACATCTCGTCGCCGTCCAGGTGGTGCCGCACCCGGCGCAGCCGCTCCCCGATCGGCGACTCGATGCCCGTCTGCGCGAACGTGATCGTCCAGTCGGCTATGTCGGTGGACAGCAGCTCGGTCCGCCCGCCCCGCAGCACGAAGTCGTTGGACGTCGTCTCCTCGTAGTTGAGGAAGAAGTCCTTGATGTGGTGGGCCCCGTACCCGAGGCACAGGATGAACTCCGTGTGCCCGAAGTACGCGTAGTAGCGCATGACGTGCCAGATCAGCGGCCGCGGGCCGACCATCGCCATCGGCTTGGGCACGTCGTCGGAGGTTCCGTTGCGCATACGCAGCCCATAGCCGCCGCAGAACAGTACGACCTTCATGCCTTGACCTCGACAATGCTCAGTTCCGGTATCGGAAAGACCAGCCGGCCGCCCCAGTCGTGCACGAAGGACAGCTGCTCGACCAGCTCGGCCCGCAGGTTCCACGGGAGGACGAGGACGTAGTCCGGCTTGTCGGCCGCTATCTGCTCGGGCGGCAGGATCGGGATGCGGGTGCCCGGGGTGAACCTGCCGTGCTTGTAGGGGTTGCGGTCGACCGTGTACGGGAGCAGGTCGGGCCGGATGCCGCAGTGGTTGAGCAGGGTGTTGCCCTTGCCCGGGGCGCCGTAGCCGACGACCGTCTCGCCGCGCTCGGCCGCCTCGATGAGGAACCGCAGCAGGTCCCGGCGCACCTTGGCCACCCGGGCGGAGAACTCGGTGTACCCGGACAGCTCCTGCAGCCCGGCGGCCTTCTCCCGGTCCAGCACGTCGGCCACCCGCCGCGTCGGCTCGCCGGCCACCTCGGCCGGCCGGGCCCACAGCCGGATGGAGCCGCCGTGCGTGGGCAGCAGCTCGACGTCCACGAGTGCGAGTCCGCCGCTCGCAAGGGCTCGGATCGCGGACGCGACCGTGTAGTACTGGAAGTGCTCGTGGTAGATCGTGTCGTACTGGTTCTCCTCGATCAGGGTCAGCAGGTGCTGCACCTCGATGGAGACCCAGCCGTCGTCGGCGACCAGGGCGCGCAGCCCCCGGGTGAACCCGACCACGTCGGGGATGTGCGCGTACACGTTGTTCGCCACGACCAGGTCCGCCGGGCCGTGCTCGGCGCGGACGTCGGCGCCGGTGGCCGGGTCCAGGAACTCCGTGAGCGTGGGCACACCCGCGTCGCGCGCGGCGGCGCCGACGTTCACCGAGGGCTCGATGCCGAGGCAGCGGATCCCGCGGTCCACCACATTCCTCAGCAGGTACCCGTCGTTGCTCGCGACCTCGACCACGAAGGCGTCGGTGCCCAGCCCCAGCCGCCGCACGGCGTCGTCGACGAACGTGCGCGCGTGCTCCACCCAGGAGGTCGAGTAGGAGGAGAAGTACGCGTACTCCTTGAACGTCTCCTCCGGCGTGATCAGCGGAGGGATCTGCGCGAGCCAGCAGTCGGTGCAGACCCGCAGGTGCAGCGGGTACGCCGGTTCCGGTTGATCCAGTTGGTCCGCGGCGAGAAAGCTCTCACATGGTGGCGTCGCCCCAAGATCGACGACGCTCGCCATCGCTTCCGAGCCGCAGAGTCGGCATCGTGTCATCTACTGTCCCCATCCCCCCTGCTCGCGCGGGTGTCCCCGCCGCGAGCCAGTGCTGACCGACCCGCGATCGCGGTGCGGTACGCATCCACCAGGCGCTCCAGCCCGACGGCCGGGCTGAAGCCCTGCTCGTAACGGCGCCGGGCCGCCCGGCCCATCTCCCGGTTGCGGGCCGACCCGGCCGTGATCCGGCGCAGGCAGGACGCGAGCGAGGCGGTCTCGCCCGGCCGGTGCAGCAGCCCGGTCACCCCGTCCTCGACGAGTTCGACGAAGGCGCCGTGACCGGCGGCGACGACCGGGACCCCGGCCGCCATCGCCTCCACGACCACCAGGCCGAACGCCTCCAGCCACGTGGAGGGAGCCACCACGGCGACCGACCGCGCGATGGCCTGCCGGCACTGCGCCGTGTCGTACAGGCCGACGTACCGCACGTCGTCCCGGCCCGCCGCCCAGGCGGTCACCTCCCGCTCCAGCGGCCCCGTGCCGGCGATCACGAGCGGCACGCCCACCCCGCCGGCGGCGGCGATCTCGTCCCACGCGGCCATGAGCAGCCGCACGCCCTTGGCCTCCGCGAGCCGGCCGAGATAGAGCAGATGCTCGCCGTCGCCCTCTCGGCATGAGCCCGGGTCGGGCACGAAGTTGTGCTTCACCGCCAGCCGCTCGGCCGGCATGCCGGCCCGCACCAGGACGTCGCGCTGCGCCGCGGAGATGCAGAAGAACCGCTCCACGCCGGACCACCACCGCCGCCGGTTGACCGACAGGCTGACCGCGAGCGGCACCGTCGCCAGCCGGGAGTTCCGGTAGCAGCCGTGCCGGACGGCGGGCAGCGGCGAGGACCCGACGCACTCGGTGCACGGCCGGCCGTCCCGCTGCAGCGTGCCGGGCGGGCAGACCTGGGTGTAGTTGTGCAGCGTGGCGACGGCGGGCACACCGGCGTCGGCGCAGGCGGCCAGCACCGCCGGCGACAGCAACGGGAAGACGTTGTGGACGTGCACCACGTCCGGCCGCTCGCTGCGAAGCCGGTCGGCGAGCTCCGCGCGGACCGCCGGGTTCCACGGCACCAGCAGCGGTATGGCGGCCTTGCCCAGCAGGGACCGGGCGGCGATGTCGTCGCTGCGCCGCTCGAACACGTCGACCCGGTGGCCGGCCCCGCGAAGCAGCGCCACCTCCTGGTCGACGACCTTGTTCTCCCCGCTCGGCTGCGCCGAGGCGTAGCGGTTGTGCACCACCAGGACGTGAACGCCGTGCATGCTCAGGTCACCTCCGATCTCTGGGCCCATCGCGGGACGCGTCGTCGAGGGAGTTCGGATGTCGAGAGGGGAGTGGCCGCGGCAGGTGCCGCCAGCAGCGAAGCGGCCACGGCCAGATGCAGCAGATACGGTGAGGCGTCGCCCAGCCCGGCCTCGGTGTACGACGCGATCGCGCAGTAGCTGATCAGGAAGATCGCGCAGGCCCTCGACAGCGACGGTGGCCGCAGCAGCGCGACGCCGCCCAACACGATGATGATCGCCGCCACCAGGGCGACGCCGGTCATGCCCTGCTCGTGGTAGACGGCCAGCCAGCTGTTGTCGATCGGCAGCCCGCCGAACGACTTGTCGCCCAGGCCCGCGCCGAACAGATACTCCGAGGTCGTCCGGGGCGCTGCCAGCAGGGCGTCCCACACCTTGGCCCGACCGGTGAGGCTGGTGAAGTTCTCCTGGCTCTGTCCGCGCAGGAACCACGCCTGCAGCGCGGAGCCGAACCCCACCGCGGTCACGGCGGCGCACAGCACCGCCCAGGTGAAGAACCGGCGGGCGGCGGCGCTGGTCAGGAAGAGCGAGCCGATCGCCAACACCAGCCCGATGAGCAGGCCGAGCGTGGCCGTCCGGGTATGGGTCAGCGCGAGCAGGACGAGTGCCGGCACGACGACCACCGCCGCGCTGCGCCTGTCGGTCCGGCGGCCCAGAACGAGCAGCACGGAAAGCCCGATGATCACCGCGGCGTACTGTCCGATCTGCGGCGGGGTGAGCGGCCACAGCGCGCCGACCAGCCGCCCGCCGTAGAGCTCGGGCATGGCGGCGCCCGGTGAGATGATCGCGCCCGCGGCCACCGACCCGAGGACCACGAAATACATCCGGATGTGGTGCCGGACGAACGTCGGGCTGCCGTCCCACCAGCGGCTGAGCAGCCACAGCGTGCCGATGAAGAGAGCCAGCCGGACGCAGCGGAACACCGCGCCGAACCCGGACTCCAGGTCCGCGCTGGAGATCACGCTCGGCACCAGCAGCAGGGTGAGCAGGAACAAGAAGGCGCTGGCTCGGATGCGCAGCCGGAGATTGACGGCGAGCGCCAGCGCGAACGCGGCGACCAGCGCGCCCATGGTGACCATCTGGATGAGGGAGCGGGGCAGCGGGACGATGGTCTTCGCCCCGGCGGAGCCGAGCGTGTTGAGGACCAGCAGCCCCCAGACCGTCCCGACGATCTTCGACGTGTGGTCCGTATGGTTTGGGCTCATCTCAACCACCGGCCCGTGCGCGGAACGTGCTGCCCGCGTCCTGCCGGTACGGCGTGTCCTGCCACTGCCCGGAGTCGAGTATCCGGCTCGGGTCGTGGGCGACGAATTTCCATGGTCCGAGGTAGACGTTGTCGTGCCAGCGGTTGTGCTGCTTGCGCGTGATCGCCTCGGCCACCCGCTCGCCCTGGTACGGCGACCAGTCCGGATAGGTGCCGTAGTTGGCCAGCACCGCCATGCGGTCGCACCGCACCGTGCAGTCGACGACGGATTTGTCCAGCACGAAGCGGTTGCCGTGGATGTCCACCCGCTGGGTCTTCCACCGGCAGTCGGCGTAGAGCGGTGCGGTGGCGATCGCCGGCTGTGCGCAGCGGTCGGTCTTCTTCACCAGCAACGTGCAGTCACCGGACGAGGTGTTGGCCGGGCTGTTGCAGAACCGGTCGGCGTTCTCCCACAGGGTGATCCCGGACCAGTTGTTCTCCAGCACGTTCCGATAGATCTCGATCTTGTCCGTGCGGGCTGGGATCCGTGGTTCGCCGCCGGACTCGGACAGGTAGACGGTCGCGAACGGGAAGTTGTCGCCGCGGTCGGCGTATTTGCGGCCCTCGACCCAGTTGTTCCGCCGGATCGTGTTCTTCCGGATGACCGCGTTGTAGCTGGTCTCGTAGATCAGCGCGGCACCGTCGTTGTCCTCGAGCACGTTGCCCTCGATGCGGAAGTCGTTGTTGTTGGTGTCCGCCCACAACCCGGTTCCGCGGTTGTCGTGCACCCAGTTGCCGCGTATGTCGGCGCCGTCGACGGCCCAGAACTTGACGCCTCCGGTGCAGCCGCAGCCCTTCCGCCGCCGCTCCCAGTCGCCGGTGTTGTTGCCCACGATCTCGTTGCCCTCGACCACCAGGTCGGTGATGCGGCCGTTGGCCTTGTACGCGTTCATGCCGTACTGACCGTTGTCGCGCAGGCAGCTGGCGCGGACCTGCTGGCGGGCACCGGCCATCAGCCCGGCGCCGGAGTTCTTCTGGATCGTCGCGTGCTCGATCACCCACCCGTCGGCCGAGTCGTGGTTGACCACGCCCTCGTCGTTCGGCGCGACGAAACCCTGCACGGTCAGGTAGCGGATCGTGACGTCGGGGGCGGTGCCGCCGAACGCGTACTGGTTGGTCTTCCGGCCGTCGAGCACCGCGCCCGGCGCGCCGAGGTAGCTGTTCCCCTCCTTGGGGAACACCTGGGCGTAGCGGTTCGGGTCGAGCCTGTGCTTGCCCGGTCGAAGCCAGAACGTGGTGTGCGGGGGGTTGCTCTTGGTCTTCGCGGCCAGGTCACCGGTCACCGAGGGGTCGACCGTCACCGCGCCCGCCGGCGCCTTCGCCGGCCCGGCCGCGGGCTCGGCGCACACCCGGGCCACGGACGTGGACGGCGCGGCGGTCGGCTTCGGCCGCGCGCCCGGCGTGCTCTCACAGCCGGTCGCCGCCAGCAGGGCCAGCGCCAGTGGTGCCGCCGGCCATGCCCAGTGCCGCCACTTGATCCCCAAGCGTCCTCCCTAGTCGCGGAACCTGAGTACGGTGGTGAACCCCTGCGCGTCGTCGGCGAAGCCGGTGCCGACCAGCGTGGTGGTGGGTTCCTTGCGCCCGAAGCCGGCGGAGTACCAGCCCAGCGGCGGGTCGCTCTCGCCGCGATGCGCCCGCCAGGACAGCTGCCCGGGCAGGTCGAGCGTCGCGGAGCGGTCCTCGCCGTCCCGGGTCCAGGTGAGCACCGCCCGGTTCCCCTCCAGGTCCGCGGCGATCGTCGGGCCGAGGTGGAACGCCAACCGCAGGGCCCGGCGCGGGCTGAGCCCTCCGTGGACCTCGTCGACCACCCTCAGCTCCTGGCTCGCGGCCGTCAGCTCCACCCGGCGGCGGTGCACGGAGGGCTGGTAACCGTCGTGCTCGGCGCACCAGCGGGCCGTCCCCCCATCGGTGGCGCCGGATGTGTCCGCGACCAGGACGCGGCTGCGGGCGTGCCGGGTCCACAGGAACGGGCCGCCGGAGACGGACTGGTCATCGCCGTCCAGTCGCAGGGTGTTGTGGCCGAGGGTCGACCGGAAGTACTGCCGCCACTCGGGCTGCCCGTGGTAGCAGTACGTCCCCGGGTCGGCGAGCACGTCGACCCCGTCGTGCCGGACCTCCACGGACAGCGCGTCCGCGTGGGCATGCGCGGCGATGGACAGGAACCCGTGCGGACCACCGTCGCAGCGGCACCAGATCTCCCCCGGACCACGCAGGATGGTCATGCCCGCGTCGGCGAAATGGGCCGGTCGGCTCGCCGGTCGGGACACGGCCGGCGCGGCTCCGTTTTTCGAGTACGGCCGGATGAGCGCGGCCAGCAGCGGGGTGCGCACATCGGTGCCGGTCACCGCCGGCCACCAGGCGAGCCGGCCGAACACGGCGTCCCCGGTGGCCAGCAGCGAGGCCCAGCGGTCGGTGCCCGCGCCGTCCACGACCAGACCGTGCCCGTCGTCCGCGTCCCCCTGGCGCGGCGGCCGCAGCCGGTTGTCCACGACGGCCGCGAGCGCGTCGGTCATCCGCAGCAGCACCAGCCGGATCGACGCGGGGACCGGCACGCCGGCGGCATCCGCCTCGGCCACCGCGGCCAGGCCGAGCTCCAGCACCAGTCCGTGATACTCGGTGGCCAGCTCGCGGTTGAGGCCGGAGGGGAAGGTGTTGCTCCGCAGCTGCCGCTCCAGCGACCGCAGCGCGTCGGCTCGCAGGCGCGCCGAGGAGGGGAACCAACCGAACGCGCAGGCCGCGGCGAACTGCCCGGCGGCCTCGGCGACGACGTGGTTGTTCGCCGAAGACCCCCGGCTGGGGAAGGCGGCCAGCCAATGCTGGTGGTGCCAGATCTGGCGGAGCGCCACCGGGTTGTCCTCGAACAGCCCGGCCGCGCCCGGCCAGCCGTCGAGCAGCCGGCGGATCCACACCCAGGACAGCAGCCGGATCCCCAGCTCGATGCCGCTGGTCCAGTGCACTCCGCGCAGCGGCGCGTTGCCCGCCCACCACGACCGCAGGTGCTCGGCCACTCGCTCGGCGTACCGCTCGTCCCCGGTGATCGCGTAGGCGGCGGCGAGCACGGTGAGGTACTGATGCCGGGACAGCTCCCAGATCTGCTTGATGTCCCCGACCGCGTCCTCGTTCCGGTACGGCACGTCGAAGGCGTAGCCCCACGGAGCCCGGCGCCCGGTCTTCGGGTCGTACCACCAGTCCGGGTCGGCCAGGTCGTCGCGGTCCACCCCGAAGTACTCGGCGTGCCCGGCCATCAGCCGGTCCGCCTCGGCGACGAGACGTTTCGCGGCGTCCGGTGGCACCGCGGCGATCGTCCCCGCGGGCAGTACCGCGGTGAACCGGGCGCCGGTCACGCTCGGGCTGTCCGGCCGCGCCGACCGCCACCGCCGCCTGCGCACCGCGTCGCCCACCCGGCCGCCGACCTCCCGCGGTCCCATCCGGGACAGCCGCCGCAGGTACCAGCCCGGACTCCCTGAACTCACAGTCATCGCGCCCCCGCCAACGTCACCGGCGCGCCGCCGACCAGGCCGGCCTGCACGGCGAGGGTGGCCGCCGTGGTGGCGACCAGAGACTCCAGCGGCACCGGCATCGGCCCGCCGGTCCGCACGGCCTTGATGAACGCGGCCAGTTCGGCGGACTGGCCCTTGTCCCGGGCCTTGGGCAGCCGCGAGCTGACCCACCGCTTGCTGCCGACTGTGCCGTCTGAATACAGCGAGGCACGGACGAAGTCGTCGAGCCGTAACACCTTGCCGTCCGCGACCAGATCCAGCGTCTCCTTGGGGAAGCCGGCCGCGCCGGTGGTGACGTAGCTGATGGTGGCGGTGGACCCGTCCGGGTAGCGCAGCACGACCTGCAGATCCTCGTTGCCGGACGTGGCGACCGCGTACACCGAGACCGGGTCGGCCTCGAGCAGCCAGCTCGCCGTGTCGATGAAGTGTCCGCCCTCGCCGGCGAACCGCGAGCCCTCGGTGCCCTGTTGGAGGTACCAGCTGCCGTGCTGCAGCCGGCCCGCGTTGACCAGGTAGCGGAGGCTCGCCGGACCGGTCCTGGCGCCGAACCGCTTCCTGGCCTCCTGCAACAGCGGCGCGAACCGGCGGTTGAAGCCCACCTGCAGCCGGTCGTTGCCGGACTCCTCCACCGCCGCGAGCACACCGGCCAGCTCGTCCTCGGTGAGCGCCAACGGCTTCTCCACGAACACGGTCTTGCCGGCCAGCAGTGCCTTCCGGGTCAGTTCGGCGTGCGAGCTGTGCCGGGTGACCACGAACACGGCGTCGATGGACTTGTCGCCGAGCACGGCGTCGAGATCGGTGGTCGCCTCGGCGAAGCCGAACTTCCGCTGCGCGTTGGCCGCGGACAGCGCCGTCGTGGTGACGACGGTCGACAGCTCGACGCCGTCGCGCTGTGCCAGGTGCGGCAGCAGCATCGACGTCGCGTAGTTTCCCGCGCCGACGAACGCGAGGCGCACCGGCGTCCTGGCGGCCCGGCCCGAGGTGGACACCCCGCCGCCGGGTCGCTTCACCGCGGGCACGGCCACCGCCGGGGCCTCGGCCGCCACCTCGGCCGCGTGTTCGGGGTACCGGAACAGCACGGCCACGGCCTTCAGGTCGCCGTCCTTCAGGCGCTGGTACGTCTCGACGGCGTCATCGAAGTCGGCGATGTGGGAGACCAAGGGCTCCACGTCGACGCGACCGCGGGCGACGAGGTCGAGGAAGCACGCCAGGTTGCGGCGCTCGGTCCAGCGCACGTAGCCGATCGGGTAGTCCCGCCCCTCGAGCTCGTACTCCGGGTCGTAGCGCCCGGGGCCGTAACTGCGGGAGAACCGGACGTCGAGCTCCTTCTCGTAGTACGCGTTCCACGGCAGGTCCAGGCGGCACTTGCCGATGTCGACGACCCGGCCGCGGTCCCGGCAGAGCCGGGCGGCCAGCTCGACGGGCTGGTTGCTGCCGCCGCCGGCGGCCAGATACACCTGGTCCACGCCGTGACCGTCGGTGAGCTCGGCGACGGCGGCCTCCACGGCCGCGGACGCGGGATCGCCGCAGGCCGCCGCGCCCAGCCGCTCGGCGAGCTCGCAGCGCACCGGATCGGGGTCGACCCCGACGACGCGGACCCCCGAGGCGGCCAGCAACTGCACCACCAGCTGCCCGATCAGCCCGAGGCCGATGACGAGCGCCACCTCGCCGAGCTGCGGCTCGCCCTGGCGGACACCCTGCATCGCGATCGACCCGACGGTGCCGAAGGCCGCGTGCCGAGGCGCGAGGCCGTCCGGCACCCGGGCGTAGAGGTTCTTCGGCACCCAGTTCAGCTCGGCGTGCAACGCGTGCTCATTGCCGGCGCAGGCCACGAGGTCGCCGACCTTCACATCGTCGATCCCGGTGCCGACCTGCTCGACCACCCCGCACAGCGAGTAGCCCAGCGGTGTGTAGGAGTCCAGCTTGCCCATCACCTTGCGGTAGGTGGCGGGCACCCCGTTGGTGGCCACGCTCTGCATGACCTTGGCCACCTGGTCCGGCCGGGAGCGGGCCTTGCCCAGCATCGACATGCCGGCCTCGGACACCTTCATGAGCTCGGTCCCGGTGGATATCAGCGAGTAGGCGGTGCGGACCAGCACACCGCCCGGCTTGCACCCCGGCACCGGCACGTCGAGCAGCGCCAGCTCGCCGCTCTTGTAGTTCTGTACAACCTGTTTCACCCGAAGTCCTCTTGTCTCTACGCCGTGAAGGGAGAGTTCTGGCCGGCCCCGGAGGTCGCGCCGCGGTACCAGTACTCGAGGGTCAGCACATGCCACAGATGCTTGGAGAAGTCCCGGTGCCCGGCGGCGTCCTCGGCGACCATGCGCGCCAGGGCGTCGCGGCGCAGGAGCCCTGAACGGACGAGCTCGCCGTCGTTCACCACCTCGCGCACCAGGGGCGCCAGATCCCGGCTCATCCAGGCCCGCAGCGGGGCGCTGAACAGGCCCTTGGGCCGGTACACGATCTCCCGGGGCAGGATCGAGGTGGCCGCCTCCTTGAGGACTGCCTTGCCCTGTCGTCCGACGATCTTGCGGTCGCCGGGGACGGCGAACGCCGCCTTGACCACCTCGACGTCCACGTACGGCACCCGCACCTCGGTCGACGCGGCCATGCTCGACCGGTCCGTGTAGGCGAGGTTCAGGCCCGGCAGGAACATCCGGGCGTCGCCCAGGCACATGCGGTTGACGAAGTCGTCGAGGTCGTTGTCCCGGTAGATGTCCGCGTGCTCGGTCAGCACGTCCTCGACCGTCCCGGCCAGGTCCGGATCGAGCAGGGCGAGCAGCTCGTCCTGGTCGTACATGGTGTAGCTGCGCCGGAACGCGGTCTCCTCCGGCAGATCGGCGAAGGACAGGAACCGCTTCGCGAACCGCACCGACCGGTACCCCCGGCGGGCCGAGGCGACCGGCAGCCGGTCCACGGCCCTGGACAGGCCGCGCCGCAGGGGCCGGGGTACGCGCTGGTAGCGCAGCGCGAGCAGGTTGGCCAGGTGCTTTCGGTAACCGGCGAACAGCTCGTCGGCACCCATCCCCGAGAGCATCACCTTGACCCCGGCCTCCCGGGCGGCCTGGCAGATCAGGAAGGTGTTGATCGCGGCGGGGTCGCCGATCGGCTCGTCCAGGTGGTACGTCATCTGCGGCAGCAGGTCGAGCACATTCGGAGCGATCTCGATCTCGTGCAGGTCGACGCCGAACCGCTCGGCCACCTGCCGGGCGTAGCGCAGGTCGTCCGGCATCGCCTCGAACCTGGCGTCCTCGGCGCGGAACCCGATCGTGTAGGCGGAGATCCCGGGTCGGTCGCGGGCCGCCAGCGCGGTCAGGTAGCTGGAGTCGAGACCGCCGGAGAGGAAGGTCGCCACGGGTACGTCGGAGAGCAGGTGGAGCCGGGTCGACTCCTCGACGATGGCGGCCAGGTCCGGCTGCTCGCCGCTCCGGGCCCGCTCCCGGCCCTCGGCGGCGACGTCCTTCAAGTGCCAGTACCGGCCGCGCTCCACCCGGCCGTCGGGCCGGCACCTGAGCCAGCTCCCCGGCGGCAGCTTCTCCGCTTCGCGGAACGCGCACCGAGAGTCCGGCACCCAGTAGTACAGCAGCGAGGCCACCAGCGCCGCGTGGTCCACCTCCAGCGACCCGCCGGTCGCGGCGGCGAGCGCCTTGAGCTCGGAGGCGAACACCAGACCCTCGCCGCGCCGGAGCAGGAACAGCGGCTTGATGCCGAGCTGGTCGCGGGCGAGCACCAGCTCACCGGTTCGCTCGTCGAAGATCCCGAACGCGAACATGCCGCGCAGCCGGGGCAGACAGTCCGTGCCCCAGCGCCGCCAGGCCTCAAGGAGCACCTCGGTGTCGGAGGTACCGCGGAAGCGCACCCCGGCGGCTGCCAGCTCGGCACGCAGCTCGGGCGCGTTGTACAGCTCGCCGTTGTACGTCAGGACGAGGCCGCCCGAGACCATCGGCTGGGCGCCGGTCTCGGACAGGTCGATGATGGCCAGCCGACGGTGCCCGAGGTGCACTTCGCCGTCACCGGCGGGGTGGCTGTACCGGCCCGCCCCGTCCGGACCGCGGTGGGCGAGGGTATCGGTGAGCCGGTCGGTCACGACCTTCCCGTCCGGCCATCGGTAAGTGCCTGCGATGCCACACATGTCCTACCGTGCCTCCTGGTCGCTGTCCGGGACCCGATCCGCCCACACCGGCAGCCGCTCCGTCCGATGTCGGCTCGTCCCGTTCTGCCGGGCCAGCCGCTCGTTCTGGCCGCGCAGCGCGGTGCGCAGCCCGTCCCACAGCGTGCCGTCGGTCCGGTCACGCGGATCGGGGTCGATCAGCACCACACCGATCACCGGAATGCGCTGGTCCGCGAGCTGCCGCGCCACGGTGTGCAGCCATGCGGCGCTGCCGTGCCCGGCACGCACGACGAGCACGGTCTGAGTGCCGAGGTACTGGAGGTCGGTCCACGCCGTGCCGGGCGCCACCGAGCCGACGCCGAGCCGGCGCTCCTGAGGCGACACGGCCGCGGCACGCTCGCCGCTGACCACGGTCGGGTCTCCTGGTTTCGGGCGGCGGCCGGCGAGCCGCAGGTCGGGCAGGCCATCGATGACGACCACTGGCCCGTCCGCCGCCAGTGCCCCGGCGAGGTCCAGGGCGATCACGCTCGCGCTGCGCGCACAGCCCAGTTCCAGCAGCGACACCGGGTCCGCGGAGCCGCGCACGGCGCGGGCCAGGGACATGGTGAGCCGTTCGCGTGCCGCCCGGATCCGTCGGCGCCGCCACAGCCCGGCCGACCGGCCGGGCAGCTCCGCGATGACCGAGGCGCCGAGGTTCGCCGCGATGTCCCGGCGCAGCACGGGGCGGTCCGCCACCACCGTGCCGACCGCGGCCACCGCGAGCCCGAGGGCGAGCCCGAGGAGGAGCCCGATCGCGGCGTTGGTGGCAGCGGTTTTGGGCAGGGAGTGGCGCACCGCGCGCGGTGCGTCCACGATCTGTGTGCCGGCGACGAGTTGGGGCGTGCCGATGCGCGCCTCCGCTGCGCGCTGGTCGAAATCGGAGATCCGCGAGGTGAGTTCGGCCCGGCGGGCGAAGAGCGACTCCATGTCCGCCGACGACTTCGGCCCGCTGTCCGGTGATCCGTCTCCGATCGCCTTGTTGACCTGGGCGAGATCGTCCTGTAGCCGGTCACGCTGGTCGAGCAGGGCTTTGGCCTCGGCGTTCGCGGCTTCCCGTATCCGCTTCACATGGTCCGCGACGAACGCGTCGGCCAGCGCCTTGGCGCGGGCCACCGCTTCCGCGTCGCTGTCACCCGTCACATTGATCTGCAGCAGGTTGTTGGTCAGGCCGAGACCCTCGTAGTCCTCCATGAAGTCCTCCGGTTTTTCCGAGGACTCGAGGGACTGCAGGGCCTCACTGGCGATCCGCGTGGTCTGCAACAGCGCGACGTCGGTGCGGATCAGCGTTCCGGGGTCGTTCGGCTGGTCCGCCTGATGCGCGACCAGCACCTTGGTCACCGCGGTCGGCGGCGGCGGCAGCAGGACCGCCACCGCCACGCCGGCGAGCAGCCCCAGCAGCGCCATGGAGCACCAGAGGCGGCGGCGCCTGCGCACCGCCACCACCAGCGCCTGCAGGTCCAGCAGCGGAGCGGCGGCCGACGACTCCGAAGTCGTACGCGTCGTCACCGTGAACCTCCCGTCGCGTCGTCGCCGACCGCGAGCCCCGGCGTGGCGGCATCCCGAGGACGGCCGGCGGACCGCGTCGGACGGGCCCGGACCGGGCCGGCGAGGACGATGCCGACGATCTCGTGCTTGGCGTCCGCACACGCCTCGGCGATGCCGGCGAGCTCCCCTGCGGTCCAGCTGCCCGCGCTGAGCACGACCAGGGCACCGGACTCGTTGTCGCGGTCCGGCACCATCGGCCGGGACACCGAGACCCCCACCACCCGCAGCAGCGGATCGCTCTCGGCCTCGGCGACGAGCTGCCCGGCGGCCCGGCGGGCGATCTCGTCGCCGTCCGGGACGACAACCAGCAGCCGCCGGGGGACCGGCAGCTGGTCCCGGAGGCGGGCGCACACCCGCCGGTAGCGGATCTGCCTGCCGGCCTCGTCGCCGGAGGTCCGCGGGGTCGGTAGGTCCCACCGGATGTCGGCGCCCAGCAGCCTCCGGATCCGGGCCCGCGGGCCACGGCCTTTCGGCCGGTACGCGGCCCGTTCACCGGGTACGTCGACGGTGCCCAGCAGTGCCGAGCCCAGCGCCGCGGCGATCTCCGGTTCGGTGCGCAGCCGGCGACTCATCCGAGCGGCGACGAGATGGCCGATGACCGTGAGGAGGAAGAACAGCAGCGCCCCGGCGACGATGAGCTGCGTCCTCGTCGGCGGTGTCTCCCCGGTCGGCCGGGCCGCCGGCCCCATGACGACCAGGTTGGCCTGTTCGGAGGCCGGGTCGGCCTGGTCCAGCTTGTCGATGGCCTGCTGCAGCGCGGCGCGCAGCTTCGCGAGTTCGGTGCGGGTCTGCACGCTCTCCACGGTCTGCCCCGGACCGGCCGCGTCGGCCAGCTCGGTGATACGGCGGTTGGTCTTCACCACCATCTGCCGCAGTGCCTCGGGCGCCGCCGCTTCGGACTCGGTGTCCTCGCCCGCGATCCGCGCGGCGAAGGCGACGAACTGCTGGGCCACCTGGTCGGCGAGCTGCTGTGCGCGCTTCGGGGTGTCGGCCGTGCCCGAGATCTTGATGATGTTCCCGTCGGTGGCCTCGGCGCTCACCCGATCCCGCAGCTCGCTGCCGCCGACCCCGGTCCAGTCGAGCGTGGCGGCCGCGCGGTCGACCACCACCGAACTGGTCGCGATCTCCGTCTGGGTCAGCAGCTCGCGCTCCTCCCACGCACCCGGCAGCAGTACCGATGCCGATGTCGTGTAACGCGGCGGAAGCAGCAACGAGGTGCCGTAGCCGACGAGCGCACCCACCACGGCGAGGATGGTGAGAAGCCGTCGGCGCCGACGGAGTATCCGCCCGATCGTGACCAGGCGTATCGTGTCATCGCTCAACGGCGCGGCCTCTTTCTTACCCGGTTCGGGTGGCCCGCCGACACCGGAGAGTCGTCACGGCAGGCAGCGGCGTAGGCGGCGAGCAGTGATCGCTGGGAGTTGCGCCAGGAGAGCGCCCCGCTGATCCGCTCCTGGCCGATCTTGCCCATCCGGGCCCGCTTCTCCGGATCGTCCAGCAGCAGCGCGATGAGCTTGGCGAACTCGGCCTCGTCGTTGGCGGGCGCGTAGTCGGCGGCGTCACCGGCGGAGACTCGCGCCTCCCGGAGGTCGAACGAGACGATCGGCCGGCCCATCGCCATGTACTCCAGGACCTTGTTCATGGTCGACACGTCGTTGAGCGGATTGCGCGGGTCGGGGGAGAGGCACACATCCGCGGTGGACAGGTAGCGCACCAGGTCGGCGTCCGGAATGCGCCCGGTGAACTGCACCTGCTCGGAGAGCCCGAGCTTCCGGGACAGTTCCACCATCGCGTCGAAGGCGTCGCCGGCGCCGACGAACACCGCATGCCAGTCGGTCCGCCCGAACTCGTCGCGCAGCTTCGCCAGGGCCCGCAAGGCGTAGTCGACGCCGTCCTGCGGGCCCATGACGCCGAGGTAGCACAGCAGATGAGGCTTGCCGCGCTTCAGCTCCGGCTCGGCCGGTACCGGTTGGAACCGTTCGATGTCGGGCGCGCTGCGCACCACGAAAACGTCCGCCGGCCGCCGGCCGCCACGGCGCACCGCGACGTCCCGGTAGCTCTCGTTCGTGGCGAGCACGACGTCCGCGGCCCGGTAGGTCAGCCGTTCCAGCGCGCACACGGCGCGGTAGAGCAGATCTTCGCCGCGGCCGAACCGGGAGAGGTACAGCTCGGGTACCAGGTCGTGCTGGTCGAAGACGAACCGCGCTCCGCGCCGCTTCAGCCACAGTGCCGGCAGGAACAGCAGGTCGGGCGGGTTGCAGGCATGGACCACGTCGACCGGGCCGACCTTCCGGGCCAGCCGGACCGTGTGCCACAACGCCGATCCGTACTCCCGCAGGTAGCCGGCCGGCCCTCCGGTGGCCGCGCGCAACGGGTAGCGGTGTATCCGCACCCCGTCGATCTCCGCCTCCGCCTCCGTGTCCCGCTTGGTCCCCCGGGGACAGATGACGTGCACCTTCCAGCCCGCGTCGCGCAGCGTCGTGCACTCCTGCCACACCCGCCGGTCGAACGGCACCGACAGGTTCTCCACCAGAATCAGCGCGCGCCGGCCCGGCCGGTCGTCGCTCGTCGTGTCACCAGGCAAGGCCTATGTACCCCGGTTCGGCCCGGCGCGCCTCGGCGTCGGGAAGGTGGATGAGGTCGACTATCACCGGGCCGTCGTCGCCATGGGGCAGCGCCGACAGCACGGCCGGATCCCTGGTTCCGACCAGGACCACCTCGGCGTGTTCGAGCACCTCGTCCACGGAGTCCGCGAGCAGCTGCGCGAGGTGCGGCAGCCGGGTCTCGATGTACTCGCGGTTCGCGCCGAGCAGCCGGGAGAGGCTCACATTGGCGTCGTAGATCTTCAGGTCGTACCCCTTGCCGTAGAGCCTCTCCGCCAGCTCGACGAGCGGGCTCTCGCGGAGGTCGTCGGTGCCGGGTTTGAAGGACAGCCCGAACAGGCCCGCCCGGCGCTTGCCGGTGCGCTCGACCAGCTCCACCGCGCGCTGCAGATGGTCGGAGTTGGAGGGCAGCACATGGGCGAGGATGGGCACCGAGACGTCGGCCCGCTGCGCCGCGTGGACCAGGCTGCGCAGGTCCTTGGGCAGGCAGGAGCCGCCGAAGGCGAAGCCGGGCCGCAGGTAGGCGGGGCTGATGTTCAGCTTGCGGTCGGCCAGGAACACGTCCATCACCTGGTGCGAGTCCACCCCGAGCGCCTGGCACACAGCGCCCAGCTCGTTCGCGAAGCCGATCTTGAGGCCGTGGAACGCGTTGTCCGCGTATTTGATCGCCTCGGCCGTCGGGATCGGCACCCGGAACACCTCGCCGGGCAGGCCGTCGTACAGCGCCAGCACCGCGTCGCCGCTTACCGGGTCGAGCTCGCCGATGACGGTCTTGGGCGGGTCGAAGAAGTCCCGCACGCTCGTGCCCTCGCGCAGGAACTCCGGGTTGACCGCGACCCCGATGTCCACCCCGGCCGTGCCGCCGACGTACTTCTCCAGGATCGGTACCAGCAGGTTCAGGCAGGTGCCCGGGAGCATGGTGCTACGGAACACGACGGTGTGCCGCCCGCCCCGCTCGGCCAGCGCGGCGCCGATCTGCTCGGTGACCCGCTCCAAGTACGTGGTGCACAGGCTGCCGTTGGGCTCCGACGGCGTGCCCACGCAGACCAGCGACACCTCACTGCCCATGATCGCCTCGCGGACGTCAACGGTGGCGCTTAATGCTCCGGTCCGCACGACGTCGGCGATGAGCTCGCCGATCCGCTCCTCGACCACCGGGGCCCTGCCGTCGTTGACCAGGTCGACCTTCACCTGGTTCACGTCCACCCCGATGACCTCGTGACCCATGCTGGCCAGGCACGCGGCCGACACACAGCCCACGTAGCCGAGCCCGAAAACGCTGACCCTCATGACCCGTTCCTCCCCCAGGGCAGGCCCTTGGGGCCTGCGGTCCGCGCGTCGGCGGGACCGTTGAGTTGCAGACTCCCGCGCATCAGTAGGCCCCCTGCCCATGGAGCACCGCACGCAGCGTCTTCCACAAGATCACTGTGTCCAGGGCGAGCGACCAGTCCTCCACGTACCGCAGGTCCAGCCGGACCGCCTCCTCCCACGACAGGTCGCTGCGTCCGCTGATCTGCCACAGGCCGGTGAGTCCGGGCTTGACCAGCAGCCGTCGCCGGATGTCCGGGCCGTACGCGGCGGACTCCTCCGGCAACGGAGGCCGCGGACCGACGAGCGACATCGATCCGGTGAGCACGTTGAAAAGCTGCGGGAGCTCGTCGAGGGAGTACCGGCGCAGCATCGTTCCCACCCGGGTCACCCGCGGGTCCCGGCGGAGCTTGAACAGCGGGCCGGCGCCCTCGTTGCGGCCGGCGAGCGCGGCCCGAGCCCCGTCAGCCCCGGCGACCATGGTGCGGAACTTGAGAATGGTGAACTCGAGGCCGTCCTTGCCGACCCTGCGCTGGCGGTAGAACGCCCCACCCCGACTGTCCACCACCACGAGCAGCCCGACGATCAGCATCAGCGGCGCGAACAGCATCAGCAGAATCGTTGCGCCTATCCGGTCGACGACCTCTTTGACCGCCCGGCGGCCCCCGGTGAAGGTCGGCATGCTGACCCGCAGCAGCGGGATCCCGAGCACCGCGTCGACGTGCAGCCGCGGCCCGGCCACCTCCATCAGCACGGGGGCCACGACCATCTCGGCGTCGCTGCCTTCGAGGTTCCAGGCCAGCCGCTGCAGTCGGTCCGGTGACCAGTGCGGGTCCGGTGTGACTGCGACGACTCGGTAGCCGTCGTGGCGGACGTGCTTGGCGACGTCCTCCAGCCGGCCGACGACCGGCACTCCGTCCAGTTGGTCATCGTCGAGCCCGCGACCGTCCGTCGTGCACACCGCGTCCACCCGCCAGCCGAGGTGGGGGAACTTACGGGTCCGGGTGATCAGGTCGCGCACGGTGGCCGGGCTCCCGGCGGCGAGCACCGGTCTCAGGCACCGCCCTTCCTTCCGCTGCTTGTGCAGCGAGAGGCGCAGCAGGTACCGCATGGTCATGGTGACCAGCGCGATCGCCGGAATCGCGACGAAGATCCAGAGCTTGATGTTGCGCGAGGTGAGGGCGATCCCGCCGAGCGCCAGTACGACGGTCGCCATGAACAGTGAGCGTCCGAGCCGGCGGAATTCCTCGGCTCCCTGGCCGAGCACGGCCGGAGCCCATGCCCGGCTCACCGCGAGCGACCCCAGCACCAGCAGCTCGGTGCCGAACGCGAGAATTCCCCACTTCTCGTGCCAGTTGGCCGCGTCCCGGGCCCCGAAGAAGTTGCCGATCGCCGCCACCACGAAAGCGGTGGCCGCGGTATCGCTGATGATCACGGTACGGCGGTACCGCTGCTCCCATTCGATCGCGGGCCGGCTGATTGCCCCGTTCGCCATACGCCCGCGCGCCGATGGAAACGGGCTGGCCAATTCCCCTTGCCGCACAGAACCCCCCAGGTCCCCAGTGGTTCGACGTGTTCGCCTAACACTGTTGCTCCCCCTCGGGAGGCCCCCGCCCCCCGTACTGTCCTCCCCCCGGAAGGCCCCCGCCCCCCGTGCATGAATGACATTCCGGCTATTTCAGAGCCAGTTGAACAACCCGCCCTGGCGGCAGCAGACCCGCATGTCCTGCCAGACCCTCGAGGTGTGTGTGAACCGTCGAACCCTCGGGTGCTCCCCGCACCCAAGGCCCCCTCTCGGGCTCCAAGAATTGATCACCCCCACGTCTGGCGCCGGGGACGCGACTACTGGCTTTCCGTAACGCCGGACCTATAGATCATTATTGGTCGCCTCGTGTCCGAACAGCTGAAGCACGGTCAATCTAGACCATCGGGGCCAGTATTGAAGAGGGGATGTGTGTAATTTGTGTTCAAGCTTTGAGACTGGATGCACCGATCGGTGACCGCCTACGGGTGCCTTAAAGCCACCGGGCGCTCCAGAAGCTCGCCCGGCTCCCGGCGCGGCTTCTGCGCGGCAGTGATCGGCTAGCTGCAGCGGGCCTTCTGCGGCGCCCGGTTCGGCGACAGCTTCCCGCTCGTTCGTGCACTACGGGGTGCCGCTGTGGGTGAGTGCCCGAGGTGGGCGGGGCGATCGGCCCGGACAACGAGGCGCATCTTGTGACGCCCATCGATTGGTAGAGCCTGGCTGGAAGGCCTGAAAACAGGGCCTGACTTGGGGGTTTGACCCGCGGGGATCAGTTGCGCATCTTCCCGATGACCTCGCACGTGGAGTGCGTCGCGGTCCTGGACCCGGTGCCGCCGCCAGGCTGCTGCGATCGAGGCCGCCGCCCTGCGCCGGGCCCGCCCCGAGCGCGCTGTTCGCGAAGCCGGGACGGCGGTCCTCGTTTCAGGCTTGCCGCTGGGTGGCACGGCCTGGGCGTCGCCGCAGGCGCCGGGGCCCAGAAGTCTTCGGGGTCACGTACCTGCGTTGGCCAGGGCCGGTCCGCGCTCCTCCTGGGGCATCCCGTACGGGAGAGTCTGAGCGCCGACCTGGCCGCCGTGGTGACCGCCGAAGCGAAGCGCCTGGCGGGGCGTCAGGGGCCCCTGACCGCCGAGGTGGCAGGCCCAGGCCCCGGAAACGGAGTGACCGGGCCGGCGCGTTCGCGACCCGGGCCGGCGGGGCGTGGGCCGCGCCGACGCCGTCGCGTGCGTTCCCCGTCAGTGGATCTCGACGCCCGGGGCACAGATGCCCGGGAACACCAACTGCTTGACCTCCTCCCAGCGTTCGAGGATGTCCCGGCGCTCGTGCAGGGTGTCGGAGATGTGCTGGATCCCGAAGAACGCCGCCACGATGACGCGGGCGGCCATCTGTGGCGAGCACTCGGGGCGCAGGTGGCCGTCCCGGTGCGCGGCGCCGAACAGGTCGGTCAACAGAGTCGTCCAGCCCACGAACGGTGTGGGCAGCGGGATCCCGATGGTCGAGCGCTCTATCTGCAGTCGGGCGCTCGCCTGGACGAGCGGGTCGTCCCGGAAGACCGTGGCCACCCGCTCCAGCAGGGCGACGATGGTCTCCATGGAGTTCAGCCCCTGGGCCCGGGTCTCGGCCACCAGGGTCGGCCACAGCGAGTAGTGCTCCTCGACCACGGACGCGGCGAGGTTCTCCTTGTTGCCGAAGTGGTGGTAGATCGCCCCCTTGGTGATGCCCGCCCGCTTGGCCACGTTCGCCAGTGAGGTGGACCGGAACCCGTTCGTGGCGAACTCCTCCGCGGCCACCCGCAGGATCAACTGCCGGGTCTGCCGCGCGCGTTCCTGATGGATCG